>CANQPO010000006.1 GCA_947625695.1 uncultured Clostridia bacterium | reverse complement strand
CGCAAGCCGTCTGAAATTTACTGACCGAATAGGTGTTTTCGGGGTTCAAAAAGGACGCTTTGGGCTGTAACAGCGGGCTGAGAATGGCAAGTTTTTCATGCGTCTGCAGATTGGAGATCACGCCGCCGCAATCCATTTCGGAGCCTGTCGCCGCAAGCGTGAGAACGGTGACGATGGGCAATGCGTTTACAACGGAAGCCGTCCCCTTTACCAAATCCCAAGCGTCGCCGTCGTAATAAGTTGCCGCGGCGATCGCCTTGGTGCAGTCTATGGTAGAGCCGCCGCCGACAGCGAGCAGAACGTCGATCTTGTTTTGTTTGCAGATTTCCGCGCCGCGGTTGACGGTCGTATGTCGCGGATTGGGTTCTACTCCCGAAAGCTCAAAGCACTCCAGCCCCGCGCCCGCAATTTCTTTCAGCACTTTCTCATAAAGTCCGATTCTCTTGATCGAGCCGCCGCCGTAGACGAGAAGGACTTTTTTACCGTACTGTTTGAGTTCCGCACCGAGATGTTTAAGTTGGTCTTTTCCGAAATAAACCTTTGTGGTGTTTTGAAAAACAAAATCGTTCATTTTACAGTCTCCTTTTTAATTGTTTTTATTTTACCACATTCGATGAATGAAAGTCAATGATTTTTATTCAGTGAGCGTAAAAATTTTTAGGGAACCGCCTTTCTTTACCCTCCTACACTTCCCTTTTTACTTTTGCGGTATGCAAAAAGCGGCTTAGCTGACCGCCAAACCGCCCTGTCTGAATGATTGCAAAGAGCGTTTTATTCAAGAGTAGATGCGCTATTAAGTATCTTTAAACGTAAAATAATACACTAACCCAAAATACGGCGCGAATATAAGAGGGATTGCAATTCCGCTTGCTCCAAATGCAAAACCCATTTTAAACCATTCTCCGTAAGACTTCCCGCGATTGAGATTATACGAATTGCGCAATGCCGGTATCATGAAAAATAACCATACATTCACAATGACACAAGAAATAATTTTTTCAGCGGTCCACGACAACGACTGATCAAGAAAAAATAAAAACACACTTATTCCGATCAATATTGCTGACAATAACAAAATCATCAATTTCATTCTTACAGTATCATGCATCGTTGAACTCCGTATAATCATTTGTACCCCGCATTTTATGCGAGGATATTATTGTTCCTTTACAAACAGTTTACATCCCGCGCGCAAAAATTCTTCGATCTTTTCGCGGAGCCGCTCCTCGGTCACGTCCAACCGCTTTGCAAGGCAATGCATGCAGAGCAGCTGTCCGTCTGCCAAAAATTTTTTCGAGAGTCCCGCCTCGTTGTAGGTGAGCTCCTTTCCGCAGGCGCAGGTCATTTATTCTTTACCTGCAAACGCCAGACGGCGCAGCTGTGCGGCGGAAGTTCCTTGCTCAAAATGCCGTTGACGGCGCGCACGGGCGCGTTGGTGTACGCCTCTGTGCCGACAAGCGCCTTTCCGCTGAATTCGGGAATGCCGAGGTCGTCCGCCGACGCCCAAAGGTTGGCGCCGCCGTCCGAGAGGTTGAAAAAGCCCACCGCAACGTCCCCGTTTCCAAGGAGGCGGCCAAAGATCGTCCAGTCCTCATTCCCCCAATTATGGAAGAGGAAGGGTCGGTTGCCGCGCTCGTCCTTTTGAATGGAGAGGAGGACGGGGTCGGTCAGAATGGCCTTGGTCGTCTCGTCCATGTCGCGGATGTCGCACCCGATCATGAGCGGGGAGGCGAGCATGCACCACGCCGCAAAGTGGAGGCGGTATTCGTCGTCCGTGCACCCCTTTAAGCCGACGTTCCCCTTGCCGTGCATTCCGACGATGAGCATGTCCATGTCGTTGAAGCACCCCACGCCGCCGTAGGGCAAAATGGCGTACTGCTGTTTGATGATGCTCTTCACGGAGTCCCATGTATCCACGATGTCCCCCGTCGAACGCCACATATTCGCCCCCGTCGTGTTGATCCATTCGTGGGTGTTGTCCGCTCCCCAGCTGCAACCGCTGAAGAGAATGTCCCTTCCGCAGCCCGCAAGCGCCGCGCCCATGCGGCGGTAGAGAGCCTTCCCGTCGATGGTGGTGGGCTTAAAGCAATAATCGTATTTGAGGTAGTCCACACCCCAGCGGGCGAAGGTGCGGGCGTCCGAAAATTCGCGGTTGAGGCTTGCGGGATAGGACGCGCAGGTCATGCCGCCGCAACAGGAGTACATGCCGAACTTGAGCCCCATCTTGTGCAGGGCGTCGGCGACGAACTTCATGCCGTGAGGGAATTTTTCGGAATCGGGCACGAGATTGCCGCTTTTGTCCCGTTCGCGGAGGGACCAGCAGTCGTCAATGACAACGTATTCATACCCCGCTTTTTTCAAGCCAGAAGAGAGGAGCTTTTCGGCGGACGAGAGCACGAGTTCCTCGTTGATCTCCGCGGCAAAGGTGTTCCAGGTGTTCCACCCCATGGGAGGGACGTTTTTGATCATAGAAATTTCTCCGATGTTTTTTCTTCATTATAACAGAGTGCGAAAAAAGAAGCAAGCGATTAGACCATCTTTGAGATCTCCCGTTTCAGCCGCTCGATGATCTTTTTCTCTAAACGGGAGATATAACTTTGGGAGATGCCGAGCTCGTCGGCAACGTCCTTTTGGGTCATCTCCTCCCTTCCCCCCAAACCGAAGCGCATGTACATGATCCTGCGCTCCCGCTCGGGAAGTTTTTCGAGCGCCTCGGCGAGCAGTTCCTTCTCCACCCCGCTCTCCACCCCGCCGTACACGACGTCGCTGTCGGTGCCCAAAACGTCCGAAAGGAGCAGTTCGTTCCCCTCGAAATCGGTGTTGAGGGGCTCGTCGAAGGAGACCTCGCTCTTGAGCTTGACCGTGCGGCGCAGGTACATCAAAATTTCGTTCTCGATACAGCGGGAGGCATAAGTGGCGAGTTTGATGTTTTTGTCGGTACGGAAGGACCCCACCGCCTTGATGAGCCCGATCGTGCCGATGGAGATGAGGTCGTCGGGGTCCACGCCCGTGTTCTCGAACTTGTGGGAGATGTAGACGACGAGCCGAAGGTTGTGCTCAATGAGCTTCGCCTTGATGGCCTCCTGCTCCTCCCCCTCCTCGAGCTTTTTCAGCATCTCCGCCTCCTCCTCGGCGGAGAGCGGCAGGGGCAGCGCCTCGCTCCCGCACAGATAGTGGACGACGTTTTCGCTCCCGTTGATTTTTCGGAGCCATTCTTTGAGCAATGACAACAGTTTCATGATCTCTCCTCAAGCGATGTGTGCAAAATGACGGAGTACTCTCTCGAATCCACTTCCCCTACCGTAAAATACACCTTTTCGTTCACCTTCCCCTCGAGTTCGAGCCTGTCGCAGACGAACACGGGGGACACGCGGCTGCCGTTTACCGTGGAGATGCGCAGTCTCCCCACGGGCGGCGACCCCTTGAAAAGGGCGAGCGCGCCGAGCGCAGAGACCACGCAGACGGGCTTTCCGCGGAAGGAGAGGCGGTTGCCGCTGTCCGCAAGTCCCGTCCACTTTACCGTGTTCTCCCCCACCGTCATGCGGCAGGGAAGGAGGTCCTTCTTTCTCTGTCTGTGGCGGTAGAACGCCCGCGCCGCCCGCGTGACCACGATGAGCAGAATTCCCCCGCACGCAAGTACCATGGCGACGGGCGCGCCCTCCACGAGATACCCCTCCCCCTCCACATAGGCGATCCCGAAAAAGGAGTAGATGGCGACGAGCATTCCGCCGAGCACGAAGGTGAGTGCAAAAAAGGCGCAGGCGACCAAAAGAGACGTCTTTACTCCCCCCTTTGCGGCGATGAGCGCGAGAATGGCCCCGCCCATGAATTTGACCAAGTACAAGAGGAAGACGGGCAGAGAGATGAGCGGAAAGAGCAGTGCCTCTCCCCCGCCGATCGCCGCCGCGAGCAAGAGCCTTAGCGGCCTTACCTGCGCCCGCGCACATTTGAGTGCGAGATATAATAAAAGTCCGTCAAGCAGAAAATTCTCGGCAAACGCGAATTCCACGTAGACAGTCATATCCCCTCCCCTTTGTGCAAGTATTATAACGTGACCAATGGGGAAAAGAGTGGGTTTATAAGTCGCAGAGGGACGAAATTTGACTTGCAAAAAACCAAAATAAGGCGACTCTGTTCAACAAATAAACAGCACTTATCCACAATTTATCCACATTTTTGCACATTTCTCCACAATTCGACAAGAAAAACGAACGTTCGCAGCATATATGTGCATACAGCAATTCCACAAAAAATTTTTTTCTGTGGAATTTTTATTGCTTGCGAAAAAATCATTGACAAACGACTTTCAAACGGATATAATAGTATGGCAAGTGGCGGAAAGAGAGATGAAGTTGCACCCTTCTTTGCGGACTTGATAATTAAATTTGCATCCATAGCTCAATTGGATAGAGCGTCGGTCTACGGAACCGAAGGCTGGGGGTTCGAGTCCCTTTGGTTGCACCAACACAAAGGCACACTCTGATGAGTGTGCCTTTGTGTTATATACCGCCGCCAAAGGCGCGAGTCCCTTTGTACTATATCGCAACCAAAGGGACTCAAGGGTGGAGACGGTTCCGATACGCCCATTCGGGCGTGCCCGCATGTTATACGGCGAATATCCAAAGGGTATCTCCCTCTTGCTTTTTGTATTGTTTTATAGTATAATCATAGCGATAAACAGGAATTTATTGTTAGAGTAGGGGGATAAATGAAAAAATTACTTTATTTGATGGGTAGTATTGAAGCAATTATCGGAATTTTACTTATCTGCGTCGTTGCATTCATTTACGATTTGGATAAGTATTACTCAATATCGCTTCCACTTGTCTCTGTTCTTGCAGCTGTCCTGATCGTTGCAGGTATCGTACAGATCATTTTTGCACTTATGAAGAACCCGAAAGAATAAATATCAATTTTATGGAGATATAACACTATGGACAAAGCACAAATATTACAATTTATTTCCGAACAAAAGACGGCATTTATCGGGTCCGTCAACGAGCAAGGCTATCCCGTGATCCGCGCCATGCTTGCCCCTCGCAAGATAGACGGCAACGAAATTTACTTCACCACCAACACCTCGTCCAACAAGATCAAGCAGTATCTGGCAAACAACAAGGCCTGTATCTATTTTTATCAGCGCGGAAAATTCAAGTATCAAGGCGTTTCCATCATCGGCGAAATGGAAGTCTGCACCGACCAGCCGACAAAGGATGAAATTTGGCGTTTCGGCGACAAGATGTTCTATAAACAGGGCGTGACCGACCCCGACTATTGCGTGCTGAAATTCAAGGGCGTCACCGCCGAATATTATTGCGATTTCAAGACCCAAACGATAGAACTGTGAATTTTTTCGAGAAGAGCACGCGGGCGCGCCCATTCGGGCGCGCCCGCGTGCTATATAGCGGCTCTTGAAAGTGCCCCAAAACGTGTAAAAATTCAATATTTATTGTATAATTTTGCACAAATTTTTGAAAAAAGCAATTCTTCTGCCTTTTTTCATTGCAACTGCGGATAATTATATTGTATAATAGAATCGGACCCTCTTTCGGCGACTAACTTTTCAGGAGGAAGATCCATGGCGAAATTACTCAAAAAAATACTCTTATCGGCAGTTGTGCTCTGTACTTTTGTGGGCGCGGCGATTTTTGCCGCCTGCGGAGAGGAAAAGTGCGACTACTCCATAACCGTCTCCTGCGCGGAACTTACGCAGGAGCAGCTCGATACGCTCGGCGTGAAGCTCGTCTCGTCCGACGGCAAAGCGGCCGAGGAAAAAAAGTTGCAAAACGGGCGTGCGGACTTTTCGCTCGCCCCCGCGACCTATACGGTGGAGCTGAGCGGCGATCTGCTTGAAAATTTCACCTATTCCGCCGCCACCGTGACAAAGGAAAAGCCCAACGCCACCGTGACCCTCTCGCCGAAAGCTTCCGCGACGGTGACTTACACCGTGCAGGTGACGGGCGCGGAGGGCGTGAGCGTGAAACTCCTCAAAGAGGACGGCACGGACGCGACGGAGGCAAAGACGCTTGTAAACGGCTCCGTCTCCTTTGACCTCGCCCCCGCGACCTACAAGGTGAAGCTCCTCGGCGACGCGCTTGAAAACTACGCCTATACCGAGCCCACCCTCACCGCGGACTCCCCTTCTGCGACCGTGGTCCTCTCCCCCAAACCCGCCGCGAAGATCTTTTACACCGTGACGGTGACCTGCGAGAGCGCCCCCTCCATCCTTGCCGAGATCACCGTGAAGGTGTTCCCCGTGGGAAGCGAGACTGCCGCGGCGGCACAGACGCTCAATAGCGGCTCGGCGCGCTTCTACCTTGCGCCCGACAACTACACCGTGGCCCTTTCGGATACGAGAAACATGCTTGCGGACTTCGCCTACGAGGATGTGACGCTGACGGCGGAGAGCCCGAGCGCGACCATTGCGCTCACCCCCAAGGAAAAGGAGCCCGACGGAAGCGAGGACAATCCCTTCGTGCTGACGACCTTAGCTGGCGAGTATTCGTTTACGCCCCAAAAGATCGAAAATTCCGTCGGCAGCGAGACATTTTATGACTACACATCGGTTTACTACATCTACACTCCCGCCGCGGAAGAGACCTACACTTTTACCACTTCCATCAACTATCTTGAACTCATCATCGAGGACGAGAACGGCAAAACGGTTTTGGACAACATCTCGGGCGACGACCGCTTTTACAGAGCGTTCACCCTTTCGGCAGGCAAGCAATATACGATGCAGGCGATGCCCGACGCTGGAAACAGCCCCTACCGCGAAGGCGACACGCTCACGTGGAAGATACAGAGCGGCGAACAGCCCCGCCCCGACGTGACCTTTACCGTGACGGTGACCTGCGACGACGAAGCTCTGCTTGCAAAACTGAAGGTGGGGCTCTATCAGGCAGACGGCTCCCTCGCACAAGAAAAGGAGCTTGTAAACGGCTCCGCGACCTTCACCCTCCCTCCCGCAACCTACACGGTGAAACTCTCGGGCGAAGGGCTCGGGGAATACAACTATTCCGAAAAGACCCTCTCCCAGTCCTCCCCCACCGCCGAGATCAAGCTGACAAAAAAGACGGAGGCAAAACAGTTTTTGAGCGGCAAGGGAACGGAGAGTGCCCCTTACATCGTGGATCCCCTCACGGGCAATTATTCGGTGCCCACGGACGGAGGCGAATTTGTCTATATCAAGTACGTCTCCGCCGCGGCGGGCAAATATACCCTCACTGCCGACAGCGACGACTTCTTTATGATCATGACGCAGGGCAGTAGGACTTTGGTCACGGCATACGGCACTGCGATCGTCAAAACGTTCGACGTGGTTGCAGGCGACGTCAAGATGGAAGTGAAAAACGATGCGGGAAACAATGCGCCCGTCGGCTTTACCATCACGCGTGCGGACGGAAGTTTCGACCCCGAAAAGGGCCCCTCCGCCCCTGATACGCCCGACCTTACGCCCTTTCTTGGCACATGGGCGGACGGAAACGGACGCAGCCTTCTCGTGACGGTGAGCGCCGTCGTCTACACCGAGCAGGGGCAAACTTACAATGCGCAAGTTGTCTCCGCCGAAAGCGGGCTCTTGAAATTCGACTTCCAAAAGGGCGCGGAGACGATGCACTATGCCGTGCGCGTAAGCGGAACAGCTCTCGAGCTTCTCGACTGCGGAACGGACGGGAACGGCAGCTCCGTGCTTTCAACCCTCACCCAAGGCGGCGGACAAGGCGGCGGACAGGGCGAGGGCGAAGTCGGCTCCGAACAAAATCCCATCGTCTGGAACACGATTTTGGGCACGCATGAAGTCGATCTTCCCGCGGGGGACGACAACGGGCAGCCGAGGCTGTATTGCGCCTACACTGCGCAAAGGAGCGGCATCTACTCCCTCTCCTACACGCTGAACGGCAAAGCGTTCAGCGACCTCAACCTCATCGTCTACTATCTCGAGGGCAACCGCCAACACACCGTGGCGGCGTGGAATACCTCCGATCAGGCGTATGCCTTCCCCCTCACCGCGAATAATCGCTATATCTTCCGCCTTTCTGACGGAAGCGCAAGCGGCGCGGGCGGAAAACTTTCCCTCACCGTGACGGAAGCGACCCTCTCTTTCCCCACCGCTTACAGCGGAACTTGGGTAGACGCCAACGACCCCACCTATACCGTAAGCGTGGACACAACGGCGACGGCGGTGACGGTGAACGGACAGGCGGTGACGGGGCTCACCCTCGCCCCCTTCAACGGCGGCTACGAATTTGTTTGGGATGGCAAGAACTGCAACATCTCCATCGGCAAGACGCAGAACGGCGTATATGAGAGCGTGATGCTCTTTTCGATGGGCGGAGAAGGAATTCCCCTCTACCACCCCGGGAGCGTGCCCAAGATCGAATACGGCACCGAGGAGCACCCCAAGCCCATTACGCAGAGCGAAATTGTGAAAGATTGGAGCGACAGTCTCTCGTCGGGCGAATTCTATTGGACGGTGACCGCAACGGAGACCAAAGTTTACACCCTCACGACGACGATCGAACACCTCTTCATCTCAATCACAGATACGCAGACGACTCGCATCATCCTCAATTGGAATGACAGCGAAACGGTGAAGAGCGGGGTATTTGAGCTCACCGCGGGGCACACCTATCTCCTCAATTATACCGACAGCTCCTCGGACGGGATGCGGTTCAAGGCGATCTCCTTCCGCATTGCAGAGGGCGGCAGCCTCGAGCGGGCGGCCCTGCCGCAGGAACTCCTCGGCATCGAGTGGGTGGACGAACAGAACAGCCGCAACAACCTCTCCTTCACCCAAACGGAAGCGACTGCCACCATCCTATACCTCGGCAGTTTGCCCTACAACTATGTGGGCTATATCAAGTCGGTGCAGACAACGGCGACGGGCTTTGTCATCACCTTCGTCTCCGAAAAGAAAGGCACTGCGGGCATGACCTGCACCCTCACCTTTGACAGGGCGGCAATGACGATGCAATTCGTTTCCGGAAACGTCACCTGCACTTTCAAAGCAAAGACAAACTCATGAGAAAATAAGGCACCCCCTCCCCTACCCCTCCCCCAACTTGTAGGGGGAGGGCAAGTGTGAAAAAGGCGCAAAAACCCCTCCCCCAACAAGTTGGGGGAGGGCAAGTGTGAAAAAAGCGCAAAAAAATTCCCCGAGTAGTCGGGGAATTTTTTTGCGCCCGATAGAGCGTTAATTTCCGATGAGCACCTTCATGGTGTAGACGGGGTTGTGCGTTGTGGGGTTGTCGTCGCCTCGGAGGAACTGCACCGTGACGGGAACGGGCTCGCCGCCCATGCAGCCCTTGAACGTCCAAACGCCGTTCTCCCCGCGAGCAAGGTCGCTCGTGCCGTCCATCCATGTGTACGAGCCCGCATAGTCGAGATAGGCGACGGAGAGCACATGCACGATGTTGCCATCTTCATCGAGGAACACGTCCGCCATGTAGTCCCGCGCGCTCGTCAATACCTGCCAGAACTTGTAGGTGGTGACCTCTGCCGCCGTCACTTTGCCCTCTTCCACGGTGAAATCAATGTAATAGCCTGTGCCCGCCGTATTCTTGTCCCTGTCGTACTCCGCCATCCAGACGGCCTGCTTGCCGACGACGATGTTCGTATCGTAGGTGACGACCGCCTTGCCCTCCTTGAAGAGGGTTGCGCCCATCGGCTTTCCCCCGTCCTCCTTGAGTCTGCCGTAGCCGGCGGTGTTGGCAACGTTGGTGTAGAGAAGATACTTCACCCCCACCTCGTAGCCGTCGTTTGCCTCAACGGTATCATAGCGGTAGAAAGAATAGAGGGAATAGTAGACGTCATACTCAAAGAAGTCGATGGCGTAGGTCGTGCCCTTGAATTCAAACACGATCTCAAGTTCGTCCTCGAGCTGCGCACGGTAGCCGTTGATAACGACATTCTCATACTTTATATTCTCAAACGTAATGGGGTCGGGGAAGGCCTCAGCGTCATACAGGTAGTAGAACGCGCCGCTGTAGGTCGCCTCCTCGAGCACGACGGGCCCGAACCCGATCCACTCCTTGACGATCTTGCCGCCGCGATGGGCGCCGTTCTCGTCGAGGTAGTTCGCAAAGTAGTCCTGATAGGTCATCGAGGTGAAGCCCGCCGAAACGGTGAAAGACTCGCCGTAGACGAACGAGATGGAATAGTCCACCGAATTGTAGGTCACGCGGGGGTTGAGCTCGCCGTCCGTGTAGAAGTTGAGCGTGAAATCTTCGTACTCCCTACCTTCGAGGGTAAAACTTGCTTTAAGATCGTAGTTGGAGCCGAGAACGGGGATAAATTTCATGGACGCATCGAGCGGCGTGCGGCCTGCCATGACCTTGCCGTCCTTGTCGAGCAGCTGCACCGTGCCGTTTAAAGAAATTTCTTTGCCGTCCCAGAGGGTATATGTCACATTGTTATAGGTATAGGTCTGCTGCGCGCGGGTGAGAGCGGGCATGGGCGTTTTGACGAAACTCTCCGCCGAATAGCTGTAGAGGTACGCCGTAATGCCGTTCTCTTCCACGAGATAATACCCGCTCGAATTGCCCACATACACCCCGCCGTCCGTATCGAACACGATGTAGTCCATGTCCTTGGAGAAGTACACGAGCCCGAACTGCGAATAGTCCTGCAATTGGAAGGTGTTGTGTTCGACGTCAAGCACGATATAGGCGTCCGTCCCGTAGACGGAGGAAGTATCGAAGGTGAAGTCGAGGAAGTTCTTCTCCTCGTCCACCACGTAATAATACCCGCTCCCCACCATGCCGCGGTCGGCGGTGTAGAGCGTTCCGTTGCCGTAGCCGTCGAGACGAAGGACGTTCCAATTCTCGTCGATAAATACCCCCGTCGTGTTCTTGTCGTAAATGACACAGGCGTACATGTTGGAATTGGGGAAGTACTCGAGGGAGACGAAATACTCCCCTACGCCGTAGCTCCCGCCGAGATCGGCTGTGACCTTGCATTCGAGAAGATCGCCCGTTCTCACGAGGGAATAGATGCCCTTCTTCTCCTCGCCGCCCGCGGGGACCACCGTGAGCCCACCCTTGCCGTCGAAAAAGACGGTGGAATTATTGATGATCTCGTAGCTGCTGTTGACGAGGTACCATTCCCCATACGCCGCGTCGAGGGCGACAAAGGAGTCACTGCCCTCGAACTCGAAGAACCTCCCCTCCCCGTTTTCGGGGGTGAAGTAGACGGCATACCCGTCCTCGTCCACGTCATAGGTCCCGAGCGTCGTCACGCCGTTCACGGTATAGGAGGCGCGGTAGAAGCCGTCGAGAACGAGGGTACTGCCGTCGGCGGCGGTGTAAGTGTCCTCATACGCCTCGTCATGCAGGAAGTAGATGGGCGTTGTGGTGCCGTCGGGGTTCAGATAGTTGTAAATAATGAACTCGAACTTTTCCGCGCCGCCGATCGTGAGAGTGTAAATTTCATCGCCGAGAACGGTGTAGCCCGTCACGGCGTAACTGCCCCGCTGCCACGTACCGTAGCTGCGGTCGTCGTTCCAGCTTGCGGCGCCGTCCGCGCCGAGCACAAGATCGACAAGGTACACCCCCTGCCGCGTCTCGGGGTCGTAATAGTAGAAGTAGAGCTCGGTCTCCACGTCCTCGATGAGGGTCCCGACCCACTCGTTCTCCTCCGTCCCCGCGGCGATGTCGAAGCGTAGCATGTAGGTATTTGTGCCGTCGCCGTAGACAAAGGTGCCGTATGTGCCGCGGAAATACCTGTTCTGCGTCTCCGAAAAGCTCCCCTCCACCACCGTATTGTCCTCGCGGAAGAGGAGCGACCCGATCCCCGTGAGGGTGACTTCGTCGTTCGCCCAAAGGGTCCCCTCCCCCGCGATCTCGATGATGCGGGCGTACTCCCTGTCGTTGTACTTGGTGATGCAGTAGACTTCGACTTCGTCGAGCGCTTCCGAGCTGATGACGACCGTCGTGTAAAACTCCATCGTCCGCGGGAGCTCCGCGTCGAGATAGTTGTTGTAGAGCGCTTTGCGGGTGAAGGTGTATTGGGTAAATCCCCCGCCGAGCGATTTTTTCGTGCAATAGCCGTCCGCCGCGAGCACCACCGTGTCGCCGTCGTTCTCGGTCATATAGAGCTCGGTCTTGAAGCCGTCCGTTGTCTCCTCGTCATAGATAACGACGAGGGGGAAGTCGAGCATGCTGTTCACGAGGCGGTACTCTTTGTACTTCTTCGCCGTCTCCGTGGATAGTTTTTCGAAACTCTTGCCCGTTGCGGAGAGCTTGAAGTAGTCAACGCCCTCTTCCCGCTCTACGACAATCACCCTGCCCGTCGTGTAGTCGCTCTCCACGGCATAGGCGCTTTTATACACGGTCTCGCCCGAGGCGTCTTTATATTCCACGCTGTCGGGGAAGATGCCGAAGCCGTCCAATGTGAGGGTGGAGCCATCTAGAGCCTTGAATTCGCCGCGGTGGGTCTCCTCCGCGATGACGTACCCCGAGAAGCGTTCCTCTTCCGCCCCCTCCGTCTCGATCATCTCGCTGAGCGGGAAGGTGTAGATGTAGTTGCCGTAAATGCCCTCTGTGTCGCCGAGGATCCCCATGTCGTCGTTGACTTCGCAGTAAATCTTCTTCATGGGGTAGCCGTTTGCAACGTACTCGCCCATGATGTAGTAGGAGCCCGTGAATTGGAGGGGGAACCCGTTTGCGGAGTATTGCAGGATCGCCGTGCCGTAGCCGTCGAGAATGAGCACGTTGCCGTTGGAAAAGCCCAAACCCGTATCGCCGATGAACCACCAATCAATGTAGACGTCCGCCTCCTCGCCGCCGATGGAAAAGACGCGCGGATGGGCGGGAAGGTCGGTGTCGCTGAACAGGCAGTGGAAACTCTCGCCCTCGCCCGTAAAGCGGTAATCCCCATTCTCGTCGTCGTACTCGACCGTCCCTCTTACGGAGCGTTCGCCGTCGCTGTAAATGGCGTCGAGATATTGGTTGATGACGAGGGTAACGGAGTCGTCGAAACGCGATTCGTCGAAAATACCCGTGTATTCGGGGTCGGCATAGCCGTCATAGAGGACGTATTTGCCCGCAAGTTCCTCGCGCCTATAGGAGAACATCGCGCCGAACACCGAGCCCGTGAGCGTTTTGCCTTCGGAAATCGTAAAGGTGAAGCTGTTTCCTTCGCGCGTCCCTTCGAATTCACAGCCGCCGCGCCGCAAAATGGCTTTTTCGGGCTCCGCCTCAGGGAAGAAGATGACGTCGTTGCTGCCGAAACGGTCGCAATATCCCCTCTCCCATACCGCATAGAGGACGGTATCGCCCGTCACGGTGACCTCGTCGCCCGCACGGTATTCTACCGCGTTAGCGGTGGGAGAAGTCCCCCACCCGAGAAAGCGGTATTTCTCCGCCGTGAAGGTGTTTTCGGCCGCCGCCGTCGTGCCGCCGTAGATGACGGCTTGAGAAGGCGCTTCTCCCTCTACCTCGTCTTGAGGCAGATTGGGAAGATACATCACGCGATATTGCACTCTCTCGTAATAGAAGCGGAACACGTTCTCGGAAGCGGTCTCCGAGAGCACGAGCGTTTCGACGGGCGTCTCTTCATCGGGAAGATCGGTGTGAGAGTAAATCCGTTGACGGCGGGAGCTTCGGGCGAGAGCCTCGTTCCCACATAGTCGCGGCCGCTGATCTTTTCCGCGCCCAAGACGTAGCTGTAGCCCGAAAGATTGTGAAGATAGGTCTCCACCGTGAAGCCGACGGTGTATTTTGCGGTGAGGGTGAGCTCGCCCGCGGGCATTTTGTCGCTCCGCGTAAGAAGGGCGTCGCCGATCGCCCACGCGCCGAATTCAAGCCCGCTCTTGGTGGGTTTGATCTCCTTGACCGCGTCATAGACGTTCGCTCCCTCCGCAAGGGAAAGGGTGGGCATGCCCTCTGCAAACACCCCGCCGTCCGTCTCGAAATGCACGGTGTAGGCGGTCGCCCACTTTGCGTAGTAGACGGTATCCTCCTCGGGCACGGTGATCTCCGCCCCCGCCGCCGCGGATGAAAAGTCGGCGGAGGAATACCACCCCTCGAACACGTAGCCGTTTTTGGCGGTGACGGGCATTTCAAAGGAAGAGCCGACTTCCGCCGCCGCTTCCTCCACAGGCGTGCCGCCGTTTGTTTCAAAGGTGAGTTTAATTTTTTTTGCGCATGCGGAGACCAAGAGCCCCAGCGAGAGCGTCAAAACGATGAGAAATACAGGGATAAGTATTTTTTTGATCTTTTTCATGTCGTTCTCCCAAATCTGTCAGTCGCGTTCGCGCTTGTCGGGCAAGACGCACTCTATGCATTCGGCGCGCACCGCCGTTGCCGTTTTCGCTCTCTCCCCCGCCTTCCAATAGTTGTCGGCAAGGTAGGGCGCGAGCATGGAGCGGAAGTCGTCCTCCGAGTTGAGAACCCCCGTGTGGATCTCGCAGACCACCCCCTCTCCGTCGATGACGACGGTCGTGGGAATGCTCGAGACGCCGAACATGCTCTGCAGACGGTTGACTAAGTCGAGCGCCATGGGGAAGGAGAGCCCGTAGGTCGCGGCAAACTGCTTGACCCCCGGCATATCGTCAGATGTGCTCTGGTCGATCGCAAGCAGGGCGATCTCCTCCTTGAGTTCCTGATAGACGCGGTTAATGATGGGAAATTCGCTCTGGCAGGGTCCGCACCACGTCGCCCAGAAGTTGAGCACGACGACCTTTTTGGTCTTGAGTAGGTCGGAAAGGGTGTACTCATTCCCGTCCGTCGTGTTGGAAGCGGAGATCTTGAAATCGTGCATCACCGAGCCGAGCGAATAGCGGGTCGTCCTGTCGGGGACGGCGGAAATGGGCGCGGCCGTCACGCGGAGATTGCAGCGGGGATCGCCCGCTTCTACCGTGTAGCTCTCCTCCGCGGAATAGCCGTCGGGGAGTTTGGTGACCCTTGCGGTGTAGGTCTTGGGATTGAGACTCACGGTAAAGACGCCGTTTTGCAGGGTGGAGCGGTTGCTCTCGGCGACCTTTTCTTCTCCGTCGTACACCGTGACGACCATCGCGGGGTCGGAAAAGTACTCGCCGTTATTGCGCAGAATGCGGAATTCGTAGTCGATGGGGACGTTCTCCTCAAGTTTGGGAATGACTGTCTCCCCGTTCTTTGCGCCGCAGCGGGTGCAGTGGTAGGACTTGCTTCCCTCATGATCGAAGGTCGGATATTCGTCCACCGTATATTCCCCCGCAAAGCTGTGCCCGAGAGCGCCGAGCGTCTCCTTTTCCGTCGTCCCGCAGACGAGGCAGGTGCGGTTGCGCTCACCATCCTCTGTGCAGGTCGCCGCACGGTCGGTCTCTCCCGCCTTCCAACGGTGCCCCTTGCTCTCTATGGTTTCGGTTTTGAGATCATCGCAAAACATGCACTTGAAAACCTTCTCGCCGTCCTCCGTGCAGGTCGCGGCCCTTTCGCTCAAGGGCTTGGTGTAATCGTATTGGTGCCCCGTCTTGGGCAGAACAAACGTCTCCTCCTTTTGGCAGACGAGGCAGACGCGGAACGCCTCCCCCTCGTTGAGGCAGGTGGCGGGCATGAGTTCCGTCACCTCCCAATCGTGCGGAGAGACGGGGATCGTCGTCGTGCGCATCTCCTCGCAGCGGCGGCAGGTCTCGGTGCGCACCCCCTCCTCTTTACAGGTGGGCGCTTTCGTCTCGACTCCGCCGTCCCAATCGTGGCCGAGCGCGGGGATCTCCTCCTCTTCGCTCTCGCCGCAAACGAGGCAGACATGGCGCCTCGAACCGTTTTCAGAACATGATGCCAAAGCGTCCGTCTGCCAAACGCCGTACACATGCTCGTGCTCTGCGGGGACGCTGTCGCATGCGGCAAGGGCGAGGCTGGTTGCCATACACCCGAGCGCCGCCGCAAGGAGCATCGTCCTGCACAAATATTTCTTCATGTTTTCCTCCGATCCTCCGCGCTTTTGCCGCGGAAAGTAATTTGATCAATACATAATAAAATAATGTCTTTTTACTATTTTATATTTTAACAAATCGGTTCAATAACGTCAAGCGTATCTCCACCGTTTGGCTATAACAATATATGGTGTTTTTTTGAAGAAATCTAAATAAAACTAATAAAAAGTCGATAATACGTTTCGCTTTTTGAAATTTTTCCGCCGCGCAAGAGAACTTCCCAAAGGAGACGAACCGAAATGACTGTTGGGAAATGGGTTCGGCTCCACACTGTTCTAAATACGTCACCCTGTCCCGCCGTTCTAATCACGTCACCCTGAGCCTGTCGAAGGGTGTCCGCATTATAACAAGGATATGTTTCGACTCCGCTTCGCTCCGCTCAACATGACGTGGTTTAGAATGTCTACCCCGCAAAACCTCATACATATCCCCAAAAACGGGCAACTCTACTGTGAGTAGAGCCGATTTTTTGTTTAGTAGAGCGACAATCGTCGAAATAGAACGCAAACGGGAAAGAGGAGACAGATTTCCGAACAAAGTAGGTTGTAATTTGAGGCATTTTGCGTTATGCTAATCATAGAAATGCACGGAGGTGTTTTTCATGAAATTATTCGATATTTATGTGGATTCGGGCGCGAACATTCCAAAGGACCTTGCAAAAAGCCGCGGCATCCGCACCATTTCCTATCATATGACGGTGAACGGCGAGGACCGCCTCTGCTATGAAGAGGACGTCCCCTTCGAAGAGACCGCAAAAAAGTTCTATGATGACATGCGCGCGGGCGCGGAAGTAAAGACTTCGCTCATGAACGCGCAGACCTTTTACGACGCCCTTCTCCCCTCCCTGCAAGCGGGAAGCGACGTGATCCTCTTCACCATTTCCTCGGGGATCAGCGCGACCAACAAGCAGGCGCAGGAGGCGGGCAAAATGCTCGAGGCGGACTTCCCCGAGCGCAAAGTTTATGTCATTGACAGCGAAAACGCCTCCATGGGCGAGGGCTTGCTCGCACTCAAGACAGCAGATCTTCGCGACCTCGGTGAGAGCGCGGAGACCTCCGCAAAGTGGGCGCGCGAAAACGCCTTCAAGACGAACAGCTATCTCACCGTGGGCGACCTCAAATACTTAAAGCGCACGGGGCGCATCTCCACCACCCTTGCGATTGCGGGGACCCTGCTCAACATCAAACCCGTTCTGCGCGCGGACGGCAGCGCGAACACCAAGATCGTATTCTACGGCAAGGAGCGGGGCAGGAAAAAGGCGCTCATGGCGCTTGCGGAGGCGTACCGCGAACACGCCTTTGACTACGACAAGCAGACGGTCGCCATCTGCCACGGCGACTGCAAGGAGGACGCGGAGTACCTTGCGGGGCTCATCCGCGAGATCGGCGCGGAGGACATCATTATCGAGTATTACGACCTCTGCACGGGCTCGCACGTTGGCCCCGGCACAGTGGCGCTCTTCTTCTTCGGCAAGGACAGGCGCGGAACCCTCCCAGCGGCAGAGGCGCAAAAGAAGCCTCACGGAAAGGTCGTAACCGATAAAATTTAATTGATAATCATAAAGCCGCGGGGCGCTTTTCTGAGAAAAGCGCCCCGCGGCGTATTTTTTATTTCCTCTTAAAGAAGAGAAGGAGCGCGGGAATGAGGAGCCCTATGGCGAGCACGCAGAGCGCGATCCCGCCGAACGTCGGCGTGAAGATGACGATCGAACTCGTCCCGCCGTGCCCCGTATCGGGCAGCGCGATAAGAATGATTCCCACAACGACGAGCGCGGCGGCGAGCACGCTCAGCAAGACGGCGAACACCGTCCGCCCGCTCCGCTTTTCGGGCGGGACGGAATGCACTTCTTCGCTCCCGAGTGTTTTCGTCTCCTCCTGCAAGGTCGCAGTCCCTTGCGGGTCCGCATGCTCGGCACCCGTTTCCAGGAGTTCGTCCGCGCTCACCTGCAATACTTCGCACAAGAGCTTAAGTTTGTAAGCGTCGGGGGTCGCCCTGTCGTTCTCCCAATTGGAGACGGTCTGCCGCGACACGCCGAGGAGTTCCGCAAATTCCTCCTGCGAGAGTCCCCTCTTCTCTCTGAGCCGCCATATTTTTTCGCCCAACAATTTCATACTCTCATTATAGCACGCCGTCTTGCTTTTTGCAATGACTTTTTTTCACCGCTCTTAAGACGCCCCACGCAGCAAGCCACGCAAGGAGCACCGCCGCAACGCCCAAGGCGTAAAAGGGAAGCGGCAACACGAACGCGGCCAATGTGGGAAAACTCGTGAGGTGCGGGTCCCAGGTAAGTTCGGCGACGATCCACGCGATCCCGCCATGAATAAGCCCGATGGCAAATACGCAAAGCGCCGCAATGCCGAAGCCGAGATGTAATTTTTTCATAACGCCCTCCTTTTTCCCGATTATCGCACGCCGCCGCCGAAAATGCAAGAAAAAAAGTTTGTCAACTGCGCCAAGTTGTTTGTCAATTGTAGTTATGAGCGCGGGGAAGTTACCATGTCTCCTTGCCCACCCCTTGAGGGGTGGGGGGGCACGCGCTCCGCGCGTGACGGAAGGGGTGTCGTAAAGATACAAACGCGCGCAGTTCTGTTTTCTAAGCGCGGCACGAAAGTCAACATTTCCTTGTTTATAATGCGGACACCCTTCGACAAGCTCAGGGTGACGTGATTAGAATAACGCGAGAGCCATTCCAAAATGTCATGTCGAACGGAGGCGTAAGCCGAAGTCGCCCCGCGCGCAGTTCTGTTTTCTAAGCGCGGCACGAAAGTCAACATGTCCTTGTTTATAATTCGGACACCCTTCGGCAAGCTCAGGGTGACGTGATTAGAATAACGCGAGAGCCATTCCAAAATGTCATGTCGAGCGGAGGCGAAAGCCGAAGTCGAGACATCTCTACCGCATTATAATAAGGCGAGATTTCTCCACTTCGCCTGCGGCTTCGGTCGAAATGACAAATTGAGACAGCGGGACAGGTGACAATAAAAACTGCGGCGGCGCGGGCAGAATGCCCGCGCCGCCGCAAAATATTATTCTACTCTATCGTTCTTTTTATATTGGTAAGTGGTGACGAGTTCGGAGATGAGACGGCGCATGTCGTCCGTTTCGGCATATGCCGCCGCATAGAGCTCGTCGAGCTTCTTCCACAAGAACTCCTCGTCGAGGGGAATGGGGCTTGCGATGTTGATGAGCCCGTGCTCGGTCGTCTGCATTCCCTCCTCGTCCATGAGCCGCTCCTCGAAGAGCTTTTCGCCCGGGCGGAGGCCTGTGCACTTGATCTCGATGTCCTTCCCCGGCGTGAGCCCCGAGAGCTTGATGAGGTTGACGGCGAGGTCGTAAATTTTGACGGGCTCGCCCATATTGAGCACGAAAATCTGCCCGCCTTTCGCGTAGGCGCCCGCCTGCAAGACGAGCAGCACCGCCTCGGGAATGGTCATAAAGTAGCGGATGATGTTGGGGTCGGTGACGGTGACGGGGCCCCCTTCCGCGATCTGCCGCTTAAAGAGCGGAATGACCGAGCCGTTGGAGCCGAGCACGTTCCCGAAGCGCACGGCGACAAAGTTGGTGTTCTTGCTGTGCCGCCCGATGGTCTGAATGATCATCTCGCAGATGCGCTTGGTCGCCCCCATCACGTTGGTGGGATTGACCGCCTTGTCCGTGGAGATCTGCACAAACGTCTTGACGGCGTATTTATCGGCAAGCCTTGCGCAGTTGAGGGTGCCGAACACGTTGTTCTTCACCGCCTCGTTGGGGCTCGTCTCCATGAGGGGGACGTGCTTGTGCGCCGCCGCATTGAACACGATGTCGGGGCGATAGGAGCGGAAAATATCTTCGAGCCTGCCCTTGTCCCGCACGCTTGCAATGAGCACCGCAAGGTCGAGCTCGGGATGGTGCCGCTTGAGTTCCTGCTCGATGTCGTAGGCGTTGTTCTCGTAAATGTCCACGATGACGAGCTTTTTGGGCTTGCTTCGCGCGATCTGGCGGCAGAGCTCGCTCCCGATGGAGCCGCCGCCCCCCGTGACGAGCACCGTCTGCCCCTCGAGGTACGCCGCGATCTCTTCCAAGTTCGCAGTGACCTGCTCTCTGCCCAAGAGGTCGGAAATTCCCACTTCGCGGAGGGCGGAGACCGCCGTTTCGCCCGTGACGAATTGGTAGACCCCGGGCAGAATTTTGACGGGAAGCCCCGTCTTTTTGCAGATCTCGAAGATGCGGGTCACGTCCTTTTTCGCCGCCGCGGGCATGGCGATCAAAATCTCCTCCACGGCATATTTGCGCGCGAGGGTGGGAATGTCCTCCGAAGTGCCCGCGACCTTGACATTCCCCACCGTCGTCTTCTGCTTGACGGGGTCGTCGTCCACGATGCACACGGGGTGATAGCTGATCTTATCCGACGTCTGTATCTCGCGGATGAGCTCGGTGCCCGCGCTCCCCGCGCCCACGATCATGGCTCGCGTGCGGCCTCGTTCGGAGCGGTGGATGAGATAGTGAAGCGCAAGCCGTGTGCGGCGCGCATAGCGGAGAATGAGGACGAAATTCGCAAGCACAACGACAAAGACGATGGCGGTGGAGAGATCGACGATATCCGCAAACCCCGCAAAGAGCAGTTCCCCCGCAGCAATCAAGAGGAGCGCGGCGCAGAGTTTTAAGGTATCGAAGATGCCCGCCGAACGCGTGATGATGAAATAGATGCGGAAAAGGATGAAACTCAGGTAGACGATCCCGATGTTGAACAGCCCCCAATAGAGCAATTCAAGGTCGAAACGGATATTTCTCTGCGTCAATGCGCATGCGATCAGCATAGAGACAAAGATCGCCGCAAGATCGCATAGTGCGAAGAGGACGATCCTTCCGAGCCTGAGCCGTTCGCCTTTGTTCCACCTTTTCATTTCCGAAAATTCCTTGGTCGTTTCTTTATTCTACCGTAACGCTCTTCGCGAGGTTGCGGGGTTTATCCACATCATGGCCGAGCTGCACGCTCACATAATAGCTCAGAAGCTGGAGGGGCAGCACGAGCAGGCTCGCCGCAAAGCATTCCGCCACGGACGGGACCGTCCACACCGTACCGGGTTGACTGTGCTGGGCAGAGCAGCCTTCCCGCACCAAGCTCACGACGTTTGCGCCGCGCGAGACGACTTCTTCGAGATTGGAAGCCGTCTTTTCGGCGATGCTGTCGCGGGAAAGCACGCCCACAACGAGGGTGCCCTCTTCGATGAGACTGATGGTGCCGTGTTTGAGTTCGCCCGCCGCATACGCCTCGGTATGGACGTAGCTGACTTCCTTGAGTTTGAGCGCACCCTCCATGCAGACGGCATAGTCCACTCCCCTTCCGATCATGAAAACGTCGTGTACGCCGAGGTGCTCCGCGGCAAACTTCTGATATTCGGCCTTAGAGTCGAGGATCTTTTTCATCTTTTCGGGAAGAGAATCAATCTCGGCGAGCGCGGAAGCGTATTCCTTTTCCCCCATCTTCCCGTTGAGGCGGGCGAATTCAAGGGCCAAAAGATACCCCACGATGAGCTGTGCGCTGTATGCCTTGGTCGTGGCGACGGCGATCTCCGCGCCCGCGACGGTGAACAGGGTGTAGTCCGCCTCGCGCGCAATGGAAGAGCCCTGCACGTTGACGATGGCGAGCGTCTTGACCCCGTGCGCCTTTGCCTCGCGCACTGCGGCGAGGGTGTCCGCCGTCTCACCCGATTGGCTGACGGCGACAACTAAGGTGTTCTCCTCAAAGATAAAGTTGCGGTAGCGGAACTCGGAAGCGAGCTCCACGCGCACGGGAATGCGGGCGAGCTCCTCGATGACGTATTGGAGCACCGCGCCCACATGGTAGGCAGAGCCGCACCCCACGATGACGATGTGGGAAGGTTTTAAGATATCCTCCTCAACGCCCGCTTCCGAAAAGTCGATCTTTCCCCCCTGCACGTAGCGATGGAAGGTCTCCGAAACGGCGCGGGGCTGTTCGTGGATCTCCTTGATCATGAAGTGCTCCCAGCCGTCCTTTTCGGCGGCGGAGGGGTCCATATCGACGGTGACGGGCTCTTTTTCCGTGACCTCGCCGTCCGCATGGTAAAAGACGACGCCGTCCGCACAAAGGCGCGCCATCTCGAGGTTGTCCACATAGTAGACCGTCCGCGTATGGTTCAAAATGGCGGGAACGTCGGAGGCGATGAACATCTCCCCCTCGCCGACGCCGACGATCATCGGGCTGTCCTTGCGGGAGATGAAGATCTCGTCCTTGAAGTCGCGGAATAAAACGGCGAGCGCATAGGCTCCCCGCGCACGCCGCATAAAGCGGGAGATCGCCCGAAGGGGGTCTCCGCACTTACTGTAATAATAGCCGATGAGGGCGGCGATGACCTCCGTGTCCGTCTCCGACCCGAATTCATAGCCGCTCTTTTTGAGCTTTTCCTTGAGCTCTCTGAAATTTTCGAGAATGCCGTTGTGGACGACGGTGACCGCGCCGTCCGCACTGCAATGGGGATGGGCATTGCACTCGCTGGGGCCGCCGTGGGTCGCCCAACGGGTGTGCCCGATGCCGACGGTGCCCTTCAAAAGCGCGCCGCCCGCCGTCTTTTCCACCAAATTGGAGAGCCTTCCCGGGGTTTTGACGACCTCAATGCCCTGCTCGCCGCGCACGGCGATACCCGCGGAGTCATACCCGCGGTATTCGAGTTTTTTCAGCCCTTCGAGCAAAATGGGCGCGGCTTGCTTTTTGCCGATATATCCTACGATCCCACACATGGTGCGCAGATCTCCTTACTCTCTCATTTGTGGGGAATTACTCCCCCTCCGTTCCTGCGGCGGCGCGGATGACGCAGGCGACCCTTTCCGCCAGCTCCACGCATTCGCTCTCCGTCTTTGCCTCCACCATCACCCTGATGAGGGGCTCCGTGCCCGATTCCCGCACGAGGATCCTGCCCTCGCTGCCGAGCGCCTCCTCCGCTTCCCTTACGGCCGCCTGTACGGCGCCGTCCGAGAGAACGGACTTGTCCGCAACGCGGATGTTGACGATCTTCTGGGGGTAGAGGGTGAGCTCGTCGAAGAACTTGCTCGCGGGAACTTTGCGCGCCTGCAAAACTTCCATCACCTTGAGGCTGGTGAGGATGCCGTCGCCCGTCGTGGCGTATTTGGAGAAGATGATGTGCCCCGACTGCTCCCCGCCGAGTTTATTCTTGTGCTCCTTCATGTACTCGTACACATACTTGTCGCCGACCTGCGTCTTGACGTAACCGATCCCCTCCTCGTCGAGCGCCTTATACAGTCCGAGGTTGGACATGACGGTGGTCACGACGGTGTTGGTGACGAGCTTTCCGCGCGATTTCATGTATTTTGCATACAAAAGGAGGATATGATCGCCCGTGAGCACCCTCCCCTTTTCGTCCACGCAGAGGCACCTGTCGGCGTCGCCGTCGTAAGCAAAACCGATGTCGCACCCGTGCTCGACGACATATTGTTGCAGCCCCTCGATGTGGGTGGAGCCTGCGTCCTTGTTGATGTTGAGCCCGTTGGGTTCGGCGTTGATGACCTGCGTCTGCGCGCCGAGCGCCTCGAACACAGACTTTGCAATGCTCCACGCCGCGCCGTTCGCACAGTCGAGCGCGACCCGCTTGTCGCGGAAGGAGTACATGCCGAGGGAGATGAGGTAGCCGATATAGCGGTTTCTGCCCGAAATATAGTCGATGATGTGCCCCATCTTGTCGCCCGTCGCGAAGGGAAGCTCGCCGATCTTCCCGTCGAGGTAGTCCTCGATGCCCGCGATGACCTCGCCGTCCATCTTCTCCCCCGAGCCGTTGATGATCTTGATGCCGTTGTCCTCGAAGGGATTATGGCTCGCCGAGATAATGACGCCGCAATCGAAACGGTCGGTGCGGGTGATGTAGGCGACGGAGGGGGTCGTGGTGACGTGCATCATGCACACGTCCGTCCCCGAGGAGGAGATCCCCGCGGCGATCGTGTATTCAAAAGTATAGCTTGAAATGCGGGTGTCCTTGCCGATGACAACGCGCGCCCGCTCTCCGTTTTTCTTCTTTCTTGCACAGTAGTTCCCGAGATACCGCCCGACCTTATACGCCTGATCGGTCGTCAAAGTGACGTTCGCTTCCCCGCGGAACCCGTCCGTGCCGAAATATTTTCCCATGTAATTTTGTTTCCTTCGTTAAATTTTCGGGACGATGATCTCCGCGCTCTTCACGATGCTGTCCTGTGGGTAAAAGCCGCGAAGGGAGAGAAGAGGATAGACGGAAGTGCGCGCTCCCACGATCGTCCCGGGGTTGAGCACGCAGTTACAGCCGATCTCGGCAAAGTCGCCGATGAGCGCGCCGAATTTTCTCAAGTTCGTTTGAACGCGCACATCGCCGCATTTTACGGTGACGTTCGTGCGGTCGGACTTGATGTTCGACGTGATAGAACCCGCCCCCATATGGGCGCGGTAGCCGAGAACGGAGTCCCCCACATAGTTGTAGTGCGGGACCTGTACGCCATCGAAGAGAATGCAGTTTTTGAGCTCGACGGAATTGCCGACGACGCAGTCGCGTCCGACGAGCGCCGCGCCGCGGATAAAGGCGCAGTGCCTTATTTCGGTGCCCGCGCCGATGATGCAGGGCGCGCCGAGATAGGCGGTGGGCGCAATTTTCGCCGTCTTATGCACGAAAACGCCCGCCTGCACTTCGGTGTATTCGGAGCGGTCGAGCTGGGTTTGCCACTCTACGATCTTTTGTGAAAGAAGAGGAAAGATCTCCCACATTTCGCCGAGCGAGGACAAGAATTCTCCCGCGAGCGATTTGGAGCCGTCGAAAAAAGCGATGGGCTCAGACGGCAAATGATTTTGTTCTTTCATATACGCCGAAGCGACATTCTCCCACATGAATTGTCAAGATTATACCATATTCGACTTGAAGTGTCAACAATTTACGAGATATTTGTTTCGGGAAAGCGCAACCGCCCCTTTGCGCCCGTTTGAGACGACCGGATGAGGGGTTTGGGGCACGGACTTCTTCCTTTCCAAGAATACACCTCCCCTCTTTGGAGGATTTTGGGAATTTTCCGCACAAAATATACCTCCGCGTATTATCCCCACCCCCCTATCCCCCTCCCACTGAGGGGGTAAGCGGCACCCAACGGAACCCCCTCCACTGGAGGGGGACTAAGGGGGTGGTGTCCTTCGTTCTGAATATGCACCGCCTTATCCACCACCTCAGTCACTTCGTGACAGCTCCTCCTGAGGAGGCGCCCTTTTCCTCTCCCAACAAAAAACAGCCCCCTCTGTAAAGAGGGGGCCAAGCAAACAATAAACAAAATTTATACAATACCCTGCGCCATCATCGCATTTGCGACCTTCAAAAAGCCCGCGATGTTCGCGCCCGCAACGTAGTTCCCCGCCATGCCGTACTCCTTAGCGGCGCAGTCCATGTTGTGATAGATGTTCACCATGATCTTCTTGAGCTTTTCGTCCACCTCGTCAAACGGCCAGAACATCCTCCCGCTCGACTGCGCCATTTCGAGTGCGCTCGTGGCAACGCCGCCCGCGTTGGCGGCCTTTGCGGGAAGGAACACCACCCCCGCCTTCTGGAACACCTCGATCCCCTCGAGGGTAGTGGGCATGTTCGCGCCCTCGGCAACGTACTTCACGCCGTTTTTCACCAAGCTCTGCGCGGAAGCCCCGTCGATCTCGTTCTGCGTGGCGCAGGGAAGGGCGACGTCGCACGGGATCTGCCAAATGCCCTTGCACCCCTCGTGGTATTCCGCTCCCTTCACGCGCTCGGCGTACTCCTTGATGCGTCCCCTCTCGACCTCTTTGATCTGCTTGACGACGTCGAGCTTGATCCCCTCTTTGTCGTAGACAAAGCCGTTGCTGTCGTACATGGCGACGACCTTTGCGCCCAAACTTTGCGCCTTTTCCACGGCGTAGATGGCGACGTTCCCCGAGCCCGAGACGACCACTGTCCTGCCCTCGAACCCGTCGCCGCGGCACTTGAGCGCCTCCTCGGCCATATAGACGAGCCCGTAGCCCGTCGCCTCGGTGCGGACAAGGCTGCCGCCGTAGCTCAGGCCTCTGCCCGTGAGAACGCCCACGTGCTCATTCTTAATGCGCTTATACTGCCCGAAGAGATATCCGATCTCCCTGCCGCCTACGCCGATGTCGCCCGCGGGGACGTCGGTATCCTGCCCGATGTGGCGGAAAAGCTCGGTCATAAAGCTCTGGCAGAAGCGCATGATCTCCATGTCGCTCTTGCCCTTGGGGTCGAAGTCGGAGCCCCCCTTCCCGCCGCCGATGGGAAGCCCTGTGAGGCTGTTTTTGAGGATCTGTTCGAGCCCCAAAAATTTGATGATGGAGAGGTTGACGGAGGGATGGAAGCGAAGGCCTCCCTTATAGGGCCCGATGGCGCTGTTGAACTGTACTCGATAGCCCTTGTTAATGTGCACCTTGCCGCCGTCGTCCACCCACGGTACGCGGAAGAGGACGACTCGCTCGGGCTCGGTGAACCGCTCGAGGAGGGCGGTCTGCTCGTATTCGGGATGACGCTCGATGACGGGCGCGAGGCTTGTAAGGATCTCCGTCGCCGCCTGGTGGAATTCGGGTTCGTTGGGGTTTTTGGCTTTGAGTTCGCTTAAAACTCTCTCTACATATTGCATAGAAATGTGCTCCTTTTTGTTTTACCGACCCATTATAGCAAATTTCGGCGCAGATTGCAGTTTGTGAACGCTACAAAATGCTTATGAAAGATATAAGTCCGGCTTATTGCATGAAAATTTCCCCCGCTCCAGAAAATGTTTGCAAAAGTGTTTGCTTTTTTGACCGGAATGTTGTAAGATAAAAACGACCCATCTCTTTCCGTAGTTAAATGGATATAACGCGGACCTCCTAAGTCTGTATTGTGAGTTCGATTCTCGCCGGGAAGACCACGCAAGCCCTGCGCCATTCTTGGCGCAGGGCTTGCGTTATATTAAAAATATTGTCGGCTATTGACAAATCGTATAAATTATGGCAAAATTATGGTAAGAGATTCCGTATTGAATATCATAAGGAGTTCATGATGAAAATTCTCCGATATTTCAAATTTGCATTTGCACTGTTCTTATTCGAATTGATGGTTGGAAAAATCGGTTACGAATACGGCTATTCGCATAGCGGTTCCGTTTCGGGTATCGGTTGGTACTACGCATTTGCGATTTATGCTTTGGTATATTGTGTAATTTGTTTTCTGCAAGGCCGAAATGAAAGTGTTTTGGGCGTTGATATTTTTTCGACTGTTTATCTTGGCGTCCCTTTTATTATCGTCTTGATATTGACGCTTTCTAATGGGGTGATAGAGCGTGAATTGCCTTTTGCCATTACATCGTTAACTGTATTCGGGGCAATATTTGCTTTAGAGTTAAGCATTCTGATATTACAAATAAGAAAAAAATCAGTGAAATGATTTGTGAATAAGTTTGGAGCGTACCGGCGCCCGCCCAAGCCGAATGGCTTGGGCGGGCGCTGGTTTTCGATGAGGAAGCGAACCCATCGGGTTCGCCCCGCGCGAAGTTTCTATTTGTACACTAAGCGCGGCACGAGCGGGCATAGCCCGCGAAGTACTTCCGATCCTCTGTTTTATGCGAAATAGATCTTGATATAGGCAAGGTTGATGCACTTGTCCACGGTCGTAAAGTCGAGGCGGAGGAAGCCGCCCGAGACCTCGCATTCCGTCGTGACGATCTGCCCCGCCGTGCCGTTCGGAACGGCGATGTTGCTTAAAAGCGCCTCCCCGTTAGCGGAGACGGTGATGCCCGAAGAGCAGTTCCAAGGGTTGAGGAAGCACAGCTCGATGCGGTAAATCCCCTCTTCGGGAAGTTCAAACACATAGCCAAGACGCCGCGCCATGTCGTTTTCGAACTGGTTCTTCGTGTAGCGGTTGGAGACGGCCTTTCCCGCCTCCGCGGCGAGCCCTTCCTGCGCCCATGTGTTGGCGGAACTGATGCCGCCCGAGGAAGAGGCCGAGCCCGCCGTGCCCGACTTCGGGTCTGCGCCGTCGGCAAGGCCCCAGTGCATGCCCGTTGCATAGTCTGCGCCGAAGAGCTGTTCGGTAAGCGAATTGTATTTTCCGAACTTCTCTCCCGCGGGAAGGGTGTTCGTGTCGTAGTCGCCGCAGTTGACAAAGTAGGCGACCGAGTTGTCGCGCTCCCCCTTAAATTCCCCGCGGAAGGTGACGACCGCCGTATAGAGGTAGCTCCCGATGCGGGCGGAATTGCCCTCCGCAGACGAGACGGTGACGGGAATGAGCGAACGCGTCTCACCATTTATCGTCACGTCCTCTGCCGCCGAGACGACGGAGGCGGGGAGGGGAATGAGCACTTCATACATGTCGTCGGGGCCGTTATATTCGAGGGTCCGCTCAAAAAGGACGGTCTCGCCCGAGGAAATGCGGATGCTCTTGCCTGCGTCCGACTTCGCAAAGTAGGCGATAAGGTGGTTAGTCTTTGTCTTATCCACCGCCATGCGGTAGGTAAAGGAGCCGCCCGCCGTCGCATAGCGCGAGGTCGCAAGTTCCTTGTCCGCGGTCGAGCCGACCGAGCCGTTGTCCGTCATCTTGTGCCAGTCGTCGATCTCGTATTGGCCGTACCCGGGCTGGACAGTGTCGATTTTCTCGAAGGTGTAGTTCTTTGTGCCCTCGTCGGCATTCTCCCCTTCGCCGAGGAATTCGAAGTACACGCCGTAGCGCTGGGTGTGTTGGCGGAAGAAGTAGGAATAGACGAGTTCCTCATCCCCGCCCGAGAGGACGAACTTGCCGTCCTTTGCCGTAAAGTGGGAAGAAAGATCTGCCATGAATGCCTGCGCGCTGCTCCCCTGAATGTGTACGGTCTCCGAAAAGCCGCCGAGATCGCGCGTGGCGGGAACGAGCACGTTGACGCCGTCCGTCGAGGTCCTCATGTCGTTCGTTCCGAGCTCCGCCGCAAGCACGAACGGACCGTATTTGAAGGCATAGGCGTTGGAATTATCGGGGAGAGAGTACGCCTTGAAGGTCTTTTGAAAGACGATCTTGACGTCGTCCCCCTTCTTGACGTCAACGGAGACGAACCCGTCGTCCGTCCCCTCCGTGACGGGCTGTCCGTTGAGGGTGACTTCGAACTTCTGCGTCCAGTCGGGAACGCGGAGCTTGAGCTCGGTCTTTCCCTCGTCGATGTGAAGGGTCGCCTCATCGGAGTTCTCGAGGTCCGCAGTCTGGGTGAGGCTTACGCTGTCGGTCTTGAGGGTGGACGCAAGGTACATGGCGACGACCGTCTCGTCCTCATTCTTATAATAAATGCTGTCGTTGAGCTTGGTGAAGCTCTCCATGCCGCTCCCCGTGCAGCACCAGAAGTGCTCCGTGGGGGAAGAATAGACTTTGAAATACCCCGTCCCCATCGGCTGCCAGTAGGTCGTCATGCCCGTTTCGGGGTTCTGCGACGCCCAGATGTCGTTGAGGTAGGTATTCTCATAGAAGTCGAGATACTTCTTCTCCCCCGTTACGGAGAAGAGCATGCGCGAGAGCTTGAGCATGTTATAGGCGTTGCACGTCTCGCAGTTGGCGCGGGTGCGCTCGGCGTCGAGAACGTCGTCCTTTCCGAAGTGCTCCCACTCGGAATTTCCGCCCGTAATATAGGTGTGGTGCTGAGTAACGCGCGTCCAGAACTTCTCCGCGAGCTCGAGCATCTCGTCCGCGTTCACCTTTTCTCCGCCGATCGTCTTGCCGTCGAGGGTCATATAGCGGTTGAGTGCGCCGATGACCTTGGGAATGGTCGTATTGGCGTGCCGCCCGTCGAGATAGTCCGCCTTATCCGAGAGGATGTCCGCAAAGAGGGAGGTCGTCCGCCCCGGATTTGCAATGTCCTCGTCGAACTTGTGCGCGGCGATCGCGTGCTTTTCGTCCCCCGTGATCTTATAGAGGTTGTACATGCAGTCGTTCATGCCGCCGTATTCGATGGCAAGGACTTGTGCGCGGGTCGCCTCGTCCCACTTGGAGACGCGGTTGTACACCCAATCGCCGAGCTTGGTGACGACCGTCTTTGCCGTATCGCTCCCCGTATATTCGACAATGTCAACAAGCCCCGCGATGAGCTTGTGCATCGTGTACCACGGCACCCATGCCTCCGTTGCGATGTTTGCCCTGCCCTTCTCGACGTTGTCGAACTGAAGTTCGGGCACCATGATGAAGCGCGCGCCCCAAAGAAAGCCCTCCTTCGCGCCGGCCGACGTCGCATTGTCCTGACAGGTCTTGAGTTCGCGGACGATCGCCTCTATGCGGGCTTTTATCTGTTGCCGTGTCGCCTCGGGCGTGCCCGCGTTCGCATACGCCTGCGCAAGCGCCGAAAGATAGTGTCCCGTCGTGTGGCCGCCGATGAGGGAATGCTCCCAGCCGCCGCCATACGCCTCTCCTTTCGGCTCAAGTCCCGCATTGACGTAGAAGTCGGAAAGAAGGCGGTCCTTGTCGATGGAGAGGAGATAGTCCAGCTCCTTCGCAAGCCCGTTCGCGGCGTAGCTTTCGGTGATCACCGTCTCGCCGACGGTCGCAAAACCGACGCTGTTTGTCCCCTTCGTGCCGCACCCGACCGCCGACGGAAGGAGTGGTACACAAAGGCATGCGGAGAGCGCGATGGAAATGGCTTTCTTGACTCCCTTATGTTTCATTTTCACATTTCCCCCTTTTCAAACGTCTTTTTCGTTCAAGACTTGTCTTTTCCGAAAAATTATGATACAATCATTATAATATATTCAAGGAGATCCGACAAGCGCATTTTCGGATTTTATGGTAACAAAAAGTAAGATGATCCGACTCGATCTCGAAAAACCCGTCGAACCCGTCCTCTTCGGGGAATTCCTCTCCCCCGAGCGCGGCTGGCGGCACCTCACGCGCAACCTTATTGATTACGAACTCATGATCGTGACGGAAGGAACCCTCCTCATCGGCGACGATAAGGAGGAATACCGCGTAAATGCGGGAGAGTACCTTCTCATGCCGCCGACCCGCTACCAGCACGGCACCCACCCTTGCCGCTGCCGCTTTTTTTGGCTGCATTTCCGTTGCGGCGCGGAGAATGCGAATTGCTCTCTTCCGAAGAAGGCACAGGTCTCCGACATGGACGCCGTAAGAACGATCTTTCAGCGGATGTTCGAAGCCCAACGCGCCGACCCGCAGGGACTGCAACTGAAATACCTTGCGACCTTTCTCCTTTTCGAACTTGCAGGCGTCGAGGCGCAGGAAGCGCCCCTCTCCGCCCGCGCAAGACTGACGGAGCGCATAAAAGAGCTCGTCTTTCGCTATCGGTTCACCGATCCGAAAATCGCGGTCCTTGCGCGCGAGCTCGGTTACCACGAAAAGTACCTCTCCGCCGCCTTCCGCGCCGAGACGGGAACAACGCTCAAAAGGTACATCGCCTCCGTGCGGCTTGCCGAGGCAAAGCGGATGCTGCTTGAAACGGACTACACCGCCTCAGAGATCGGCTACTACCTGAATTTCCCCGTTCCGCAGACCTTTTTCCGCTTTTTCCGCACCGAGACGGGCATGACGGCGACCGAATTCCGCGCCGCCTACTCCATTTGATTGCAAAAATCGGTGATGAAACGATAGCCGCCGAGATAAAAATCAAGGCAAAAACGCCCTGCGCCGCATGCGGCGCAGGGCTTGCGTTATCATGATGAAGATGTTCCGAAAGAACGTTATGCGTCGAATTTACCCAAAAGAACGGCTTCCGCGTCCGCGTCCGCGTCCGAGCCCGAGTCTGTTGCGGGCGGGGTGGTCGTGTAGGTCTTTCCTTCGTACACGAAATTCTCGCCCACATGGAAGGTAACGGTATGATATGTGCCGTCGTCATCGCTGTAAATTGCGAACACGACAACATCGTTCTCCGCATACCAGAACCCGACGGGCTCATCGTCGATGTAGACATAGTCCGCAAATTCGATGGTGGAATCTCCGCAGTAATAGGTTGCATAGTATGGCTCGAGATCCATCTCCGTGAACTTCTTTGTTACGGCGTCGATCTTGAGGACCGCGCTGCCCGCGCCCTGCGCGAACTCGAACGCGACATGCGTATCGTCGATAATCACATACGCGCCCTCGTTGCGGAATCCGTAGCGATCGGTGTAGACTCCGTACCCGTATCCGTCCATTTCAAATGACGCCGCGCCGTCGCTGTAAAGCCCGCAGATATCCTCGTTAAAGATGACGCAGGAATCTACGGAGAAATCGCTGAGGACCCAAGTTTCGAACTCCACGCTCTCTTCCGCCTCATTCATGAGCATCAGCATGATGGAGACCGCGCCGTCGGCCGTGGGCACGAACGGATTGCCCTCCGATATGGGCATACCCACCGTCTCATCCATTCCGATATACATGACGCTCATCTCTCCATCCATCAACTCCACCATAAACATGCCGAGGGCGTTGTACGAGTCGTCCATCACCATGAGGACACTCCCGTCCATATTGCCGAGCGGGGAATAGAGCGCGTCGAACGTGCCGTCCGCCCTGACATAGAGCCGCCAGAACAGCCCCTCCTGCACCATCATGACATAGGCGCACTTGTATTCGTCGGAGATTGAGCAATCTTCGGGGTTGAGCATGTGATAGAGTCCCGAAAAGCTGATCCCATCCGCGCTCACAAAGGACGCCATGTAGTTGTAGCCGTCCGCCGTAAAGGAGCCGTTCTCCCCCTTGAGCGAGACGGGCGCTTCATAGTAGACATAGGCGAGGAGGGTGCTCTCCGTCTCCTGCTCGAGGACGAACCGCAGGGGCTCCCCCTCTTCGGGCTCGATGACCCAGATCTCCGCGCCCAAGGCGGTCTTTTCCTCCGTCTTGCGGACGGGCCCGCCGATATACTTATGATTATAGAGATCGGTCCCCTCCGCAAAGTAATACGCATTGCCTGCCCCGTCGAAGTAGACGCCCGCCTGCTGTTTCATTGTGCCGTACTCGTCCATGAGCATCGCGTGGTCGGGCTCTTCGTCGAGCTCGAAGAAGGTCCCGTCCTCGCAAAGGGCGAAGTAGCGGGTCTCCAAACGATCTTCCGCGTTGTAATATCTGAACGCCATGGCCGTGAAGCCGAATTCCTGAATGTTCGTATAGGTTTTGACGACTCTGCCCTCGAGAACCTGTCCGCCTTCGAACAAGAAACTGCCGATCCCGTTGACGCCGCTGTCGATGAGGTTCTCCCAGAATACGCAGCCGTCCTTGTCGGTGTACTTGTTGTACAATTTTTCGCCGTTGTATTCGAGAACGCTGTAAACGTCATAGGCGAGCGACTCGGTATCGAGCAGAATGGACGCCGATGTAAACTCCTCCTCGAACCCGGAGAAGATGACTTTCGCCCCGCCGTATGTCTGCTTGAGCGTGAGCTTGAGGAATGTGCGCCCGGGAATATCGTTGAGGACCGTGCAATCCGCCGTTGCAACATGTTGCACTTTGTCGTCGTCATCGGGCATATACAGCTCCGCGCGGATCGCGTCCTTTTCCTCATAGAGCAGGATCGCGGGATAGAACAGGTTGGCCCCCACCCCGTCCGTGCGCAGGTAGAGAAGCTCCGTATAGTTTACGGTGAACTCTTCGAATTTCCCCGCTTCCGTCAGACGGAGCGTGATCGTTCCGTCGTCCGTCAAAAGGTAGAGAATGGTCCCGAATGCGTCCGACTCGGTCGTATAGTACCCACAAGCGGAATCGGGATCGCCGTCAATGGTTGCGCCGTCGAGAAGTCCGAACCCGTTCAGCGTGACGGTGACCGCCTTCCCGTCAATCTCGCCCTTGTAATCGCCCGAGAGCCCGTCTTTAAGGACGAGCGCATCTCCCGACGTCAAGGGATAGTTGTGGAATACCAATTCGCCTGTTTCGGCGGTAAAGACATGGTAGAATCTGATCTCCTCGTCGCCCGCGAAGAAACCGGAATCTTCGCAGTAATAGACGCCCTCGTAGAGGACCTCTTCTTCCGATTCTGCCGCCGCGTCGCCGAGGAGCGCGGTGCCGTATCCGTCGAGGAGAACGGTCCATCTTCCGGGCACACCTATGATCTCGTCGATCGGAACGAACTGGTCGTAGACGTCCGCCTCGTCGCCGCGAATGCCGAACACCGCGGTATTCTGATAGCTGCCGAGACGGAAATAGATGGTCGTCCCGTCCTCCGTCGCGATATAGTTGGACTTCTCATCGGTATCGTAACCGTAGGCGCCGACCGTCACCGACCCGTCCGCCGAATTGATCGTGGCATTGAGATAGCCGTCGAGCGTGAGCGTCGTATTCTTGTCGATGAGTTCGGTCTCTTTCTCATGATAATAGCCGTCGAGCAGGTAGAACTTCGCCGCATAGTCCTCGCGGTAGTAGGCGAACACGGAGCCGTTGTAGATCATGCCGCTCATGCCGGCGATCTCAAAGACGCCGTTTTCGTCGATCGTTCCCTCAAAGACTTCGCCGTAGCGTTCGAGGATCGCCTTCCCCGGCTCGTCGCTGAGAGAATAGATGAGGTCTTTGCTGCCCCAGAGGTCGGTGCAACCGACGTCCCAGACGGCATAGAGCACAAGGTCTTGCGTGAGCGGGAGGCTCGCGCCTGGCCGATATTCAACGGCGCCCGTCCACTGCGTGCTCCAACCCACAAACCGATGCCCCGCCGCGGAAAATCCGTTTTCGGGAATGGTAACTTCCTGCTCGTAGAGCGCGGTCAGCTCGGAGACCTCCCCTTCCGCCTCAATTCCTTCGGGCAGATTGGCGTCAAAGACGACGGAATATTCCTCGCGGGCAAAGTAGAAGCGGAACACGTTGGAGGACGCCGTCTCCGTCAATACCGCCTCCGTCAGCTCGTTTTCATGGCTTGTGAGGCGGAAGCCTGTGACGGAAGGCGCGGCGGGGGTCGTTTTGACGCCGACATAGCCGCTTCCTTCCACGCTCAGCTCGGAGGAGAGCTCATAGCCGTCCGCCGTCTTATTCTGCAAATACACTTGCACCGTGTATCCGATCTTCCATCCCGCGGTCAACGTAAGTTCGCCTGCAGGCATTTTGTCGCTTGCGGTAAGTTCCTTCCCGTCGAGCAGCCATGAGCCGAACGTGAACCCGTCCTTTGTGGGCAGATATTCCGCCACGGCGTCCGAAAGGCTTGCGCCCTCCCTGAGAAGGACGGTCTTTTCGCCGCTCATCGTGCCGCCGTCCAGCGCCAGTGTGAGAACATAAGCCTTCGACCACTTTCCGTAATATGTCGTATCCGTTTCGGGTGCGGTCAGGCTCGAACCGAGCGCGCCGCCCGAGAAATCGGACGAGGCAAACCATCCGTCGAAGAGATAGCCGTCGCGCGCGTCGGGAACGGGCGGCGTCACCGTGCTTCCCGCCTCCGCCTCCAACGTATAGGGCTCACCCCCCCCCTCGGTGAACGTGAGCATGACCTTGTTCCCGCCTCCGCATGCCGCGGCAAAGATGCCGAGCGCAAGCGTCATTGTGAGCGCGAGAATAAGAAGCATTGCTTTCCTGAAATGTTTCATGTTCTTCCTCCTTGTATAATTTACATGTGAGATATTTATATCAGTATATCATATCCCCGCGGGGTTCTGTCAAGAAAAAAAGAATATTTTGAAAATTGAAGGGATTTTTGTATCGTTTCACAGAATTTTTGAGAAATATTGTCATTTTTTTTCGCAGTGGATTATACATAATTATGTGTATATATAAGTTTCTCTTATATGAGGCATAAACGGGCGTCCGCCCAAGCCGAACGGCTTGGGCGGACGCTGTAAGAAAGCCTCTCAAACGAGAGGCTTTCTTTTTTGACGGTTGTGATCGGCGGGAGGCCGCGGAGTTGTTTATGCCGCGGGACCTTCCATCAGACCGGCTGCGATGAGATTGTCGATCAGCGAGTTGAACGCCGTGACGATCTCCGTCGTCGTCGCGCCGGCATCGAGCGTCGCAACGTTCGCAGCGGGCGTGAGGACCGCATCCGCACCCGTAGGCCCGATTTCACCCTGAGGACCCGTAGGACCGATTTCACCCTGAGGGCCGGTGGGACCTACAGGACCGGTGGGACCGATTTCGCCTTGGGGGCCGGTGGGGCCGATTTCGCCTTGAGGGCCCGTTGCGCCTACCGCGCCGACTTCCCCCGTGGGGCCTACAGGACCCGTAGGACCGATTTCGCCTTGGGGGCCCGTTGCGCCTACCGCGCCGACTTCCCCCGTGGGGCCTACGGGGCCCGTAGGACCGATTTCCCCCTGAGGACCTGTCGCACCTGTCGCGCCCGTTGCGCCTGTCGGACCGGTCGGACCCGTGGGGCCGGTGACGCCCGTGCCCGAGCCCGTAGGCACATACTGCCGCACGCTGAACGAGGGAACGTAGAAAGAGCTTCCGCCGCATCCGCAGTTACATCCGCAGCCGCAGTTGCACTGCAAAAGTACGAGGAAGTGTTCTTTGTAAGACATAAATTTTTTCCTCCTTCGTCGCTCTGTCCTTAAAAGAACAAAACGTTCTGTTATCATCATATCCTGAAAACAAAAAAGAGGTGACAGATAAAAATCCCCCCAAAACGGAAGGACTTGCCGAAAAATCATCCGATTAAATTTTCCGGCCTTTGGGGTTGCTTCCGCTTTTCAGCTTCATGTAGAGGGCGACGGCGGTGTGGTATTCGGGCTCTAAAAAGCCATAGAGCGGGTTTGTCTTTACAAGGTGCGGCAGTTGCTCGGGAAGCAGGTCCTCCTCGTCGTCCGCGATGATGTAGTATTTGATTTCGGGGTGCGAAAGAAGATAGTCGCGGATGAGTTCCCCGCGCGACTTGGTCTCATCGATGGGAAGTGCGCCCGCGATTGCGATATTTTTGCGCAAGCCGCCCTCGATCAAACATTCCCGATAATTTCTCTCTTCCCGCCACGAACTCGTGACAACGATGTCGAATTTGCATCTTTGGCAGAACTCGGAGACCCACTGCACCGCCTGAAAGTTGTTGACTTTTCCATCCTCGGGGAAGCCGTAGGAAACTTTCGTACCCCTCTCGTTCCACATCGGCGTGTTGACGACGCCGTCATAGTCCAAAAACAAAATGCGCGAGTCCATATTTTATTTACGAACTTCCTATTCCTCAATCAATTCTTTTAAGACTGCGGAGAAAAATGCCTGCGTGAAAGAATTGCCGAGCCGATGAGTTTCCTTGCTGTCCAACAGGAATGCAAGAACATTGCTGTGCCGCGTCTCCATCGTCTGCATCCGAATGCTCCGAAAATAATTGAATTTGCCAAGTTTTGCTTTGAGCGCTGAGAAATCGGGTGCAAAACTTTGCAGTTGGCTTAAAGTTGCCGTTTCTTGTTTCATATATTCCTCCTTTTTGGATTTTTTTGAACGGCTTGCGCCAAACGTTTCCTTAAGTTCCTTCCCTATTATAGCACATAGGTTCCTCATATAGCACATAGATTCCTCATTTTACGTCAGGACGAATTCCGCTCCTATTATAGCACATGAGTTTCTCCTCGGCGTCAGGACGAATTCCGCCCCTATTATAGCACATGCAATTTTATTTGCGTCAGGACGAATTCCGCTCCTATTATAGCACATGCGATTTTATTTTGCGTCAGGACGAATTCCGCCCCCATTATAGCACATCGCCTTTTTGCGCGCTCCGGCTCCGATTTCCATATAAAAACGGGCAGTGGTTTTCACCATTGCCCGTTTTTAACATGTGCGCTCTCTTTATCTGTGATCAAAAGAAGTTTTCGTCGAGCGCTTTTTCATCATAGGTTTTGTACATCTCCCGATATGCTTCCATATCGCTTATGACATATTGCATTTGCTCGGAGAGTTTGGCAATTTCCCGTTCGCATCCTTCCTCTGCCGCGATCCGTTTTCGATAGTTCCCGTATCGCTTTGCCACGCCGACGATCGCCAACACACATCCGCCGATAATGCCGATAAGAAAACACGCAAGTTCTCCACCAGAACCGAGCGCAGGAATAAAGTTGAGAATGATCCCCGCGAGCAACAACACACCACCGAAAATCATAAAGAGCAGCGAAGGGAGATCCTTTATCTTTTCCTTTTCCGCTTGGCAGCGGCGGCGGCAATAATCTTCGATTTTTACCACCTCTTCCGCGCTGCTTGTAAGCGTGCTCTGCGTCGTATAAGAATCAATGGTGACATTCACCTTCTTCTGATATCTCTTGCGATATTCTTCGGTGTACTGCCGATAGGCGCGCTTATAGCAAGGCTTGAGTCTGGAATAGGCAAACAGTGAGATCTCTCGTTTGCCGTTATAATTCTCCTGATCGTTGAGCCATTCGTAAAGACAGTTTTCGAGGTTGACCTCGGTGGTCTCCGCGACTTTTTGCTTTGCGTCCAGCACGGTCGCCTCTTTTTCAACGCCCTTGGCGTCGATGATGTGCTGTTGGTGCTCGATTTCTTTTAAGATCTTTTGCGCCTGTGGAGAATGGCAGGATTCGATGATCGTATCAAACATCATCGTAATGATATTGTCGCGCATTTTCTCCTCTTTGACTTTAGAGACCTGCTGGACATAGGCGCCCACCAACTCGTTATTCATCGCGCCGCGAAGCGCTTCGTTCAATTCGCCGTATTCCGAAACATAGCGGTTTAGATATTGGAATGTAGGCGGCACAACCGTCATTGCGCCACGATAGCCCGTAAGGATCTCGGCGACGACATCGTCTTTGTCGATTGCAGTGAGTTTGTCCATTCCAATATACTTCTTGATATCCGACGCGATCTCTTCGTCCTCTTTCAAAGAGAGCATTGTAAGTATCTTACAGTTTGTCTTCTCCGTACCCGTAAGAGGGCGGGCGGTGATCTTGCTGAACCATTCGCGCTGTTCATTCACGTTTTTCCGCTTGAGCGCGATCATAAAATACACCCAAGCCGATTGACGCGCATCCATTTCCAAGGCTTGCTTCCGCGCTCTGTCCGCCGCCTCCGTTTTCCCCTGTCTCCTCAGTTGTAGATCCATCATGATATACGTGAGAAAGAAGAATTGGGTTTGGGTATAGAGTTTCTCCGCCTGCGTGGAAAGCGTCTCGTCGGTTACAAAGGTCTTTTCTTCGTTGTCTACCATTGCCATGACCATACGGCGCACGACTTTTTCGTTTCCCAGCTGATCGTGCAAATTGTTGTTGAGCTGACGGATCGTCTTATAGGCTTCTTCGATATTTTTATAAAGGTCGAACCGCCGTTGGATATCCTGCCGCACACCTTCAACGCCAATCAGAGTATTGTCATCCGAAAGCAGCATTGTCTCGCCGTTTCCGAGCGTTTCGAGCGTATTGTTCCCAGCATCGGTGGCGCTTGTGCACGCATTCCGAATTGCCTGTACCATCACGCCGATCTCACGTTCGATCTGCGCATTTTCCGTTCTGATCTCATTCAATTTTGATTTTGCCGCCGCAATCATACTTTGCGTTGCCATGTTTACCTCCTTTTTGCGGACGCAGAAACGGCGCTATGCTCGCCCCATTCCCTCGTCCTTGTAATCAATTCCGTTTGCGAACGGTAAATACTCACCGTCTCGTCAAACGCATGCTTTAATGCCGAAAAGTTTTCGTTCTTTTCCGTTATGAATTCCTGTTCCGCGACCGATTTGATCGCCGATTCGATATCGGCATAAGAGAATCCCTCGCTGCATGCAGTGAGCTCCGCAAGTTCGCCCTTGGTAAGGCGGAAAGAGAGACAAAGCCCCGCATAAAGTTCGATTGCGGCGCACCGCTCTTTCTCGTTGGGAAGATCGACAAAAAAGATCTCGCTCAATCTGCCTTTCCGGAACAATTCGGGCGGCAGTTGGGAGATGTCGTTCGCCGTCGCCACAAGGAAAACTCTTCCCGAATATTCCTGCAACCAATAGAGGAAACTGCCGAGGATCCGCTTTGCCGTATCGCTCTCTCCGCCCGTGTAAAGCTCTTTTTCGATCTCGTCGATCCAAAGGACGCACGGGCTGACGCTTTCGATATAGTCGAGGGCAAGGCGCATATTTTTTTCGCTCTCGCCGACGTATTTATCGAACAGCGCGCCGATGTCGAAACGATAGAGCGGAAGCTGCCATTGCTTGGCGATGAGCCGCGCCGACAGCGATTTCCCGCAACCGGGGACGCCCACAAGTAGCACCCCTTTGGGCGGCGCAAGATGTTTCTTCCCGAGTTCTTCCTTTCCCGCAAAAAAGATCTTCTCCTTCTGCGCAAGCCATTCCTTGATTCCATCAAGCCCCGCGACATGCACGTCGCCGACGGGAACCTTTGTTACGGAGGGAACTTTGCCGAAGAGCTTGTTCTTTTGCATTGCAACGGCGCATAAATTATCGTATGTAAATCCGCCGCGCAGTTTCAATGTGTAATTGAGCACCGTATCGAGCTGAAGCGCGGTGTAGCCGGAGAGGATCGCCGCCGCCTGCGAGAGCTTTTCTTCGGAAAGACTCTTGATGCGGTGGCGTGTAATGAACTGCTTCAGCATCTTTTCCCGCTCTTGCCGGTCGGGCAAGTCGAGTTTCAAACTGAAACCGAGTTTATTGAGCCCTGCCCAAACGGGGTCTGCCGTGACGACCACAACCGTGCTTGTCCTCTCTGCCGCAAGGCGGACCAATCCAACCAAGTTGCGGGAAAAAGAGTTGTCGCCGTCAAGAAACCGCACATCGCCGAGCGCAAAGATCTGCGAACTTCGTTTTTTAAGCGAATCTCCGATATACCCATAGGGGTCGCCAGAAACGTCAATCTTCTTCTCGCCGCGGCGAAGTTCGACAAATTGTCCGCAATCGGTATAGAATTCGATCTCCACATTGAGTTCCCGTGCAGAAGCGGTCAACGCTTCCTGCGCCCGATCTCTTTCTTCCGTTTCGAGAATCACAAAGGGCGCGCGCGAAGAAAGGCACGCCGTTAATTCGTCTACTACCTGTAAATAATTGCTCATAAACTTCCTCCTGCCAAGCGCTTCAAGATACAGATTTCATACAACAAGTCGGCGTCCGGTTCGGAATCCCGCGCCGACAAAGCCCTGATGAGCTCGTTCAGCGCGTCTTTCACGGAACAAGTGAGCGCGTCTTTATGCTTTTCCTCGAAAAAAGACAATCCTTGATAAAAGAAGAGACGCGCGAGTTTTGCGGTAAACGCTACCAGCACATAGATGAGCTCTCCCCTCTCCGCACGCTTCACCGCCTCCGCGCCGCGGTTGAACTCTTCCACGACGTAATCGGATATGCGGTTGAACAGACTCGCGGTAAGCTCTTTTTCCTTGAGTTTCCCGCATTTGAGATAGGTATAATTTTCCGCGTCAAGCGGATGGGAAAGCGCTTCTGTCCAATCTATGTAATGGACGGGGCCCTTACGCATCGGTCTTCTTTTTCTCGTCGTATTTCTGCGGCGGTTTGATATCCCATGACGGAAGATTCTTTTTCAGGTCCTTCAGCCGATCGTCGGAAAGCACCTGCGCTCCGTCATCCGTCAAGAACATTTCGAAATTGAATTCACTTTCCTGATTTTTATTGTCATCCATGATATTTCTCCTTAAATATATTCGAGTTTCTTAAGGACTTCGTCCTTGATTTGCGTAGCTTCTTCAAACGTCGTGCGATAGCCGTCGATCTCATCGAGACAGGCTTCGAGAACGTTTTCCGCTTGATGTATGCGTTTAGGATATGCTTTGAGGGCAGGCACCGTTTTCAGCACGACGACGGCGGCGAGGATCGCAAACGCGATGGGGCCGACAAGATAGCCGTACCAACCCCAGGAGGTGGAGGCCGCCGCGACGCCGATCACGATCCCGATCACCAGCAAAATCGCCGCAACGATCGTGAGAACAACGTTGGGCTTGGTAAAGACGACCAACTTCGACTTTTCCGCCTCGAATTTATCGCGAAGCCCCTTCTTGATCGCCTCACGGTCTTTCCCGTCCGTGGTGTCTTCCCAAAAGTCGATGGAGAGTTTGAACACGCCGGGCGCCGAACCCTTCACGGTGTGGTCGTAGGTATTGATAGCATCTATAAACCAGACTTTCGTCTTGGAAACCGCAAATTTTTGGATGCTCAGATCAACTCCCTTGTCGGGATAAGCCACCCAACGGAACATTTGCTCGCCGATATTGGGTTCTTCTTTGTTCGCGTCCATAAAGACTTCGTATTCTTTCTTTGCCGCCTCCACGTCGCCTTTGTGTTCCATGACGATCTGATAGAATTTTTTCTCGTTGTTGAGGCGGATTTCCTCTTCGTCGTAGTTGTTGACAAGATCGTCGAGCAAAGCGTCTACCTGCCGGATGAAATCTCCTCCGGCGAACTTCTCTTCAACGCTGTCGAGATTGGCAACTTTCTGCAAAACGGTTTTATACCGCCCCGCCGAAACGAGCGAATCGCGCATTGCGGGAAGGGTATCGCAGTGCGATTCGAGGATATTGGCCGAAAATGTCGATTGGGAAGAAGGAAGCGCGGCAATATACTTGTTATATCCTTCTACGAGGTTGGTGGAAATCGAGCTGTTCGTATTGAGCTCGGTGACCCACTTTTCGACCGTTGTACGGATAAAGTTGTCGAGCTGGGAATCTCTGCCGAACACGCCGCAAAGATAGGCGCGCAAGATCAGCGTCGTTTCGCGGGGAGGCTTCTCCGAATCGACCGAATTGAAATATTCGTAAAGCCATTCGCGTGCGGAAGGGTTCCGATTGAAACGCAAATTCAAAAGGCAGAAAAAGAGAGAAGTCTTGTTGAAGTCGCACCTGAGCCCTTCTTCTACTGCGTTTCTGCATACTTCCTTGTTGTTCTGCACCCATGCGCTGATCGCAATGAACGCATAAGAGAGCCAATAGCGGGACGAGGACATCCAAAGTTCTTCGCTGAGCTGGGAAATCGTGGAGTTGCGTGCAAGGTTGATATCAAAATCTTTGATAACGCCGATCACCGATTTACGCACCGCCTGATAGCTTTGGAGCTGGTCGTTGATCTGGTGCTCGATGCGGAGCAGATTCTCTTGCGCGATCTTTTCTTCCTCCCCATTGATGATCTGCTTGCGAAGTTCCTTGATCTTCTGCGCTACGTTGTTGACCGTTTTATCGATCTTATCAAGTGCGACGTGCACCTTCTTAGCCTGCGTAGTTACATTGGCTTCGAGTTTGTCCGAAACCGATTGTAATTCCGAGATGAGCTGTGACGTACTAGCCATTCGTTACTTCCTCCTTCAAAACTTTTATCAATTCATCATATACGGCGTCTGCTGCGTGATAAGCTGCACGCCATGCCGCCATATCTTTCAAGCCGTCCTCAAGCATCTTCATGCCATGGGAAATACGGTACTCGAAGCTCTTTATTATCTTCTGCTTTTCGGCATACCCGAAATAGATCGAGAGCACGACTCCCGCAAGAAAGATCGCCACAAGCACAAACATCGCCGCCGCCTGTCCTCCGCTGAGGAAGGGGACCGCAACGCCCACGCTGCCGACGACGCCGAAGATCACGCATACGATCGCGCAGAGAAGCGCCGAAAGACGAAGCGTCTTTACCTTTTTGTCTCCCTTGATGCGCGAGGCGATCAAGCCGTTGTAATATGTCTGCAGTTTGGGTTTATTGGCTTCGAAACTGTTCTCATCGCCTTTGAGCGGACACCCGTCCACTTCAAGCGCATACTCCTTTTTCTCCCGTTTGCGATACTGCGCAAACTTCGCCGCCCCTTCGAGACAATATCCCCGAATAAAGTCAAGGGAGAACTTTTTGACCCGCATGTCCGCTTTCGACTTGAGATTGAGCACGGAATTGATCATGATCAGGATCAGATTCTTATCCATCTTTCTGTCTGCTATGAGTTGACGATAGGATTCTTGCGCGGCGTGGAGATCGCCATGCGCCTTGACGACCATCTCTTCATAGGTGATCTTATCAAGCAGTTCCTGCTCGCTCACATCGTAAGTGGAGATGAGGGCATAAAGAGCGTCCTCGATGCGCTCGGAGAGTCTGTCGCTTACGGGCGCGTCGCTGTTGATGACCGACTCGAAATAGTCCTTCAGGATCCGGTTTTTCTCCGCACAGGAGAGGAGCGCGATCATTTCGTCATATTCCCCGCAAATGTGTTTCAGATCGAGGAATTCCTTGTCCGTGACCGAAACAAACGAGGCGAAATAGTTATCAACGCTCTCCTGCGCGCGGTGGGTCGCCGTAATATCTCTCTCCGTCTCCTTGAGCAATTCGCGCACCTTTGCCTGCACCGCCTTGGCAAAAGCGACGTCCGCGCCGAGCGCGCCGCTCAAGAGCACTTGCAGAATGTAAATGATCTCATCGCCGATCCCGTCGGTCTCTACCAATTTGAAGTAGAGCCTGTACCATTCGCGCGCCGCATTCACGCGGTTGAACCTGAGCAACGCGAGAAGAAAGAAGAGCGCCGACCTCCTCTCATCCATCTGCATGGCTTTGGATACCGCACGATTGCACGCCTCTTGCTCGTCCGAAGCCCACAACATGACTGCCATTGCCGCATAGGCAAGCCAATAGTCGGTGTTGGCGAGATACGCCTTCTCCATCTTCTGTCTGGGGATGTCGGTTTGCAAAAAGTTTTTGTCGAGCCCGACGACATAGCCGAGAGTTACCCGCCGCAAGTCGTTGTACATTTTGTAATAGGTGGAATACTTCTCGCGATATCCCGTCAGATTCATCGACGCCGCGCTTCCGTTGCTCAATAGCTTATACTTTTCGACAAGATCGTCGATTGCCATAGAAGCGTCAAGGGCAACGGTCGCCTCCTTGTCCGTCTCCGCCGCAGTTTTGCTGAGCGGAGGCGTTACGACTTTGGTAATTCCGCTCAACAGGTCGATGCAACGCTGGACGTCTATCTGGCAATATCCGCGATCGGCTTCGAGTCTTGCCTGACGTTCCAGCTCTTGATTGCATTTGTCGCATAGATCGTCGTATTCTTCGTCCAGCCGTCGTTGAGCTTCATAATCATCATCGTATGACATGTTTTAACCTCCTTTTTTATTTTTTAAATATTTTTATAAATATTTCGCGATTTCACTGCGGATCTCTTCCTTGATCTCCGCAAGTTGAAGGAACTCCGCCATCTTGCATTTTTTGCCGTAGAAAATGACCTTTTCATCGGGCTTGAGTCCCTCTTTTTTGAGCGCCGCAACAACGCGCTGCGTACTGCTTGCGGGTTCGCGCGCGCTCAAAACGTAGGCTTGCAGAAGATTGCAGGTCGCACCCGCCACTTCGACTTCGATTTTTTTCGGCTTCTCCAAAAAGCGGATCATGCGGCAGAAGAGCTCGTCCTTGGTGCCTTGTGTGCCGCGATAATCGAGCATAAAGCGGATGATCGCTTCGTTGTCCATGTATTGGATGCGGTCGAAGATCTTGGGAAGCAGCTCTTCATACCCGCCAATCAGCCGCTCGTAATGAAAGGTAAACGTTTCGCGGGCCTTGCCGGGATATTTGTCAAGGAAAAAGAACAGCCATTTCCGATAGTCGTCATCGTATTCGGCAGGAAGGATGGCAAGATATTTTTCGAGCGCCTGTTCGCTGAAGGGAAACTCCCCGAACATCGCAAAAATTTCTCGCTTGTCCTCATCGCTGTCGCTACCCGCAAGGAAGCTCTCGATCGTTTTGTTCGCGCTCGCAAATTTCCCCGTTTTCGGAGCGACGATCCGCAAGATCTCCTTTTTGAGCGGATCCTTGCCGAGCATCATATCCGCATATGTGTCGATATCCACAACGGGGACAAACGAGCTTAAAATATTGATTGTAGAGAGCCGATCGACGCCGTTGCCGCGCACCGTTTCGATAAAAAGCTGTTCCGCAAGTTTTTTATCAAGCACGAACTCAAAAAGACGCGTCTTGATCTTATCGAGGTTGCACTTTGTAATGAACAGCCGCATATTGTGGGCGCCGATATTTTCGACCCTCGAATCGAACCGCAAATGACGCAATACTTCATTCGCCGCGTCGTCGCTGTTGGTTCCGATCCCGACGAGCATGTCCACTTCGATCCCGCTGAGTTCCCGTTTTCCGAAGTTATCGAGGATCCGCTTGACTTGCGCAGCCTCTTTTACGGTCCCGAGGATCCCGCCGAGCCCGCCGGCCGTCAACGAAATGCGGTTTGCGGTCATGATATCGACAACGGCGAGCGCCGTGCCGAGATCTTTGCAGTCGGCAAGATAAGAATTGAGTTCGTCGGAGATCTTTTCGGTGCAGACGATCTTGTCCGCAATGCTCATGAGCACAAACTGCTTTTGCGAACCGAGGGTAAACTTCTTCAGGAAGAGCGGAAGGAGATAATCGCCGTCCAGACGGGAGAAGTTGCGCAGCACTTCGCTCACCTCTCTTTCTCTTCCGAGTGAAAAGAGCATGGCGACCATCTCGTTCGTCTCTTTCATGTCGGCAAGCATGTCATAGCCGACAAGGTCGAGGACAAAGCACTGCCGTTCGACGTCTTTGATGGCGCCGAATACCTTTGCGAGATAGATGAGGAGGTTGGCCCTTCTCACGCTCGCAACGATGGGATAGAGACGGCGTTCCTTTTCGGAGAGGAGGGCATAGCCGCTCTTCAGGCGGGAAGAAACGGTGCCGATTTTTGCAATGATGTTGCGGCGTTCCGTTTCGTTCGACTTGCTGAGTTTGAGCAGCTCCACGCACAGTTCCGCAACGAGCTTTACGCCGCCGAGGTCCTCCGTCTCTCCGTTTTCGCCGTTATTGAAACGGACGATTTGGCTGACGAGCAGCATTTCTGCCCGCGAAGTATCGCCTTGCGTGATGTAGGTGAGCATGGCGATGAACGCCTCGTCGATGTTGTTCGCCACGGGCATGAGGCTGTTGACGATGCGGTCGATCTCGAGACTGCGCTGTGCGGATTGCTCTTCGAGAAGGCGTTTGAACTCCTCCGTGCCCGCCGCATGAACGCCCTCTGTTTTGGGCTTTTTCACAAAATCGACGGCAGTCTCAAGCCAGGAGAACGACTTCAGGTCGATGGGCGCCTGCAGTTGCACCGTTCTGCGAAGTTTAAGCGGGAATTCGCTCTCGTTCAGACCGTCGTGAAGCACCTGAATGCGTTTCCCTTCCAGGGTGACGAACCGTCCCCACGTATTCTCGGTGTTTTTGAGGCTTTCGACCGACTCGGCAAAAACGAGCATGCACTCCGCGCTTTGAATGGCGGCGAAGATGTACGCTTCCGCCGTGTCGTCGCCCTCCGCAGCCTTACGCGGAAGGAATACGCGGTACCCTTTCTCTTTCAACGACTGCGAAAGCAGATTCGCGTACTCCTCTTCCCTCCTTCCGCCGCCGCAGCAGAGGAAAACGTCGTAAGGCTCTTGCCGGCGGCTGATTTCATATGTTTTGTAGCGGATACTTTCAACGGCGTCCGCCTTGAGGCGATAGATCTGCCGGTCCGCTTCGCTCGCACAAACGTGATAAAGTTTTTTCAGATATTGAGAATCTGTGGCGGGGATACGGCTGATCCGGTGGCAAACCGGACGGAAAACTTTATTCTGCTCGGTATATTGCACGCCGTATTCGGAGAGGAATGCCCCCCAATAGGCAAACGCCTCGTTGGGGTATTGCTGGGTGATCGCGTCATACATCTCCGCCGCATCGTCGAAATGTCCGAGACGGTGCAGATTTTGCGCGGCGTTCAGATTCTGAACGAGATCGCTCGTGAGCGTGTTTGCCTTTTTCTCACTGAAATCGCGGGGATAATGGCTCCCGCAATAGGGACATTCGAGGAGCCCGCCCCGACCTTGCTTCAGTTCCCCTTGACAGGTGGGACATTTGAGACCTGTAAATTCTTCCATAACGTATTTCCTTGACGATTGATTTCTTTTTCGTAGTTCGCTTTTGCACTCAGACGCTACCTTCGTCGCTTAAAGAATTATCCTTCGAAGTCGCAATCAAGGCAGACAAAAATGTTGTTTTCGACAATTGTGTTCCATGAGCCGCATCTCGGGCAAGGCGCTTTGGCCTTTCTGTATTCCAACATACTTGTCATGCCTCTTCGGTTCCGTCCGATAAACTCTTGGATCGTATTCGCGGGAATTGCAAAGTTCATCCCTTCCGCATGGTCGATCCCCGAGACGATCGCGCCGATCACCTTGCCCTTTCCGTTGAAGATGGGGCCGCCCGAGTTCCCGCCGTTTACGGCGCAATCGGTCATGAGCAGCATTTTGCCGTTTACGGGACGCGCTTTATCGCTGACGATCCCGCTTGTGATACATGTCCCATAGCCGAGAGAATTTCCGATGACGTACACCTGCTCGCCGATACGGACATTGGAAAAGTCCTCGAACTCCAGAACTTTCGCTCCGCTCGGCACATGGGATAATTTGATGAGCGCAAGATCCACACCGTTCCCGCTTCCGTGCCGATTGTCTCCCAAAACCTCAACGGAGGCAGAAAGGGTCTGCCCGTTCAGTTTTACGGAAACGTTCCCGCAGGACCTGCCGTCCTCATAGGTCACGACATGTGTATTCGTGATCGCATAGCCTTTTGAATTGATCAAAAAGCCGGAGCCGGAATAGACATATTGACCGCTCTGCCAACGGATCTCGAGGATCCCGTTGATGTTTTGCTCAAAGACATTGGCGCCGCCGTCCGATTTGGCCGACGCACTCCTTGTCGTTGCCGCGATCTCGTTCTCGGAAAAGACAGACCCGCAATAGATACATTTCACTTTTCCGCCGCCGATCGGCTCGCATTCTCCATTACATAATTTACAGCGCATTTTTTAATTCTCCTTCTTTAAGTTACTTTTCGGTCCACGGTTACGCGATTTACCGTGGCAGTAGATCAAATGAATGTAAATTGGATGTTTTTATAGGAGTCTCCGCAATTTTTACATTTGAACAAAGTCATATTATCCATCTATACACCACTTTCCTGATTTGACATTTTACACGACTGCTTGTTGATAACAGAGTTGCATAAGTCAATTTCGTGTACCGTGGTATACCGGTTTAATTCTTGCTCGTGCGCCAGCACGGCATAATTCATCAACTAGCATGTTAGCCTTGTATTTGTCCTCGATTGAACAGATTACCCCACCTTGTTCAACGATTTTCTTAGCCTCAGCCAAACCAAAATTAGTAAAATTTCGCAGAATCTTTATCACGGTGATCTTGTTGAGCCCTATATTGTCCAAAACCACATCATAGGTATTTCCTTGGTCAATATCGGTCTCAACATAACCTTTACTTCGTATTATTACATCTGCTCCGGCGTTTCGAAGCACTTGACAAACATTTGCTGCGATAGTTTGATTTGCGCTAAATACGGCTCCACCACTTTCAACGGCTTTTTTAGCTTCCGCCAATCCCAATCCGGTAACATTGCGTAACGCCTTAATAACGGAAATCTTATCATTTCCGCAGTGTTTGATTATAACATCAAACATTTCATCTTCATTGGCGAGCGCCTCGCCCGCCGAATTATTTTCTTGGTTATACGTAAGAACGTTTAGCTTTTCCTGTAATTCAATCAACCGTTTCTGTTGTTCTTCAATGAGTTGTCTACTGCGCTCTTCAAATTCTTTTTGCTGTTCCTCAAAGGCTTTACGGCGCGCTTCCTCTTCGGCAAGCTTTGTTTCCGCTTCCTCTTTTCTCCTCTTCTTTGCCTCGGGTGTATGACTCTCTACATATTCGGTGATGCGGGAGTAAGCATCGGGCTTTGAAAGGTCGATCCCTTGGATTTTCTTTCCGTTCGGAAGTTTTTCAATGGGCTTTCCCGTGAACACAAACGTCAGTGCATCCCGCTCCTTTCCGCTTTCTTGCATGAGGTTTATAAAGCGAGTGTATTCGTTCTTCACCCACTTCGTCTGCAAATAGTCCTCGTTCGAGCATACAATCAGCATACACTCCGAAGTGTAAAGAGCATACAAAATCAATGCTTCATAAGCGGACCCCGTCCGCCCCTTCATC
>CANQPO010000005.1 GCA_947625695.1 uncultured Clostridia bacterium | reverse complement strand
TGCGCGTACATATCGGTGTGGTCGCCGATGATCTTGATGGAGTTCTTGTTCGCGCCGACGGTGCCGTCCGAGCCGAGACCGTAGAACTTCGCCGAAGTGGAGCCTGCGGGAGCCGCGTCAAACTTCTCGGAGAAGTCGAGAGAGCTGTTCGTCACATCCTCGAAAATACCCACGGTGAAGTGGTTCTTGGGTTCGCTCTTCTCGAGGTTCTTATAGACGGAGAGCACCATGGAGGGGTTGAACTCCTTGGAGCCGAGCCCGTATCTGCCGCCGACGACTTTGATGCCGCTCACGCCCTTTTCAAGGAGCGCCGTGCAGACGTCGAGGTAGAGAGGCTCGCCGAGTGACCCGGGCTCCTTCGTTCTGTCGAGGACAGCGATCTTTTTGCAGCTCTTGGGAATCGCCGCGATGAAGGCGTCGGTGACGAAGGGACGGTAGAGACGGACTTTGATGAGACCGTACTTCTTGCCTTGCGCGTTGAGCTTGTTGATGCTCTCTTCCACCGTCTCTGCGCCCGAGCCCATGATGACGACGACTTCCTCCGCGTCGGGAGCGCCCACATAGTCGAAGAGGTGATAGCTTCTGCCCGTGAGTGCGGAAACTTCGTCCATCATCTCCTGCACGATGGCGGGAGTCGCCGCATAGTAGCTGTTTGCGGTCTCGCGGTTCTGGAAGTAGGTGTCGCCGTTCTGCGCGGTGCCGCGCTGGACGGGATGTTCGGGGTTGAGGGCGCGCGCACGGAACTCGGCAACGTCCTTTGCAAGGCCCTTCTTGTCGAAGAGAGCCTTGAGCTCGTCGTAGTCGATGGCGTCGATCTTGCTCACTTCATGGGAGGTACGGAACCCGTCGAAGAAGGAGAGGAAGGGCACGCGGGAGCGAAGGGTGGAAAGGTGCGCAACGGTGGCAAGGTCCATGACCTCCTGCACCGAGCAGCTTGCGAGCATGGCAAAGCCGGTCTGGCGGCAAGCCATAACGTCCGAATGATCGCCGAAGATGTTGAGGGAGTGCGCTGCAAGGGCGCGCGCCGAAACGTGCATGACCATGGGCAGAAGTTCGCCCGAGATCTTGTACATGTTGGGGATCATGAGGAGCAGCCCCTGAGAAGCGGTATAGGTGGTGGTGAGCGCGCCGGCGGCAAGAGAGCCGTGCACAGCGCCCGCCGCGCCGCCTTCGGACTGCATTTCGGTGATGCGGAGCTTCTGCCCCCACATGTTCACTCTGCCCTGCGTTGCCCACTCATCTGCCGATTCGGCCATGGGCGAGGAGGGTGTGATGGGGTAGATGGCAGCCACTTCGCTGAACGCATAGGCGACATGGGAAGCGGCGGTATTGCCGTCGATCGTCATCTTTGTCATTTCTGGTTATTCCTCCATAAAAATATAAATTTTCGGTTTTTTGCAACGGAAAAAAGGCACGCTTTTTTGCCGCCGTTCCTATTATAACGATTTTATCACGATAAGTCAATAGCAAGAAGAGAAAATTTTTCGGGGAATTTTCCCGAAATTGTTGTCCTTTTTCCCTCTTTTGGGCGGGAGAGAGGGAAAAGAAAAGGAGCTCGGCTGAAAATGTCAAATCGTGGCGGAAAATATTTGCAAAAAAACGCAAAATGTGGTAGAATAACTTCGAAGGACAACAACATTTCGAGGTAACTATGGCTCAGAACAACTACGGCGCAAGCGACATCACCGTCCTCGAAGGCTTGGAAGCGGTGCGTCTGCGCCCCGGCATGTACATCGGTTCCACGGGGGTAAAGGGGCTCCACCACATCCTCTGGGAGATCGTAGACAACGCCATCGACGAGGCGGCAAACGGCTTTGCCGACAAGATCGAAGTCATTCTCCACAAGGACGGAAGCGCCTCCGTGGAGGACAACGGGAGGGGGATCCCCACCGACATCCACCCCAAGATGAAGGTCTCGGGCGTGCAGGTCGTATTCACCCAACTTCATGCGGGGGGGAAATTCGACGAGCACAACTATTCCTTCTCGGGAGGACTGCACGGCGTGGGGGCTTCCGTCACGAACGCCCTCTCCAAATGGCTCAAGGTGGAAGTGTACAAAAACGGCACCACCTATGCGATGGAATTCCGTTCCGCCTACGACGTCAAGAAGAAAAAAGTGGAGTCGGGCGTGCCCGTCGCGCCCCTTGCCGACACCAAGCAAAAGACGAGAAAACACGGTACGTATGTGCATTTCATGCCCGACGACGCCGTTTTCAACACCGTCGATTTCCAGCTCTCCGCCGTTTCGAACCGCCTCAACGAGCTCGCCTTCCTCAACAAGGGGCTCACCATCAAACTCACCGACGAGCGCATCACGATGAACGAGTTCAAGGCAGAGGAGGAGGGGGAAGATGCAGAGCAGCTCGACCTTGCGGGCGCCTCCACCCCTTACAGCGTGGAGTTCCACTACGACGGCGGCGTGTCCGATTTCGTGAAATCGCTCAACGACGGCAAGACGGTGCTCTACAGCAAGCCGCTCTATTACAAGACGGAAAAGGACGGCATCATCATCGAATACGCCATCCAGCACACGGGAGAGTACACCGAAAACCTCTTCTCCTTCGTCAACAACATTCCCACCCCCGAGGGCGGGTTCCATGAAATCGGCTTCCGCACGGGGATCACGAGAATGCTCAACGACTATGCCCGCGACGTCAAGACACTCAAAGAAAAGGACGCCAATTTCCTCGGCGACGACTTCCGCGAGGGGCTCACCGCCGTGCTCTCCATCAAGATGAAGAACGTGCAGTTCGAGGGACAGACAAAAACAAAGCTCGGCAACCCCGAGGCAAAGACGCCCGTCGAGAGCGCGGTCGTAGAAGGGCTCCGCTCCCTTGCGGGGCAGAACGGGTACAAAAAAGCGTTCGAAGAAATTCTCAAAAAGGCACAGGGTGCAGCGCGGGTGCGGCTTGCGGCGCGGCAGGCAAAGGACACGGCGCGGGCGAAGAACAGCATCGACTCTTTGATGCTTGTTGGCAAGCTCGCCGCCTGTTCGGGCAAAAAACCCGAGCTCAACGAGCTGTTCATCGTGGAAGGGGACTCCGCAGGGGGAACCGCAAAACAGGCGCGCATCCGCCAATACCAATCCATTCTGCCTTTGAGAGGCAAGCCCCTCAACGTCGAGAAAAAGCGGCTCGATCAGGTGCTTGCAAACGAGGAGATCCGCACCATCATCTCCGCGCTCGGCGCGGGGATCGGCAACGATTTCAATCTCGATAAACTCAACTACCACAAAGTCATCATTCTCTCCGATGCGGATCAGGACGGCTTCCACATCCGCTGTATCCTCCTCACCTTCTTCTTCCGCTACATGCGCGAACTCGTCAACGCGGGGCACGTCTACATCGGCATGCCGCCCCTCTACAAGGTGTACAAGCAGAACAGCTCCATCGAGGAATACGCCTACGACGACAACGAATTGCAGGAAAAGATCGAAAAGGTGGGCAAGGGGTACCTCATCCAACGCTATAAGGGGCTGGGCGAAATGAGCGCCGAGCAGCTCTGGACGACCACGATGGACCCCATGAAGCGAAACCTCACGCAGGTGACCGTGGAGGACGCCACCGAGGCGGACCGCATGATCACCACCCTCATGGGCGACAGAGTGGAGGGCAGAAAGGAATTTCTCAACCGCAACGCCAATTTCAACAAGGTCGATCCCTTTATGGACAGAGTAAAGGGCAGAAAGGAGGGGACGGATGAAGAAGCGTGAAACTCCGCAAACGCCGCAAGGAAATCTGTTTGTCACCCCGCTCGAGGAAGTGCTGCCGCAGAGCATGCTTCCCTATGCGGAATTCGTCATCATGGACCGCGCCCTTCCCCGCGTGGAGGACGGTTTGAAGCCCGTTCAGCGCAGAATTCTCTACACGATGCACGAAATGGGGCTCATGCCCGACAAGCCGCACAAGAAGTCGGCGCGCATCGTCGGCGACTGCATGGGCAAATACCACCCGCACGGCGACAGTTCGGTCTACGACGCGATGGTGCGCATGGCGCAGGACTTCAACATGGGCAGAACGCTCGTCAACGGGCACGGCAACTTCGGCTCGGTGGACGGCGATCCGGCGGCGGCAATGCGCTATACGGAAGCCCGCCTCGAGCCCCTCGCGCTCGAGCTTCTGCGCGACCTCGACAAGAACACGGTGAGCTTTTCGCTCAACTTCGACGACTCGTTGAAGGAGCCCGATATGCTCCCCGGCAGGTTCCCCAACCTGCTCGTGAACGGCGCGTCGGGCATCGCGGTGGGGCTCGCCACCAACATTCCCCCGCACAACTTGGGGGAGGCGATCGACGGCGTGGTCGCCTACATCGACAAGCCCTCCATCAAGCTCCCCGAAATGCTCAAATACATTCCCGCGCCCGACTTTCCCACGGGCGGGTACATCATCGCGAGCGAGCTCGAGGAGGCGTATAAAACGGGCAAGGGGCGGATCACCCTGCGCGCCCGCGTCCGCGTGGAAGCGGGGGAGGGGGACCGCAAACTCATCGTCATCACAGAGCTTCCCTACCAAGTCAACAAGGCGAATTTGCTCAGACGTATTGCAGAACTCAGAGAAGAGAAGAAGGAACAGCTCGCCTCCGTCACCCGCGTCACCGACGAGAGCGACCGGAGCGGCATGCGCGCCGTCATCGAGGTGAAGGGGGACGCGGACATCCCCGCCATTCTGAAACTGCTCTATAAGTACACCGACCTTGAGACGACGTTCGGCATCAATATGGTCGCCATCGCGGGCGGAAAGCCCCTTCAGATGGGGCTGATGGAGATCATCCGCTACTATGTGAACTACCAGCGCGAGGTGGTGCTCCGCCGCACCAAGTTCGATTTGGCGCAAGCAAAGGAGCGCTGTCACATCCTCGAAGGGCTCATCATCGCCGTGCGCAACATCGACGAGGTGATCAAGATCATCAAAAACGCCGACTCCACCGCCGACGCGCGCGACAAGTTGCGCAAGCGGTTCGACCTCTCCGAGCGGCAGGCGCAGGCCATTCTCGATTTAAGGCTCGCCCGCCTCACAAAACTCGAAGTGTTCAAGCTCGAGGAGGAGCTCAAACAGCTCAAGGAACTCATCAAAAAGCTGACGGCGATCGTCGGGAGCCAAAAATTGCAGCTCGAAGTCGTCAAGCAAGAGATCCTCGAGATCAAGAAAAAGTACAAGACGCCGCGGAAGTCTACCCTCGTATTCGACGAGAAGGACGCCGACGCCGAGCGCACCGACATCCGCGAGCCCGGCGTCAAGAGCATTCTGTGCATCTCCGCCAAGGGGACGCTCAAGTGCATAAGCGAAAAGAACTATGCCGCGTCGAGCAAGGCGGTAACGGACAAGACCCGCCCGTCCATGCTCATGGGGCAGCACATCAAGCTCCTCTCGGACGAGGACGCCTTCGTGTTCACCAACTTCGGCAACTGCTACCGCATCATGGCGGGGGACTGCACCTGCAAGTTCTCGGACGCGGGGGCCGCGCTTGCGGACGTCGTAGAGGACGCGCAGAAGGGGGAAAAGCCCGTCGCGCTCTTTTCCGCCACGGCGCAGGAGGGGGAACTTCTCTTCATCACCGCGCGCGGCATGCTCAAAAAAACGGCGTGGAGCGAATATTTCCTCGCCAAGAACGCTTTTCAGGCAATCAAGCTCGCCGAAAAGGATGAAGTCGTCTCGGTGCAGACGGATATTCCCTCCGAAGGCGAGACGGTGTTCTTCGTCACTGCGGGCGGCATGTGCCTCAACGCGAAGAAGGACGACGTTCCCACGCAGGGGCGCATTGCGGGCGGCGTGCGCGGCATGAACCTCAAGGAGGGGGACAGAGTCATCTTCGCCTCCCAGATCGACGGCGAGGGAGAGATCGTCGTCGCGATCACGGGCGGAAGGTTCAAGCGCGTCATCGCGGCGCAGATCGACCCCTTGAACCGCAACTGCAAAGGGGTGCGCATCGCGGCGCTCAAGGAGGGGGAGAGCATTCTCTTTGCCGACTACGTGACCGTGCCCTATGTGCTCGCCCTCGACACGGAGGACGGCATGCTCGGGCTTCCCACCGAGAAGGTGCCCATCGACGTCGCCTCGGGCCGCGGCAGAACGCTCAAGGGAATTTCCGCCCTCAAAGCTGTGTATGCCCTCAAATATATTGCTGAAGAATAAAGGGAAATTATAGTTCGGCTGCCGGATGCACCCCGTCCGGCAGCTTTTTTTGCCCTTTTCCAGCCCGCCTCGGGCTGAAAATTCCCCTTTGTTTTTCCCGCGAACGGCGTCGGATGATCGCTGATATCATATTTTGTGAAGAAATCAAAATTTTTTGGAAAATATTCACTTAAAGTGCAAATATAAACCAAAAAACACGAATTCAGGGGAAATATAAGGGATTTTTATAAATAAATGCGGCAATTTAATTTGACACAATTTTGGCGAGATGCTATACTATATTTATAGTTTTATAAAGGAGCAGTATCTATATGAAACGCAGAATTCTGACGCTGTTGAGCCTCATCTTCGCGATGGTAGGCATTCTGGCGGTCGTCACCGCGTGTAAGCCCGAAGAGGAACTTGTGAATCCTTCCGAGCCTACCGTGGTGGAAGAGTACTATTACGACGCCACAGGCTCCGAATATTTGCTCACCTTGTTTACGGAGAACAAGTTCAAACTTGAAATTTCTCCGGATACGGTAGAGGGTGAATATGCGCTGGAGGGCGAATCTCTCAAATTGACCCTCGGCGACGGGAGCGTGATTGACGCTACCATCAAGAATAAGACCGTAAATTTGACCTATAAGGAGAAGGCGTACAACTTCCTTCTGAAGGTAGATTATACCGTCAGTTTCAATACGCTGGGCGGTTCGTCCGTTGCTGCTGTCAAAGTGCGCAACGGCAAGACGGTCGCAGCTCCCGCCGCTCCTACCAAGGGCGATGAAGTGTTCATCGACTGGTACACGGATGAGGCATGCAAAAATCTCTATTATTTCTCCCAGCCCGTAACGGGAGATCTCACGCTGTATGCGCGCTTTGTTCAGCACATTGATCCCGAGTTCACCGTAAAATTCGAGACGGGCGCAGGCGCTTCCGAGATCGACGACGTTACCACCACGGGCGGGAAGCTCTTCCATCTTCCCACGCCCGTAAAAGAGGGCTCCAAGTTCGTGGGCTGGTATGTTTCGCAGTTCTATTCCGCGCAAAAGCTCTCCTATCGCTACGAGGAGCAGCCCATCGAGGAGAATATCACGCTCTATGCCGTATGGGATGACGGCAATCCCGTCGTGTCCGTGGACGAGAGCGGCATCGAAGTGGAAACGAGCGGCGTAAACGACCGTTTCACGATCACCATCACCGCACCCGACGGCACCACGAAGGAAATCTCGAGCCAGTTCACCTCCAACCCCTATGACTTTGCGTCTATGGCGGCGGGCGAATATCAGGTGAGCGTTACGGTGGGCGACAAGACGACCGTGCGCTACTTCAACAACAAGGCGCTCGCGCGCGTTTCCGTATTTAAAGTTGAGGAAACCACCGTGCTCTTCAACGGCGTGGGCAATGCGCAGCAGTATCTGCTCTCCGTCGTTTGCGGCACCGAGAACCACAACCATACCGATATCAATCTCGGAACCAACCGCAGCTGGTCTTTCAAAAACTGCGATATGCCCGCGACCGGCATCAGCTTTGTCGTAAAAGCAATGGCGAACGGGTACGTCACCTCCGAGTCCGAACCCTTCGATTTCCTGCGCTTGCTCGACAAAGTGTCCGGTCTTTCTGTGGACCCCGCCACCGAGGTCGCTTCCTGGAGCGCCGTTACGGGCGCCAAGTCCTACTATGTCACCGTGCTCAGCGGCGACAAGGAAGTGTTCTCGGGCGACGTCGGCACGCAGACCTCTTTCGATCTCAAGAGCTATGACGCGGGCGAGTACACCGTAAAGGTCAAACCCGTTACACGCGGTTGGAGCTCTCCTGCAGACACGACCGTCACCTATACCAAGGACCGTCTTGCGGCTCCCACGGGGGTCGTGTGCGACGGTAAGACCATAAAGTGGACGGCTTCCCAAGGCGCGGAAAAATATGTCGTCACCGCGGACGGCAAGACTTACGAGGCGACGGGCACCTCCATCGACCTTTCGGAGATGGAACTGAGCGGCAAGTCTCTCTATTCGGTCAGCGTGCGTGCGCAGGCGGAAGGCAAGACCGACTCCCTCGAGTCCGACGCCATCACCCTTCGCGTCGCTTTGGGCGATATCGTGTATCGTCAGGGCGTGCTCAGCTGGGATCCCGTTCTCAATGTCTCCGAATATATCGTAACGGTGGGGGATGGCGAGCCCGTCACCGTTGAGGGGACTTCCTATGAGGTTACCTTCACAAAGGCGGGGGATGTCAAGCTCTCCGTCAGCTCCAAGGCGGAGGACGGTACTGTTTCCTCTCCCAAGGAAATCACCGTCAAGGTGTATGAGATCACGTTCGATATCGACAGAGCGGACGCAGGAGCAGACATTCAGCCTAAACCCCTCTATGTTGCCGACGGCGATATTCTCGACTTGCCCAATGCGGAGGAGGTCAAGTTCTACGGCTATACCTTCGAAGCGTGGTACACTGCGCCCAACGGCATGGACGGCGAAGGCTTGCGCTATGACGACGCCTACTTTACCGACGGGCAGAACCGCACGCTCTATGCGGGCTGGATGGCAAACGTACATACGATCACGTTCGATGTCGGAAGATACGGCAACGATGATCTGAAGAATATCAAAATGACCATCCGCTTCGGCGAAAAGATCACCCTTCCCGTGGCGGTTTCCAAGTACGATGAATATACTTTCTCCGGATGGCATTACGACAACGACGGAGGCACGGAAGTTTCCAATTTCAAAGGGGAGATGACGCGGGGCTATTTGCAGGACGAAGATCGGGTCTTGTATGCTTCCTATGTAGTGGTGTTCGAGTTTGAGGACGATTCGGAAAGGGGCGGCGTCTCCGTCTCCAAGGGCCCCGGACTCACGGGCGGCATGGTTACGGAAGCGCGCGTGCCCACCACGTCCGGCGGCAAACCTGTGACGCGTATTCTGGACTTCACGAATTGTACTTCCCTCGAAGTGCTCAACATTCCCGACACCGTCAAGCTCATTACGTTCGGTACAGCGGGCAACGTTTTCCAAGGCTGCACCGCGCTCCGCGCAGTGAACGTTTACGCGACCGATTATAGTGCGGACGCCGTGTACTCCTCCGATGACGGCGTGTTGCTCTACAACAACCCCGCCACCTATATGAAGGAAGTTCGTTACTTCCCCATCGCCAAGAGCGGCGAATACACCGTTCCCAATGGCGTGACGGTGATCCCGCAGGGCGCTTTCTACAGTGCGACCAAACTCACCAAACTCAATATCAGCTATACCGTATCCGAGATTCAGATGGAGGCATTTAGCGGCTGCACGGCGCTCGAAGCGATCGAGTTCCTTTCCACGCCCGCAGGCGTTTCGCCCTCCTCGCTCGATATCCGCGAGAATGCGTTCAAAAACTGTACTGCGCTCAAGAGCATTCATTTCCCCGCACGGCTTGCGGCTGTTGACGCATCGTCTCTTTCGGCCCTTACGGGTCTTACCGAGATCACGGTAGAGGCGGGCGGCACGTACTCTTCGATCGACGGCCTCCTCTGCAAAGATTATGAGGGCGAAGTGAGCGGCAAAGAGATCGTGTTTGCACCCAAGGGAAAAGAACTCGGCGTATACACCATTCCCGTCGGCGTTGTGTCGGTAGGGGAAAAAGCGTTCTACGAGCATCCTCTCCTTACGGGTATCGTCATTCCCGGCTATGTTGTGAATATCGCGTCCGAAGCATTCGGACACATCACCGTGCTCGAGAGCATCGAGTTCACCGGTACGGCAACCGACTTCGACCTCAATATCCAGTCCAAGGCCTTCTATGCGGGCTATAAGACTACGTCGGGCAGCGATTCCGGCACCAACACCTTGGTCACCGAGCTTCATCTTCCCGCAAACCTCAAGACCGTCGGCCGGTATGCCTTCGGTAAGTACACCAAGCTCACCGAGGTTTGGGTCAATACCGACCGCACCGAAATCGAGTATGCCGACTATGTATTTGCGGCAGACAACGGCTCCACAAATATCTCCTATGTCACGACTGCGCACATCGGTCCCGCATGCCCCGCATTCAGCTATTCCGGCGTGTTTGGTAGCAAGCTCGCTACCATCGACGTCGATGCGGCGAACCCTTACGTCCGGTCGGCGGATAGCGTCGTGTACGATATCGAGGGCGCAAACATCCTGTTCTTCCCGATGGATAAGGGCGGCGACTTTGTGATCCCCGACGGCGTATTGGAGATCGCGCCTTCCGCCTTTGCAGACAGAGATGAACTGGTGAGCATCTCCATTCCCGCGTCCGTCACGGTTGTCGGCGAGAATGCCTTCAATGGCTGCGACAAACTTACGACCGTCACCTTCCGCGCACCCGAAGGAGGGGCAGAGGGGCAACCGCTCGAGATCAAGCAGCGCGCCTTCTACAGCTGCACGAAGCTTGTCACCATTGAGCTTCCCGATCGCCTTGAGCACCTCGGCACCACCATCTTCTACAATTGCGACGGGCTCGTGAGCATCAAGCTTCCCAAGAACCTCAAGACCATCGACCAGATCGAAAACTCCTCTTATCTTGGCGGAGGCTACTCTCTCGATCTCTTCCAGCAATGCAATAACCTCAAGGAAGTCACGGTCGATCCCGCAAACCAATATTTCACCGGTATCGACGGCGTGCTGTATGCAACCAAAGGGGTCAAACTCTCGGCCGGAGCTCCTGTGACTTATGAAGCCTATGAGGCGCTTTACACTTCGCCCGGCGCCACGGGTGAGATCAAGGTGCCCGGCACCATTCGTATCGTGCGCACCTACGCCTTCCGCGACATCAATAATGTGAGCAAGATCACCTTTGAAGATCTTGTACCTCTCTACAGTGCGGAGGACGGCACGCCCGACGACGCGGAACTCACATTCCAGCAGTATGCTCTCTACGGGTACAATACGGACTCTACCTATGGCACCTACAACTCGAGCGTAAAAGAGATCATCCTTCCCAAAGGTCTCAAGACGATGGGACAGTACTTGATCTATAACTGGAAGGGCCTCACCTCCATCACCATTCCCAACACGGTGACGAGCATTGCGCAACGGGTATTTAACGGCAGTTATAACATCAAGGAAGTCAAATTCGAAGCCGGCGGCACAGAGGGGCTCAGGATCGAGGACGGCCAGTCGATCAGCGAAAGTGGCCATGGTGTAGATTACTACGGCGCATTCTCCTATGTGTCGAGTTACACAACGACGAATGTGTACTACAACTTTACGTCCTTCGTGCTTCCCGCCCGCACGACGTATATCGGGAACTATGCCTTCTACCATCAGCCTCTGCAGTCTGTCACCTTTGACGGAGAGGTCTCCGATCTCCAGATCGGCAAATACGCTTTCGGCTACTGCACCGATCTCACCGAATTCGAGATCCCCGAGGGCACGACGGCGATTTTGGATGACGCATTCTACCAGGCGGTCCTTCCCGAACTGAAACTTCCCGAATCGCTCAAGACGATCGGCTCCTATGCATTCGCGTATGTGAGCCTCGCCAATGCGCAGGAGGATCTCGTCATCCCCAAGAACGTAACGTCCATCGCAAGCAACGCGTTCTATGACTACAACAACACCCTCAGGTTCAAGACGGTGGACTTGTCGGCGGCGACCAAGCTCACGGAGATCGGCAACAATGCGTTCTACATGCAGAGACAGCTCCGGACCGTCACATTTGCCAAGGCTACGGAAGAATCGCCCGATCTCACCATTGGCGTCAGCGCTTTCTTCAACTGCATCAATCTCGACAATGTCACCCTGCCCGCGAACGTTGTTTCCATCGGCAATACCGCCTTCAAGCAAGACTACGCGCTCAAAACCTTCGCCTTCGAAACCTACGAGACGGGCGACAATGCGGGCAAGTGTAGGCTCGAAAGCATCGGAAATAATGTCTTTGAAAAAGCTGCGATCACGAGCTTCACTTTCCCCGAATCCACGGCGGCAGACGGCATGGAGCTGGGTGAAAAGATCTTCATCTACTGCGGCTCTTTAACGACCGTGCACCTCTCCAAGTCTGTCAAGAATATCGACAACGTATTCACAGGCTGCGGTAAATTGCAGCAGGTGACCGTCGATGCAGACAGCAAGTACTTCTCCGAGGGCAAGGACGCCAATTTCCCCGCCCTCTACGATGCAAACGGTGATTCCGTCGTCTTCGTGTATAAGGCGGTTGAGGGGCAGATCACGATCGGCTCGGGCACCAAGATCGGCGCCGGCGCCTTCAAGGGGCAGTCGGATATCACAAAGGTAGTCATTGCCGCCTCCGTGCAGGAGATCGGCGAAAACGCCTTTGCGGATTGTATCAACCTCGAAGAAGTGCAGTTTACGGCGGGCAGCGTTTTGACCACGATCGGCGAATATGCCTTCCAGAACTGCTATAACCTCACAAAGATCAATCTCGAGGCATGCACGCACCTTGAGAGTAGCGGCGGATACGTCTTCCAGAACTGTGATTCGCTTGCCAAGCTCACGCTTCCCTCTTCGATGACGCAGATCGGTAAGTATTCCTTCCAGTACTGTTATTCGCTCACCGATCTCAAACTTCCCGCTTCGTTGAAGACGATCGATACCTATGCCTTCGCATATACGGGGCTTAAGTCCCTCGACTTGTCCGTTTGCACGTCGCTCACCGACCTTGCAAACTATGCGCTGGCCTACAACACCTCGCTCACGTCCGTGAAGTTCCCTACGAGCCTCGCTTTCCTCGGCCAGAGTACCTTCCGCGGCAGCGACAACATCAAGGAGATCGACCTCTCCAAGACGCAGGTGATGCACCTCTCCACGGTGAAAGGTCAGGTGCAGACAGCAAACACAGGTCTCTTCATCTTCGATTGCGAAAATCTGGAGACCGTGAGACTGCCCGCAGGCTTCCAGTCCATCGGCCTCAACTCCTTCAACGGCGCGGCGAACCTGAAAGCGATCTACATCGGAAGCGGCGCGGCAAACGATCTGTCCTCGCTCACGAGCTTCCAGGCGGGCGCCCTGCAGAATTGCGGCATCCCCAGTGTCAGGATCCCCGGCTCTATTACTTATAACACGAAGGGCAGTTCGTCGACATATTACGGAACCTTTGAGAACTGCAGCAAGTTGAAATCGGTCGAGTTCGTCGGCGGGCCCAATCTCAAGGAGATCCCTCGCTCGATGTTTAAGGGCTGCACGAGTCTCGCTACGGTGAATTTCAGCAACCTTACGAGCCTCGCCACGATCGGGCAAGACGCCTTCCGCGGATGCGCATTTACCTCGGTAGACCTCAGCAAGTGCGCGGGCGGCTCCACCTTCATGACGGCCACCTACACTTTCGCAGAGTGCGAAAACCTCAATAAGATCACTCTGCCCTCCAACGTAGTCAAGGTCGGCAACTACGCCTTCATGGGCGACGGCTTCACCTCCATCGATCTTGCCGACTTCAAGCAGTTCACCTCGTGGGGCAATTACATGTTCCAGAAGTGTCTCAACCTCACCGAAGTGACGATCCCCGCGGACGTCAAACTCACCGCCTCTGCCGGTACCTATATGTTCGACGGATGCGAGTCGCTCCAAACGGTCAATATCGACAAGGGCTACACGGGAGCTCTGCCCAACTATATGTTCCGCGGTTGCACGAAGCTCACGGACGTCAACTTCAACGGCGCCAAAGTCTCCGCGTTCGGGACTTACACCTTCCAGAACTGCACCAATCTTCGGTCCATCGACCTCTCGTCCGCTACGGCGGCGGCGCTCGGCAACTATATGTTTGCAGGCTGCGAAGTGCTTGAGGAAGTCACCGTTCCCGCATCGATCAAGACGGCCGGAACTTACACCTTCCAGAACTGCACGAACCTTACGAACATCGACCTTTCGGCAACCCAGATCGACCGTCTTTCTTCCACTGCGACGGGCAATGTCACCTACGCATTGGCAGTTCACACCTTCGAGGGATGCACCGCGCTCGAAAAGGTCATCCTGCCCGAGGGCGGCGTCACGCAAGTCGGCGGCCAGGTGTTCCTGAACTGCACGAGCCTTACGGACATCGAGAACCTCGATATCTCCAAGCTCACGCACATCGGCAAAGAGGCCTTCCGCAACTGCGCGTATGTCAAGGGCGTCGTGACCTTGAACAGCAATCTGCAAGTCTTGGGTGAAAGCGCCTTCGCGGAATGCACGGGGATCACCTCCTTCAAGCTCACGAGCGGCACGACGATCGATAAGGTCAACACTGCCTCGACCAGTAGTAGCAACCCCGATCAGGGATATGCCAAGCTCGACCTCTCGTCGGGCATGGTCGTGGGGACCAAGCTCGATACGAATGAAGTCATCATCTATGCGCTTCCTTACAGTATGAATCTCACCGGAGACACGCTCAAGGTCACAGGGAATGCCACGATCGCCGGCTACACGTTCCAGAACTTGAAGCTCGACGGCGTTACCAAGCTCGACCTCTCCGAGCTCACCGCAACGAGCCTTCCCAACTACGCGCTTGCAGGTGCGCCCTTCACGGAGATCGTTCTTCCCGACGCTATGACGACGCTCGGGGACTACACCTTCTCCGACTGCGCGAACCTCACCACCGTGCACCTGCCTGCAAATCTCACCGAGATGGGGACCTACACCTTCCAGAACTGCGTGAACTTGACGAAGGTGGATATCCCCGCAGGCGTTACAGCCATCCCGAATTATGCCTTCTCCGGTGCGGGCATCACCGAATTCGAGGTCCCCGAACAGGTCACAAGCATCGGGTTCCGCGCATTTGAAAAGAGCAAACTGCAGAACATCGTTCTTCCCGCTACGTTGCAAAAGCTCGGCGCATATGCCTTCTCGGAGAGCGAATTGACCTCCGCTGTATTCGAGAGCGATCCTCAGGTCATCGATAGTAAGGGCGAAGATTACAGTTTGTCGTACTACTTCGAGGGATGCGCCAAGCTCGAGTCTGTTGATTTCGGTCCCAGAACGACATTGTACTCGCATGAGTTCGAAGCAGCCGGCATCAAGACGCTCACCATCCCCGCAACGATCACGAATATGAAGGGCGGCTATGTCTTCAGCGGGTCGGAACTTGAGACGATCATCTTCGAGGGCAACCCGTTTGATAACGCGAGCTCCATGCCCAACTACGTGTTCCAGAACGCCGCGTCGCTCAGGAAGGTACAGCTTCCCGATAACCTCGTCGGCATGGGCACCAATTGGTTCAATGGCTGCACGAAACTTGAGGATATCAACCTTCCCGAGACGCTGACTAAGATCGGCTCAAATTGCTTCCAGAATTGCACGAGTCTCACCAAAGCCATGGTGCTGCCCGAGTCCATCGCCGAGATCGGCACAAATGCCTTCAACGGCTGCGTGAATATTCCCAGCATCGAACTCTCGGCAAATGTCGGCTCGATTGCAACCAACGTGTTCGGAGGCTGGACCGCGGCTCAACAGATCCGCGTGCGCAACAGCCGCTTCGAAACTTGCGCTTCCTGCGGCGTGGCATGGTTGAAAGACATCGCAGCTCAGGTCATCTTTGACTACGAACCGGAGGCATAACGCCGAAAGGGGAGCCATCCCCGAAATGTCGGTGAGTTTCATCTGACGAATGCAGTTTCCCCCCGCGAATTTCCGCTTGGATCTTCGCGGAGGGCATATGCATATATAAGAAAAAAAGGATAGGAGTGTAAAAACATGAAAACAAATCCTCTTTTCAAAAAGTATCACAAGCGTATCGTAAAGGAAGGGGTCCTCAAGTCCCTCTTCTACGGACTCATTGCAGGGAGCTGCGCGCTTCTTGTCACCGCGCTTTTCAGCTGGTTCTTCGGCTTCCGCGCGGGGCTTTGGCTTGCGCTCGGCATGTTCGGCGTGGCCTTCCTCGCCACATCGCTGCCGCTCTACTTCTTTAAATTCAAACCCACCACCAAGCAGATCGCCGTCCGCGTGGACGCCTTGGGCCTCGAAGAGCGGCTCATCACCATGCTCGAGCTCGAAGGGGACGATTCTTACATCGCTACCCGCCAGCGCGAGGACGCCGTCCATGCCATGAAGTCGATGGACTCCATGCTTTTGAAGATCGTGGTGTCGGTTGCGCTCATCGTCTTTCTCACCGTATCGCTCGTCGTCGGCTTTGCGGGCGGCACCGCAGTGTCCTCCCTCTACTATGCGGACGTCATTCCGAGCGGCATGGAGCTCATCGAGGGCAGCAAGCCCGTGCGCACCTTTGTATGCACCTATAAGGTTGCTTCCGGCGTCAACACCGGCACGATCGTGTATTGCACGGACGAGTGGACAACGAGCGTAGGGAGCATTGACGATCCCACCGAAGGACTCGTTCCCGTCGAGGGAGATATCGAGGTCAAGGAGGGGGAGGACGCTCCCGCCGTTTATGCCGTTCCCGCTACAGGCTATGCGTTTGTCTGCTGGTCGGACGGCGTGCGCGATCCCTACCGTCAGGATGTGAACGTCAAAGGAAACCTCGAAGTTTCGGCGACGTTTGTCCTGCTCGGCTTCGATGTGGAGGACATCGGTCCGGATGAATACTTGGAGAGACAGCCGGGCGATCCCACCGATGACGGCGGCGAAGACGGCGAAGGCTACGAAGACGGCGAAGGCGGCGAGGACGGAGAAGACGGCAACAATAATAACGACGATCCCGCAAATTCGCGCCACGACGTCACCAACCAACAGATTGTTGACGGCCAGCACTACTACGGCGATTCCTTCAGCGATTCCTACGGAGACGCGCAGGACCGCCTCGGTTCGGACAGCAACATCCCCGACAGTGTAAAAGACGTGGTCTCCGACTATTACGGAAATATCGGCACGGGCGGCTCAGGCGAAGGCTCGGGCGACGGCACGGGTGAAGGCTCGGGCGGCGGCTCGGGGCTGCTTCCCTAACAAAAAACGCAAGCATCTTAAATAAATTTATTTTATAAAGAAAAATTATTTTATAAAAGAGAGACAGATCAATGGTAACAGAAAAGGACATCAGTCAATTCAGTGAACAATGCACGAACATATTCAAGCAGATCGCGCGGGACGTGATCGGGCAGGAGAAGGTCGTCCAGGGGACGGTCATCGCAATGATCGCAGGGGGCAACGTCCTTCTCGAAGGCGTGCCTGGGGTCGGCAAGACGCGTCTTGTGCGCTCTTTGGGAAGAGTGTTTGATCTTCCCTTCTCGCGTATCCAGTTTACGCCGGACCTCATGCCCGCGGACGTGACGGGTACCAACATCATCGTAAAGGACGATCAGGGCAACTCGCAGTTCAGTTTCCAGCCCGGGCCCATCTTCAGTAACATCATTTTGGCGGATGAGATCAACCGTGCAACGCCGAAGACGCAGTCGGCTCTGCTTGAAGCCATGCAGGAGCACACAGTCACCGTCATGGGCGTGTCGAGGAAGCTCAATGAGCCCTTCTTCGTTCTCGCGACGCAGAACCCCATCGAGCAGGACGGTACCTATCCTCTGCCCGAAGCGCAGATGGACCGTTTCATGTTCAAACTTCTCGTGCCCGATCCCTCTTTGGAGGAACTGCTTCAGATCGTCAGCCTCACCCAAAAGACGATGGAAGAGGTGGCGGAGAAGGCATGCACGGGGGAAGAGCTTCTGCAGATGCGCAAGACTGCCAACCAGATCCCCGTTGCGGAGGATGTGTTGAAGTACGCCATGATCTTGGTCGCAGCCACCCACCCCGAGGGAGAGTGCGCCACCGAAGCGGCGAAGAAGTATATCCGCGTCGGGGCGAGCCCCCGTGCGGGACAGGCGATCATCTCGGCGGCGAAGGTGCTTGCGCTCATCAAGGGGCGGTTCAACGTTGCATATTACGATCTTCTCGAGCTTGCGTTCCCCGTACTCCGTCACCGTATTAAACTCAACTTCGAGGCGGTAGCAGAGCGTGTTTCGGCGGATGACGTTATCAACATGGTCATTGAAGAAGTAGAGAAGAAGTACAGGAAGTCATAAGAAAGAAAGGCGGAAACAAGTGAAAGGTTCCCTTTTGAACGACGCGTTCTTCAGCAGGCTGGAGGCGATGTCATTGAATTTGAAATCGAGCCTTGCGGGATATTTCGGCGGGAAACACCTGGTAAAGACATATGGTCAGACGGTGGAGTTTGCCGATTTCAGGGAGTATCAGCTGGGCGATGATATTCGCCGGATCGACTGGAATTTGTTCAGCCGGTTTGAGAAGTACTTTCTGAGGCTGTACACGGACGAGAGACAGATGCAGGTCCAGCTGTTTTTGGACTGCTCTGCGTCGATGGGCAGCGAGGATCCGCATAAGGCTGCATATGCCGTGGCTGCGACAGCGGCGCTCGGCTTTTTGGCAGTGCAGAACATGGATAAACTCTCGATCAATTTTCTTAGGGAAGGGAAGTCGGAGAACCCGTTCGGCACGATGGTGGGAAAGAACGCCTTTTTCCGCGCGATGGGCGGATTGGAACAGGCGATGTTCGACGGAGAAACTGATATTGAAAAGAGCGTAAAGAGCTGTACGGATACAGGCGAAAACAACGGGCTGTCCGTGATCATCTCCGACTTTTTCACCGAGAGCGACTGGAAGAAGGCAGTCGATTATTTACTCTACAAGAAGCGGCAGGTGCTCCTCGTGCAGGTTTTGACGCCGGAGGAGATCGACCCCTCCTATGACGGACGGATGAACCTCATCGACGCGGAGTCGGTGGATGTGTCCGACCCGAGGAATATGAAGGTCCGCATTACGCGCGGCTTGCAGGCCGCCTATGCGGAGGCGTTTCATGATTTCATCGAGGACATCTCCTCTTTCTGCAAGAGGAGGGGAGTGGGGTATCTCTCTGTCAGCACGGAGGAGCCCATTGAACGCGTCCTCTTCGGAGAGCTTCTGAAGGTTGGTGTCATGTCATGATGCAATTACTTTTGCCCCTCGGACTGCTGGGACTGCTCGGCGTCTTGGGGCTTATCCTCATTTATATCATCAGACCAAATTATTTGACGAAGCACGTTTCAAGTACTTATGTCTGGAAATTGAGTCTGAAATATAAAAAGAAAAAATTACCTACGAGCAAGATCCGCAATCTGCTTCTGTTTATTTGCCAGATCCTTATCCTCGTGTCGATGGCGCTCATTCTCGCAGAACCCGCCATTGTGTACGAAACGGCAGGGGAGGACAACGAACTTATCGCCGTTATCGACTCTTCCATGAGCATGTACACGGGATCGGAGGAGAGCAACCGCTTTACGCGCGCGGTCGATCTGACGATTGCCGAGAGCAACCGCGTCCTCGATGCGGGCGGGCGGGTCTCCGTCATCCTTGCCGACGATTCGCCCTACTATCTGTGCCAGCGGGTCACTTCGGGCGGCCGCAGCGAACTCATCGCTTCCCTCAACGGACTCAAAGAGGACCCCGAGAGCGGCGAGATGCTCTGCTCTTACGGTACCTCCGATCTGGATGAAGCGATGGAGCTATCTGAGGAAGTGCTTGCGGAAAATCCGTATGCGAAAATAAAGGTCTATACCGATAAATCTTATCAATACGTTCCGGAGGAAATCGAAGTTGTTTCCGTGCGCGAGGAGGGTGAGCGAAACGTCGCCATTCTCGACGCCCGCGCGGAGTTGGACGACGGCTATTACCAGCTCACGGTAGAGCTCGCAAGCTACGGCGAGGACCGCGAGGTGGAACTGAACGTGCAGGTCCACGGCGCAAACGCCATTGACTCGGAGAACGGCGGTGTGGATATGCCCGTCCTTTCGCGCACGATCTTTTGCGACGCCGACCAGACCAAGACGGTCATCTTCCGCTATGGGAAAGGGGAAGATACGCAGGACATCTTCTATTACGATCTCGGCGCCGAAGAACGGTTTCATACCTTCCGTACAATCGACGTCTATGTGGACGAAGCGGACGATCTCACGCTCGACAACAACTTCTATATCTATGGCGGTCTCAAAGAAGTCGTCAAGGTGCAGTACGCGAGCGGGGGTAGGAATACAGTCGGGGCAAACCCCTTTGTCAACGGCATTCTTGCCGCTTTGACGAATGCGCTTTCCTCGCGGTGGGATATCAAGATCACCGAAGTCCAGCAGGGCGCAGACCCCGAGCTTTCGGGCTTCGACGTGTATATTTTCGAGCACACGATGCCCAAAGATCTTCCCACGGACGGCGTCGTGCTCCTGTTCGATCCACTCGGGTCTCCTGTCGGTTCGGATATTACCGCGCTACGGCAGATCAATCTGAATAACCCGCATACTCCTCTGACGGCGGAGAAGTCCGATCATCCGTTGCTGCGCAATCTGATCGTCGAAAATATACAGGTCAGTTCGTATATTGAGCTCAACTATTCCAACGACTATGAGGTGCTCATGTCGTGCAACGGCGCGCCCGTCATGCTTGCCCGCAACGACCAGGACGTCAAGACCGCCGTCATAGCGTTCAGCGTGCACTATTCCAACATCGCCATGTTGCCCGAGTGGCCCATACTGATGTATAATCTCTTCGATTATTTCCTGCCCACCACGGTGGAAAAGAGCTCCTATGAGGTGGGAGAACGCTTCACGGTGAACGGGAGGGGGGCCAGAGTGTTCTTTTCGGGGGAGGATGAACCCATCGAGGAGTTCCCTGCGACGCTCGATCTCCAAACCCCGGGGACCTACAGCTTTGACGTAACGACTTATTTCGGGAAACGCGCGCAAACGGAGTACATTTTCGTGCGTCCGCCCGCAGAGGAAAGCAACATCAATCTCGAGATGGATACGCTCGTAAATCCGTTTGCAGAGCGGGAAGCCATGAGCTTTTACGACGACCTTCTCGTCTACTTTGCCGCGGCGCTCGTCGTATTGCTATTCGCGGAATGGGCGCTGCATTCGCGGGATAAATCATAAGGAGGAAGGAACATGCAAGGATTTTCCATACATTTCACATATCCGTGGCTGCTTCTTCTGCTGATCCCCGCTGCCGTTCTTACGGTGCTTCCGTACTTTTTTCTCTCCAAGCGGTACAGACGCACCCGCAACCGCATTATCTCCATGGTGATGCACGGGATCGTCATGCTGCTCGCCATTTTAGCGCTCTCCGGCATTTCTTTCCACTACACCGTGCATAACGATGAAAATGAAGTGTTGATTCTCGTGGACATGTCCGATACCCAGCAGATCTGTTCGGACAGGCGGGATGCCTTTGTGGAAGAAGTCGTCACGGAGGGCGGCTACGACGGCTTTAAGATGGGGATCGTGACATTCGGATTCGACCAGCGCTATGCCGTTCCTTTCACGTTCGATACGGACAGCATCATAAACGCTTATTACGAGTCGGAATTGCCCGACACCACCGCAACGGATATTGCGGCGGCGCTCCGCTATGCCGCGACCCTCTTCGAACATCCCGAAACGGCAAAGATCGTGCTTGTTTCCGACGGACAGCAGACGGATGAAAACGCCCGCTCGGTCGCCCGCTCCATTGCCGCGCAGGGGATCAAAATAGATACTGTCAATATTTCCGAGGCGGTTGAAACGGACGGCGTCCGCGTCACGAACATTACATTCCCTACCTATCATGTGGGGCTCAATGAGGAATGTTCCGTCGATGTGGAGCTTTTCGGCGTCACCAACGGCAGCGTGGCCACTGTGGAACTGACCGACAAAGGCGATAAGAGCCAAGTGTCCGAGACCAAGGAAGTGGAACTCATTCCAGGGACGCAGATCGTCTCTTTCCGCAAGACCTTCACCGAGCAAGGCGTTCACGAGATCGTCGTGCGCGCAAGCGTCAACGGCGATACGCTCGAAAATAACAACGAGTATCATTCTTTCTTTAACGTTGAAGTATTCACGAGGGTGCTCATTCTGGAACAGCAGGACCAGTCGCAGCAACTCGTTGAAATTCTCAAGGAAGCGGAGATCCCTTATTCGGCGGACGTCGTCAACGTCAAAATGGAGCCGGAGAAGGTGCCCAAGTCGCTCGACGCTCTCAGGAACTATGATCAGGTCATTCTCAACAATATTGCAAATTCCGACCTGCCCGCGGGGTTTGACGCCCTGCTTTACAGCTATGTGAGCACGGTCGGCGGCGGCTTGTTCACCACGGGCGGAACGGTCGAAGGGGAGGCGCACGCCTACAACCGGAGAGACCTCGTAAATACTCTCTATCAACAGATGCTCCCCGTGCAAGCCATTGATTACACCCCTCCCGTAGGGGTCGAGATCGTCATCGACGTCTCGGGTTCGATGCAAGGCGATAAGCTCGAGGCGGCAAAGGAGGGCGCCGTAGACTGTCTTGACGTGCTCACGGACAGAGATTACGTGGGGATCGTCACCCTCTCTACGACGTATGGGACGATTTTGCAGCCCACACGCCGCACACAGGACGCCATCATCAAAGAGGCCATCGAGTCGGTGAAAATTCAAGGGAACACCACTTACTCCAGCGCGATCAGCCGCGCGGGAGAAGCGCTGCGCTCTCTGAAACAGGTCGATAAACGCCACATCATTATCGTTTCGGACGGCGCGCCGACCGAGGCGGAAGATCAATATCTCCCCATCGCCGAAAAATTCTATAGGGAAAACGAGATCACCATTTCCGTGGTTGCGATCCAGATGCCGAGCGGCCAATATGACGCCATGGATCGTTTGACGTCGAGCTGCGGCGGGAAATTGTACATGGTAGACGATCTCTCCCGTCTCGGCGCGTTGATGCAGGACGATCTGAGCGCGCCCGCGATCAAAGAGACCGATCAAGTGGAATTCCATCCCGTGATCGTCGATCCGCTCTCCAATCTTGCGGCGGGAATCGAACACGAAGATTTTGAGGAAGAAGAGGAAGGCGGCGGGCTCGCCACGCGGTGGCGGCTGAAAACCACCCTCGACGGATTTTACGGCACCCGCGCCCGCGCAAGCGCAGACACGGTCGTCGTGGGCGAATACGGTGTTCCCATTTATTCGCAGTGGAAGTTCGGGAAAGGAATGGTCGGCAGTTTTATGTGCGACGTCTATGGCGAATGGTCCTCTGCATTCTTGGCGGACGCCAACGGGAGACTCTTTTTGCGCAACGTCGTCGGAAATCTTATGCCGACGGAGAATATCCGCTCGAGCGAAATCACCCTCAATTTGCGCGAAGAAAATTACATCAACCAGCTCGGCATTTCCGCCTCCCTCGACGTCGAAGGAGGGGAGAGGATAGATGGCGAGATCGTTTATCTCGGAGATGGGAGCAAGGTCTCTCTCTCCACGCCGGAAGAGGAAATATCGGACGATTTGCAAGTTACCACCTATTTGAGCGCGGCGAACAGCTACTCCCGTTGCAACTTCGTCGCCAAAAACAGCGGTCTTTACCGCATAACGGTGCGCAAGATCGGCGCGGACGGCGAGGTGAAAGCGGAGGCGGAGCTGTATAAGGCGTTCGCCTATTCCAAGGAGTATTCCACATGGGAGGACACCGACGGTTCTACGGACAGCGGCGCCCTGCTTGCGCAACTCTCCGAACGGGGCGGCGGCAAAGAGGTCGATGAATATTCCCCGTGGAGCGTTTTCGAAGAATTCGTCACCGAATTCGAAAGGGTTTACGATCCGCGCATTCTCTTCATGATCACGTCGATCATACTCTTCCTGATCGATATTTTGGTGCGTAAGTTCAAATTCAAATGGCTGCACGAGATCATTCGGGAACACAAAGCGAACAAGGCGGAGAAGCAACAATGAAAAAGTTAAATGCAACGATCGCGGCGATCCTTCTTCTGTTTATTACCTTTGCCGCTTCGGCATGCGGGAAAGAGACGCTTGCCGTGCCCGTGAATTTCTACTTGGACGAGGAGGACAACCTCAATTGGTCCTCAGTAGAGGGAGCGCGCAGCTATGAATTGGAGATCACCGATATCACGGGCGCCGTCATAAGCCGCTCTGCCCGCCGTCCCACGTACAACCTGTTTTCGCTCGCGGAGGGAGATTACGATATCCGCGTGCGCGCGGTGAGTTCGCGGGACAGCGCATCCGAATGGTCGGAGGCGGTTGCCTTTCACAAGATCGCAGACAACGGATATACGTATAGAGCGATCGACGACGGAACGGCGTGGGCGCTGACTTCCGCCCGCGCTTCGGTGGGAGACGTCGTGATCGAAGATCTTTACCGCGGGAAGCCCGTCACCGAAATCGGGGACGGCGCGTTCCGCAACAACCAGCAGGTGACCTCCGTGACGCTCGGCGAGAAAGTAAACGCGCTCGGCACTCGGGTGTTTTACAACTGCGCTGCGTTAAAGACGGTCACGCTTCCGGATACGATCGCTTCTATCGGCGAATCATGCTTCTACGGTTGCACGGTTTTGGAAAAGGCCGATCTGCCTGCGGCAATCACGGCGATCCCCAACTATACCTATGCCTATTGCTCCGCGCTTTCCTCCGTTACGATTTTGGAAACGGTGAAGAGCATCGGCGACTCGGCTTTCTACTATTGCGTTGCGCTCAAGGAGGCCGCGATCCCCGACAGTGTGGAGACGATCGGTGAATACGCTTTTTCCCATGCGGATGCGCTCTCTTCCGTCACCTTAGGCAAGGGGCTCAAGAGCGCGGGCGACTATGCGTTTTTGCTCGACAAGTCGCTCACTTCCGTGACGTTTGCGGAGGAATATGAGGAATTGACATTGGGAACGGGGGTATTTTCCGATTGTACGGCGCTCACGGAGTGCGTTCTCCCCGAGGGCACGGCGAACGTTCCCGATTCCTGTTTCGACGGCGACGGCCGGCTCAAGACGGTGACGATCCCCGAAAGCGTGAAAAGAGTCGGGGTCAATGCCTTCCGCGACACGCCCATTCTGAGCGAACAGGAGGGGATCGCCTATGTGGGGAATTGGCTTGTTTATGTTCCCGAGGAGGTAAAGAACGGGCTTACCGCGCTTGCCGCCTCCGATTTCCACGAGAATATCGTCGGCATTGCAGACAATTCTTTCCAATCGGGAACGACTACGGCGGGAACGGCTTACGGATGTACCGAACTGCTTACCGTCGAATTTCCGAGTTCTTTGAAATATATCGGCGAATATGCCTTCAACCGCTGCCCGAAATTGTGGAAGGTGGAGATGGAGAGGAATTCTTTGCTTGAAACAGTGGGCAGATCGGCTTTCCGTAATTGCGGATTTCTCTCCAATGTTTCGTTTGATAACTGCGTCGGCTTAAAGTCCATCGAAACATATGCTTTCAGCAAGTGCCCTTCGCTCAATAACCGCTCAAACGGGGCGAAATTGATCCCCGATACCGTCACTCACATCGGGCAGAACGCCTTCCTTGATACAGGGCTCTATACCGTTTCCGATGCATATGGCGTGATCTATGCGGCAAATTGGGTAGTGGGATATGATACGGAGCGCAACATAGCCGCTGTTGTTCTCAAAGACGACGTCATCGGGATCGCCGACTATGCGTTTTCGGAAAGCGAGACGCTCATGTCCGTCGAGGGACTCAGCCGCGTCCGCTACATCGGCGAGGGGGCGTTCATGGATTGCAGGGCGCTTACCGAGGTGAGATTGAACAATAACCTTACAGAGATCCCGCCCTTTGCTTTCTTCCAGTGTGTACAGCTTACGGGGGTCGGGACATTCCCCGTTACGCTTCGCTCCATCGGATTGGGCGCTTTCTTCCAATGCGATAAATTGACGCAGATCGATCTCTCCGGCTGCCCCCGTCTCGAGAGCGTCGGGGAACTTGCGTTCTATAGCTGCGAGTCGGTAGAGCGTTTGGTCCTGAACGAGGGCCTGAAAACCATCGGCGCGATGGCTTTCTATCACAATTCGGCGGAGGAACTCGTCATTCCCTCCTCCGTTACCTCCATCGGGGACCGCGCGTTTATGCTGAGCCTCGCCCTGCAGTCCGTTACGTTTAATGAGGGATTGGAGGAGCTCGGTGCATATGCGTTCCGTTATGCCCAGACGCTTACAGAGCTCAACCTGCCCGACTCCTTGAAAAAGATCGGCAAGGGCGCGTTTTTGCAATGCGCCGCTGTGGAGAAGATCAACTTCGGCGGCGGGCTGGAAGAGATCGGCGACTACGCCTTCGGTCTCTTGTCGAAATTGAAGGAGGTCACCCTTCCCGCAGGGCTCCGCTCTGTGGGCGAGTTTGCCTTCCTCTATTGCGGATTGGATTCCGTCGTTTTGCCCGAGAGCATCGAGAAGATGGGCAGATATGCTTTCTACGGCTGCGTCGGGTTGACGGTTTACGCTCCGTTTGAAACGGCTCCCGACGGTTGGAGCGCAAGGTGGAACGCCTCGTTCCGTCCCGTTGTCTGGGGGACTGCCGTGTCCGAGGAGGGGTATGTTTCTTCCATTTCGTCGTCGGGGATCAGCGGAACAACGGCGCGCGGCGGACTTTCGGCGCCCGCTCGCGCGGGATATACCTTCCTCGGCTGGTCCACGGTTGAGAATGCGACGGAGGCGGAATATGCGATGTCCGATCTTCCCACGCTTCCCGAAAATATCACGCTTTATGCAGTCTATGCACCCACAGAAGCATAAAAGCGGAAAAATAAAATGAGAAGGAGAACCTTATGAAGAGTTTCAGAAAGAAAATTCTCACGTGCATTTTGCTCTTTGCAAGTGCGATCTGTCTTGTGCTGGCGGGTTGCTCCACAAAAGATGTGAAATTGAGCTTCGAGACAAACGGCGGCGCTCCGATCGAGGAGATCGTAGCGGTTGTCGGAGACGAAGTACAGCTGCCCACGCCCGAGAGGGAGGGGTACAGCTTCGAGGGTTGGTACGAAAATGCCGACCTTTCGGGCAATGCCGTAACTTCCGTCGTTGCGGAGAGCAGTAAGACCTTCTATGCCAAGTGGGAGCAGATGTATGAGATCAAGCTCGAACTCGGCGGCGGGCAGCTTTCCGCTCCGAAATTGTATGCCAAAGAGGGGCAGACGATTGCCGACGTTGTAAAAGACCTTGTTCCCACCCGCACGGGCTGGCAATTCGGCGAGTGGCAGATGAACGGCGCCGCGCTTTCTCCGAGCGCCAAGATGCCGAAGAGCGAAGTCACGCTCACCGCGCGCTACAAGGTGGGCTATACCGTGCACGTTTGGCTGCAGAAGGAAGGTGACGGGTTTGAGCAGGGCGAGGATATTGTAGGCTACGACTATCCCGCGGCGAACTATACCCCCGACGTCACCGTAAAGGGCTATGAAGTCGCCGAGCACGCAGGGGAAGTCAAGAGCGGTCCGCTCTCCGAGGACCCCGCGAGCAACGTGTTCACGTTTTACCTCGAAAGAGGACATTATCAGATCACCCTCCTCTCCAACTATCCCATAGGAATGGACGATGAGATCGTCACGATTGAGTTCACCTATGGGGACGAAGTCGTTTTGCCCTATGATCGCTTCCGTGCGGAGGGGTATCTCCTCATGGGCTGGTCGCGCAGCGTGGTCGATACGGTAGATTATCCTTCTCAGGTGATCGACGGACTTCTGCGCAACGGCGACGGCGTCAAGCGGGAGGATAAAGTATCCCTCGACGAAGACACCACCCTCTACGCGATCTGGGAGGAAGGTTATACCGATCTCTTCGGCGGCGAGGACGTCATCTATCATTTGCAGGGCGAGACCGACCGCCTCATCCTCGAACGGTACGGCAGCTATTATCAGGGCGAGTACGTCACCGCAACGGAGAGCTTTTACTTCTATGATAAAGCGGATAACATCTCCCTTCAAGGGAAGTTCTTCGGCAGCGGGTTTGCCTATTACAACGAGGCGAGAGACGGACAGATCTATTACCGCTATGTCGTCGGAAGAGGCGTTTACACCTACGAAACGATCTCCCTTGACGCATACAACGGGATCAAATATACGGTAAGGGGAGGGTCCTCCATGGCGGGGGTCTCCGAAGGGACCTATTATATCGACGAGCAGGGTTATTGCCATGCGACGTTCACCGACGGTGTGAAAACGGGCAGCGAACTTATAATGCTCTTCGGCAGTGTGACGGTGAGCGGCACCCCCATGAGAGTGTTCATGGCAAGGGAGGACGATGACATCGCGCACGGGCAGATGTATTTCTGCGGCATCATGGAAGACGGTGAGATGGGGGCAGTTCCGAGCGCCTATCTCCTCGAGCTGGACGGCTTCGGCTCGGCCGTCATGGATATGGGGACTTCGAAAACCAATTATCTCTACATGACCGGCTCCAATGATACCTTCTCCCTCTACACGACGAGCGGTTCTCTCTACGGAACGTTCAAGTTCGTGAAGTTCGGCTCGAGAGAAGGTTATATGCTCTATGACAGCGCGCTCGACTTTACGGCGTCCGACGACGCCGGAAACACGCTCAAGCTAGACGGCGCGTGCAATGCGGTCGTCACGGTGGGCGGCGTTTCCAAGAGCGGGTACTTTGTTGCGGAAGATTCCGCATTCGGCGGGTCTATCGTCTCCGTCTTTCTGAATGATGGGAAGCATGTCTATCTCACCGGCAGCGAAAGGGACGAAAACAATACGCTCAAGCGCGTGTTCGAAGAGAAGGATGCGGGCTATGCGGAGTACTATTACAGGAGCAATGCAGGGAGAAACTATTACACGCCTCTGCTTGTGATCGAAAATGCGGAGGAGCACAAGGCCTCTGTTTACGGCTATACGGAAAACAGAGAGTTCCTCAAAGTCGCCGAGGGCACCTACACTTACAACGAAGAGACGGGGAACTATCAATTTAAGGTAGAGACCTCTCTTGATCCCGAAGGAGAGCTCATTCTCGAGCCCATCGACGTCACGCGGCTTGACTCCTTTGTCTATTCCGTCGGCGTCGCCTCCAATCTCAACGTATCCTATTGGCATTCCTTCACCTACAAGGGCGAAGAGCCCACCGATTACGACGAGGAATATAAGAGCGAGAAGGACGATGAAGGCAAGCTCATCCTTGTCGGCGGCTTCGCCGTTTACAGCGCGAAGGACGTGGAGAGAGTCGCGGGGGTCTATTCCCAGCTCAGCGGCTACACAGGCGTCATCCGCGTGCAAAACGGCAACACCTATCTCTATTTTGAACTTAATAGTGAGAAGAAAACGTTCGTTGTGCTCGATAAGTTCATCGGGACGCTGAGAGAGCGGCTTGCCTCGGGCGAAGCGGACTCCTCTGTCACCTTGTCCTTTGACGGCAAGGGCGGCGCAACGCTCACTGTCACCCCCGAAGAGGGAGAACCCAAGGTCACAGAGGGCGCCTATTCCGAAGCGGAGGACACCGCTTTTGAAACGCCCGTTCTGCACTTTACTCCCAAAGACAGCGCGGAGAGCGGCTTTGATTTCGTAGTGCTCTCCACATCGAGCGCAAGCTACTTCACGCGGCTCAACGCGATGGAAAAAGAGCTCACTTCCGAGAAGGACGGCAAACTGAAGCTCGACGGCTTCTCCTACAAGGCGCGCTATACCGACGCGGACGAGAATGTCATCGAGGGGAGATATTTGGTTCCCGAAGAGGGCGTGATCCTGTTCAGCGATGAGGATGGCACGGTTACCTACTACTTCGACGTCAAGGAGGGAGGCACGTTCACCCGCCGCGGCCCCGAAGCTGCGGACTATCTGCTCGTTGAAAACCAATATATCAGCGGTGTTGCGCTCCGTTTCGACGGTTACGGAAAGCTCACGGTCCTGCGCCTCGCAGAGAGCGACGAAGAGGGAGAGGAGATCATCGGCAGCGGCGAATACCGCAAGGACGGCGATCTGTGGTCGCTCGTCTATGAGGAAGAAGCAACGGGCAGCAAGGTCGAACTCAAGGGCATCCTTGGGATCATCCTTATCACCGAGACCTCGGGATATCGCGTTTTCTCCGTCGAACATAAGGAGATCAGCCGCGTCTATATCAACGAGGAAGACTGGTCGGTGTTCGTCCCCGACGGTCATGGAAATGCGGAGCTTCGCAACAAGTACGGACAGATAGAAAGAGGGACTTACACCATCATCAACGGGGAGCTCCTCTACTATATGAATTCCGCGCAAACGGACGCCTGCATCTACCGCTATGACGCCGAGACGGGCGCAATCGAAAAGCTCGATTATACGGAGCACGGCTACTATACCACCGACCTCCGCTCGCTGCGCTTCTCCCGCTACGGGTTCATGATCATGGACGGCGAGACGCAATACTATTACACGGTGGACGGCAGCGGCGAGATCACCGTCTATCTGCGCGACCCCGAGAACGAAAACGCAAACGAATACGGCTTTGTGTCTGAAGAGATCGGCAAGTTTGAGGATACCATCACCTTCAAGGACGTCACCTATATCAACAACAACGGGTTCCCCATCCGCTTCGAGCGTGCGGAGAGCACCAAAGATAAATATCCCGCTCCTTACGAAGAAGACGAGAACGGCGACTTGATCAAAAAGCCGCTCCGTCTGCTCACCTTCCAGCCTACGGGCAGTGCGGAATTCAGCGTGACCGGCGCAGTCGCCTTCGAAGGCGAGGAGCAGGCGCTTCAATGCACCGTCGTGCGCGAGATCATAAGCGCAGAAGGGGAGGAAGAGCAGGAAGGGCAAGAAGAGGAATTTGCGCTTTACCTTCTCATCGCCGGCTATCGGTTCGATATCGAAGTGACCTATCACGGCGAAGAAGGCAACACCTATGAGGTCGTGGGGCTTCGTTATATCCAAAGAGCAAACAGCAACTACTATTACGCTCTCTATTTCCTCCTTGCGATGTTCGGTTATTCGGGAACGTTTGAAAACGTTTACGGGAACATTACCATCGTGCGCGAGTACGACGAGCAGGGCGATCTAACGGAACAGTATCTCGATGTGGACCTCGGCGCGCAGCACAACATCCGTCTGATGGACGGCACGGTTGTTACCAAGCTCGAGCATGCGAATTATAAGTTGGATAAAGACGGCAATCTCTTTGTCGTGACGCAGGAGTATGGCGAATACACCTACAAGTTCTACTTCGGGCTCAGCGTAAACTCTTATTTCAATGTTGTCGGCTGTGACTTAGTTGCTTGCACCCGCGTGCAAACGCTGGAAAGCGGAGACTATACGGTAGAGATCGAGCGTCTGCTCGCAACCGACCTCAACGGCAGGATCGGAAGTCCCTATGACGTATCGCTCAAGAAGGGCGACACAGAGATCGACGTCGAGACCATCCTTGTGCTTACGGACAAAACGTATTGCATCTCCCGCACCCGCGAACATCTCGAAACCGACGCGGAAGGAGTGAACAGCGGCAAGATCACTTCCACCACCTATTACGAGCTTGTTCTTACCGACGAAAATCCCGAGCAGGTTGGCGGCGACGATGACGACGGCAAGAGTGAAGGAGAAGAAGGCGGGCAAGACGAAGACGCGGAAGGCGGGGAAGGCGAAGGCGATCAGAATGAGGACAGCTCGGAGACGGGTACAATCGTTCCGCTTTACGCGACCGTTACCGTGACCGAGCATAAAGCCACGTACTATGGCGATTCCTACAACAACGTCGATGTCTTTGAAGACGGGCAGGTCGCGGGCTTCATGCGCGGAGGCACGCAGTATTGTGCAAGCTCCTCCACCTATGACGAAGTGAGCAAAACCTACACCGTCTCGGCGACGAACGGGCATCGCTACTCCATTAAACTTGAAGAAAGGAACGGCGAAACTTACGTGACCGTCACGCAGCTTCAGGACATAGTAGAGGAAGAAGACGAGCAGGGCGGACAGGGCGAAGAGAACTGACGCCGCTCATACGAAGCGAAAAAAGCAGGCTCCCCGCAAGGGAGTCTGTTTTTTTACGGTATTTTTAATTTTCATGGGGGATTTTCTGGTAAATTTTTCAAAATTCTGTTGACATTTCGTCATAAGTTTGATAGACTATTGTCATAGGATTTTATGATATTTGTAATTTCCCGCAGTGACGGTCTTTTTCCCGCGGGAAAGGAGAAGAAATATGAAAAAAACCGAAAGCGGAATGCATGAAATCAAGAACAAACGCCGTCCGCGCGCTGTCAAAAATAAGAAGGAAGGGCTGCATCTTCGCGCCAAAAGGAGGATGTCCCGCACGTCGAAGGCGATCGTCACGCTGTGCACGGCGGCGGTGCTCATGTTCGGCGTGTACGGCGTCGGATCTGCCTTTTTCAAAGATACCGAAAGAAACACCGTGGACCTCAACTACGGGTCTCCCTCCATTCCCGTGGAAGAGGGGGAGATCTATTCCCTCACGGGCGGCTATTCCCCCGTGGACGTCTTTGCCCGCCTGAATTGGAAATTCTCCCAGCAGACGCTCTGGTACGGCGAAATGCACGGCACCGTAGATACCGTTATCCAGCAGTCCATCACAACCTACAAGCAATATGACCACGGCACCCTCATCTCCGCCGACCTTACGGAGAGTTCGCTCATCAAGGGCGCGAGCCAATTTTGCTACCTCAAGGACAAGGACAGAGTCATCTGGCGCAAACCCGCCTCCAAAAATTACGACGGCCTGAACACCGTTTGGCAGACGGGCGCGCCCTACAACATCATGACGATCGGCGGCGAGAACGGCTTCAAGGCGACCAACGGCTTGCCCGCCTATGAACTCAGCGTGTACGTCATTGCGGAGGACACGGTCGCAAGCACGAGCCCCGTCACGCAGACGGAGGACGGCAGGTTCCAAATTACTTACGAATTGAAGCCCGAAACATGGCAGGAAGAGGTGAACGGCGTCCTCACCACAAAGGGGGCGACCGCCTACTATATCAACCAGATGATCTTCACGGGCGGACTCACCACGCCGCCCGAGTTCAACGCCATCTCCGTCACCTTTACCTTCGACGAGAATTGGCAGGTGTTCCAAACGGACATCGAGGAAAAATATTCGGCGAAGTACGGACCCATCGCGGCGCCCTGCGTCTCCACTTCCACCACCAAATACGAATACAACACCGAAAAGGCGCATTCAAACGCCTATGAGGAATATTTCTATCAATACGCCGAGGGCGAAGTCACCAACGCGCCCGTTGTAAAAGAGATCACGGCGCTCGACTGCCTTGCGGAGGGCTTCGGGAGCGTGCTCACCGATCCGACCGTTCTCGACCTTGATCTCACCGTAAACGATACTCCCTATCATGGGACTGTCGATCTCGACTTGAGTCAAACGGACTTTGCGGCGTTCGATCCCGCAAAACTCGCCGCCAAGGCAAAGCTCGGCGCCCTTTCGCTGTGGGTGGAGGAGGGCAACGCCTACCTTAACTACGGCGGCTTGAAACTTTCCCTCAAATTGGACGAACTCATTTCCCTCGTAACCGACCTCACGGCAAAGGAGCCCGAGGCTCTTGCCGAAGAGGAAGGGGAAGAGGAGGACCTCCTCACTGCGCTTGCGGGCGGCGAATTTACGCTTTCAGGCGGCAAGGCGGAACTTCATTCCGTGCTCCCTCTCCTTGGGTTGGAACTTCCCGTCGATTTCTATTTCAACATCGGCGAGAACGCGATCACGGTCGAAAAAGTCACCGCAAATATTTCGCTCGGCGACTCGCTTGCAATCGGCGCGCAGTTGGGCTTCGGGGAAGAGCATCTTCCCGCGCTCAGCGCTTCCCAAAAGACGGAATATGCTCCTCTCATGCCCTATGTGAACGAACTCATCGACCTCTTCACTGCGGACGTTCTGCATGCCGACATTTCCTATGAGGGCGAGGGAATTTCCGTTTCGGGCGAGCTCGATCTCCGCCTCAAAGAACTTGCTCTTGCGGGCGACGTGCATGTAGACCTTGCCTTGGGCGGCGTAGAGCTCTCCAAGGCGGTGGGGCTCTCCTATGCCGACGGCGCGCTCTATCTCGATCTCGACGGTATCAAGGTGCAGGCAACGCTCGAAGAGGGCATCGCGCTGCTCAAAGAATACGTCGCCCTTCCCGAATTGTCGGGCGGCGATGCGCTTTCGGGGCTCGATCTCGGCGCGCTTATCAACACCTTGCTCTCGGACGAGTTTGCGTCTCTCTTCTCCTCCGAGGAAGAAAACGGGCTCCGTCTCGCCATCAGGGGGAGCGAACTTCTCTCTGCATTCGGGGTGGACTTCGCTCTCGGCGACGTGACGCTCGAAGTGGGGGAGGGGAGCCTCTCGGCTTCCGCTCTCGGCGCGGAGATCGGGCTTAAGCAAGGCACAGACGTCGCGCTCGACACGGCGGGATACACCCCCGTTCTTCCCTACGCCCAAGCGCTCATTCAGCTCTTCTCCAACGAAAATCTGTCTGTCTCCCTCTCCTTTGCATCGGGAGAATTCCATGCGGCAGGGAACATCCTGCTCAACCTCTCGTCCAAAAAGGCGGCGGGGGAGATCACCCTCGGCTACGGCAGCGCCGAAAAGACGCTCTCCGTCATCTACGAGGGGAATACCGTTTATCTCGGCGTAGAGGGCGTCCGTATCAAGGCGAACGTCAACGAGGCGGTCGCGCTCGTCTCCTCGCTCGTGGGCGCGGAGAGCGATATAAACGCCAACGCCATCATCAACAAGGTGCTTGGGCTGAATTTCGGCTCGGTCCTCTCGCTCGGCGAGGAAAACGACGTGCTCACCGTCATCGTCAAAGGGACCGAGCTTTTGCACGCGATCGGCATGGAGTTCGCCCTCGGTGATGTGGAAGTAGAATTCACCAAAGACGGCGTTATCACCGCAAAGGCGTTCGGCGCGGAGATCACGATAGAAGCGGGCGAAGAGTTCACGGCAGAGACGGACGACTACATCGAAATTGTTGACTATGCAAATGTGATCGCCGATATCATAAAGGGCGGTTATCTCTCCGCGGAAGTTTCCTACGCAACAGAGAAGGGTGATCTCTCCGTCGAGGGCACGCTCCAACTCGGTTTAAAGCCGTTTGTTGCACAGGGCAAATTTGCCATTACATACAACGGCGCGACGCAACCGATCGGCATTATCTACGGCGAAGGAGTCGTCTATCTCGAGCTCGGCGGAATGAAGGTTTCCGCAAACATCGGCGAGGCGATCGCCCTTGTAGAGAAGTTTATCACACTTCCCGCAATCGACACCGAGGGGACCGACCTCATTGAGAAACTGCTGAATCTGAACTTTGCCGACGTGCTCACGCTCACGGAAGAGGGCGACACCCTTTCCCTTGCCATCGCCGGCACGGAGCTTTTAAAGGCGTTCAATCTCAACTTCGACCTTGGCGAAGTAAACGTGGAACTCACCAAAGACGGCGTTATCACGGCGACTGCATTTGGAGCGGAAATCACTATCAAAGAAGGAACTCCCTTCACCGCAGAGACGGACGACTACATCGAAATCGTTGACTATGCAAACGCGATTGCCGATCTCATAAAGGGCGGTTATCTTACGGCGCATGTTTCCTATGCAACGGAGACGGGCGACCTTTCCGTCGATGGCGACATTTCCCTCGGCTTGAAGCCTCTTCAAGCACAGGGCACATTCACCATTACATACAACAGCGCAAGCCAAGAGATCGGCATTATCTACGGCGACGGAGTCGTCTATCTTGAGTTCGGCGGCATGAAGGTTTCCGCAACCATCAACGAAGCAATTAAACTCGTAGAGAAGTTTATCACCCTTCCCGCAATCGACACCGAGGGGACCGACCTCATCGAGAAGCTGCTGAACCTCAACTTTGCAGATGTGCTCACGCTCACAGAGGAGGACGACACCCTTTCCCTCGCCCTCGCCGGCACGGAGCTTTTGAAGGCGTTCAATCTCAACTTCGACCTTGGCGAAGTAAACGTAGAACTCACCAAAGAGGGCGTGCTCACCGCAAAGGCATTCGGTGCAACTGTCGAAATCAAGCAGGGCGAAGAGTTCACCGCAGAGACGGACGACTACATCGAAATCGTAGACTATGCAAACGCGATTGCCGATATCATAAAGGACGGCTATCTCTCCGCGCATGTTTCCTATGCAATGGAGACGGGCGATCTCTCCGTCGAGGGCACGCTCCAACTTGGCTTAAAGCCGTTTGCGGCACAGGGCAAATTTGCCATTACATATAACGGCGCAAGCCAAGAGATCGGCATTATCTACGGCGAGGGCGTTGTCTATCTCGAGCTCGGCGGAATGAAAGTATCCGCAAACATCAACGAAGCAATTAAACTCGTAGAGAAGTTTGTTGAAATTCCCGAAATCGACACCGAGGGGACCGACCTCATCGAAAAGCTGCTGAACCTCAACTTCGCAGACGTTCTCACGCTCACGGAGGAGGACGACACCCTTTCGCTTGCCATCGCCGGCACGGAGCTTTTAAAGGCGTTCAATCTCAACTTCGACCTTGGCGAAGTAAACGTGGAACTCACCAAAGACGGCGTTATCACGGCGACTGCGTTCGGAGCGGAAATCACGATAGAAGCGGGCGAAGAGTTCACCGCAGAGACGGACGACTACATCGAAATCGTAGACTACGCAAACACGATTGCCGATCTCATAAAGGGCGGCTATCTCTCCGCGGAAGTTTCCTATAAGACGGGCGAGCTTTCCGTTGAAGGCGACATTTCCCTCGGCTTGAAGCCTCTTCAAGTGCAGGGCACATTCACCCTCACTTACGGCGAAAAGGAACTTAGGCAGATTGGCGTTGTGTATGCGGGCGGGAAGCTCTATCTCACAATTTACGGTGCGGACCCTACAAACGCTTCGCAGGCGTTCAAAGTTTCGCTCACCGCAGAGAAGGCAATTGCCCTCGTCACCTCTCTTGTGGGAGCGGAAAACGACGCGCAGGCAGTGTCCCTCATCGAAAAACTGTTGAAACTCGACTTTGCAGATTTCCTCACCCTCACGGAGGCGGACAATACGCTCTCCCTCGCCGTCAAGGGTACAGAGCTGATGAAAGCGCTCGGCATCAACTTAAAACTCGGCGGCGTAGATGTTGCGCTTACCAAAGACGGGAAACTCACGGCGAGTGCGCTTGGCGCGGAAATTACGGTAGGGGAGGGCAAGTCTTTCGAAGCGGACACGGACGGCTACTTCGACCTTGACAACACCGCTCTGTTCGACATTGTCGGACAAATTCTCAAGGACAAGGCGCTTTCGCTCAGTGGAGCGTTTACGCTGAGCATAGAGGGCGCCCAGCTCGACCTGACGATCGAGAACGCCGTTCTCTCCTTCGGAGACGACGGTCTCAAGGTGTATGCGCAAATTTGTCTTACCTTGCAGGGCAAGTTGGCGCTTGAAGCGACCATCGCCTATGACCGCAAAACGAACACCTTGCAGCTTGCGATCGGTTCGGTCGGCGTGGAGATCGCCTTCAACGAGCTTGGTTCGCTCGGCGACGCGCTTCTCAATGTTTACAATAAACTGCGCGAAGTCGTGGGCAATATGCTCGAGAAAAAGATCGTGGATGGCGAACCCGTGGATAATAACCCGCTTCCGAAACTCGAATCTCTCAACAGCGTCCTCGGTCTGCTCTCGGGCGGCGGCGAATCTGCCGCGTTCGATTGGACGCAGCTCGTCAAGACCCTCGCCATTAAGATGGGAAGCAAAAATTCCGACGCGCAGATCGGCATAGACTTGAGCGGTTCTCTGGAGACGCCCAAATTCGGGTTTGAGGGTTCGCTCTATCTGAAGAACGCAGAATATGAGAAGGACGCGGAAGGAAAGGTCGCGACGGATAGGGAAGGGAAGCCCGTCCTCAAAGTGCCCGCAATGCCCTCCGAACTTTTGGGCACGAAGCAATTCAAGGAGTTCATCGGCTATCTCGGCTCCGCGATAGACCTGCTCAACACGACCGATCTTACGCTTACCTTTAATGGTAAGGTCACTTCTACCGAAGACGCCTATAAAGACTTTGGTGGCGTCAAGTATGACATCGAAGCCTCTATGTCCACGCACCGCGGTGAGAAAACCCTCATTCATCTCGACGTAGACGGCAAGAACCTCTGGATAGACACCGACGTGTTCGCGCATGCCTCCATCAATATCACAGCGAAGAATGCGGCGGACAACAGCCTCTATATCGACCTCTTCATCCTCGACGCTGCCCTCGGTGCGGACAATACGCCCGCCAAGGACGACAAGGGAGAGGCAGTCAAGGACGGCAACCTCGACTTCTACGTCACCCTCTCGCAGTTTGATCGCGTGGACGCTGCGAACAAGGCGGCGGGTTACGATCCCGTGCGGCTCTATGCGCCATCAAGCGAGATCCTCACCCTTCTTTCTTCCGTGCTTCCCATGCTCGGCGTCGATGTGGATATTCTCAACAACTACATGATCTCAAAATGGCTCTCGCTGGAAAACGTCGCCCAGCTCAAGGCGTTCACGCCGTTTATGGGCAAGCTGCTCGGCGAAAAAGCGCAGGGGACCATAAGCAGCGTCTCGGCGCTTCTCAACAGTTTGACGGGCAAGGCGTCGGGGCTTCTCGGCGAGTTGTTCGGCAAAAACAGCGAGGCGGCGGCGCTCTCGGAGACGCAGGATGCGCAGGATACCCAAGACACTCAAGGTACTCAAGACGCGCAAGACGCGCAAGACGCGCAAGACGCCAAGGCCGTGTCGATCGCAGACTATCTGAAAGCGTTCACGATCACGGACGAAGGGGGCGAAGAGGGCAAAGCGGGCACGACGACGCTCTCCATTACGCTCAATTCCGAGGCGATCTATGGAATAGAGGGACTTGCCGACGTGCAGGCTACCCTCATCAAGGCACAGGACGTCGAAGGCGAGGACGGAACGGTAAAAGAGTACGGCAAGTTCCAAGAGCTCGACCTTCTCAACATTTACAACACGAAGGGCACGGAGAACACTTCTCTTCACGGCGCTATTGATTATGGCAAAGTAACGCCTTTCCTTCCCGAGGGCGAATACGAGACCTTCCTCGGCGCGGAAAAACTTCTTCTCTCCCTCGTCAAGAGCGCCACGCACGGCGAAGGGCAGAGCGAAGGGGCGAATACTTACGCGCTCAACAAGAACTTCTACATCGACGGCGAAATCAACATCAATGCGAACGTAGCCGGAATTATCAACAAGGATGTGAAGGTCGGGATGGCGATCTCCGTCGATGTGGACGAGAATGGCGATATCGGCATCACCGTGCACATCGAATACAGCAAGGAGAGCCTTGTCGTTGATATCTTCAAGAGCGCGGGCTGGGTAGACCTCACCATCAAGAACGGAAACGTCTATATCAAGCGCATCACAAACCCCGAGGACGAATCGAAGAAAGAGGAGATCTACCGCATGATGCCGATGGAAAACTTCATGGCGGATATTCTCAACCAGGTCGATTTCATCTTCAACTTCGGCAGCACGATTTCGAATGCGCTCAAGAATGCGGGCGGCGATTCGAGTTCGGGCGGCGGCACAGGCGAGGCAAAGAAGGACTTCGGCGCCCAACTTGCAACCTACCTCAAGTCGTACAAGTTTACGGAGGGCGGCGGCGAGAACGGCGGCGCGCTTTGGGATCTCGTCATCACCGGTTCGGCGCTCTCCAATGTTCTCTCCGATATCGACATCAACCTGAAATCGAGCGGGGTGGGCGTGCTGCGCGGGCTCAGTGCGTCGCTCACGGTCGCGTCCATTCTCAATTTGAACGCCGACCTTCGCTACCGCAACCCGCAGAACGTGATGGACTATGGCGTTACGAACGTTGCAGACCGCAACGTGCAGGAGACGCTCGATCACGCCATGAGCCAAAAGGTTGTCGAAACCGATTGGGCGATTACCACTTACCTCGAAGGGCAGCTCGGCAGCATCAAATATTTTGTCAAGGGAATGCTCATAGACGAGCAGAAGATCGTCTACGACATGCTGACGAAAGAGTTTTACAGCGAGCTCAAATATCCTTCCTTCGAGGGCGCGCCCGAGCCTGCGCTTGGCTATCATTGGGAGTGGAAGAAGCCTACGAGTCTCGAACCCAAGATGGAGATCAATGCGGTGGAGGTTCCCAATACTTACACCGTCTGCTTCACGAGCGACTACGATATCCCGTCTGCCGGCTTTGTCTCTTCCGGCGGCCAATATGTCAAGACAGACAATTATACCTATAACAGTCCATACGATCTTCATATCGGCACGCGGGCGAGAGGGGACGGTTTTGTCAAGGAACTCGTCGGCTTTAAGTGCCCGGAGGGACACATCATCACCGACCTTGCCAAGTGGCAGCATCTCGACAGCGAGAATGCGCTCGAGCTTACCGCCGTCTGGGAGGACGTCAAATTTACCGTCACCTTCGACGTCAACGGCAAGAAAACGTCTGTCACGGGCAAATTCGGCGAGGAAATCGTCCTTCCCGAAGGGGTCGAAAACGCAAGAACGGGCTACACCTTCACGCAATGGGATAATGCTGTTCCCGCAACCTTCTCGGAGGAAGTGGAAAACAAGACGTTCACCGCGCAGTACACGCCTAACAAGTATAACATCACCTTCGAGAGCGCATACCCGATCACAGATTGGGACGGCGTAGATTTCACGTTGCAAGACGGAAAGTACGTTGCAACCTACACGTTCACCTACGACTCCATCTTCAAACTTTGCCTCAATGTCCAAGCAGAGGTCGGCGAGTATGTGTATATTCTCACGGGCTGGCAGAGCGACAAGACCTACATGGATCATTTGCCAAATGTTTTGGCCGCCACCACCTTTACGGCGGTTTGGGAAGAGGTTGGCGTCAATGTGTACTTTGGGGACGAAACCGGCAACATCTTCGATGAGATCGAGCCGAGAAACAAGCAGATCGGCTCTTCCCTCACTCAAGAAGACCTTCCCGCCGTGCCGCACAGGGACGGTTACACGGGCGAATGGAATATCGACCTCAATAGCTATGTCGTGCCGGAAAGGGGCGACGGAGCGGATGGCAAGATCGTCATCAGGGCAAAGTACACGCCCATCACCTACGTCATTCACCAGTATTCGCTCTATCCGCTCAAAGATTATGCGGCAAACGGCTTCAAGCGCATCGATGGCGCATTCGACGATGGCAAGGGCGTGCAGGGCGACGTGTACTATGTGCGGAAGCTCCTCTACGTGTACGGCAGCAATCAGGTGACCCTCGAAAACGGCACAACGCTCGCCCATCATGCCGAGGGGCTCAAGAAGGACGGCTACGACTTCATGGGCTTCTACACCGAACGCTTCGGCGGTGGCATACAAATTGAGGACATCAACGACGACGTCATCAAAGACGCCTTTGGGTGGAAGGTCGGCGATAGCGACAACTTCGACGAGCAGAACACCATCTTCGCTCATTGGAAGAACAACTCCATCACCGTGCGCTTCTATAGCGACATCGAAACAGCTTCTCTCAATAGTTACACTGCGGGTAAGGGCTACTATCACGACGCGATATTCCTGGACGCCGAGACGAAGATTGAGAACGTATTTAAGCCCACCTCGGACGACGGCTATCAACTTCTTGCATGGTTTGCGCAGGATGAAGCAGGCTGGAAGATGGTCACCGACGTCGCGGAGTACCGTGTAGACGACAACGCTGCGACGAACAGCGAAAAGGCATACGACGTTGAGCTCTACGCCTTGTGGATCGAGCAGGTCAAGCTCACCATTACGGCCATCGAGCGGAGCGGCAGCAACTTTGCGGCCACCTATTCTATCTCCGGTACCTCGAAGGGAGGGCTCCCCCACGGTACGTTCAGTGAAGAAATCTATGACAAAATGGGTGTTTCGCAGACGACGACCGGAGTCTATATTCTCTGCGGCAATAACGGCAACGAGACATTGCAAGGGGGCAGAGAGTTCAAACTCACAAAGAAGGACGACGGAAGCAACATCTTTGATTTCGGCGACAGCGGCATGACGACAGCGAAGTACGGCTTCTTGTCAAAGGGTGCGTCCTACGCCGGCGCGGCAGTAGAACTTACCTTTGCCTGCGGCAATGCTAAGGTCGTCGTACATGACGTTGCGGTCGTCTCTACTGCGACCTACACCGTAAACTTCAAGAGTGTGAATGGCGCCGACTGCGGCTCCGTATCCGATATCCGCATTAACTACACGGGGAGCTTCAACAGCAGTTTCTTCGGTGATGCGCTCAACTTTGACGGGCAACTCTCCTCAAGCTCCCATGTCTATGCCGACGAACTCGCCGAGAGCCATAACATCATCTGCCCGCAGACGACCGAAGAGGGCAGAACGTACATCTGGCCGCACAGGGAGATCACGGGCAACATGGATATCTACCCCGTGTACGTGACCGAACTCAAGGAGGTCACCTTCCGCGCCGATGCTTGCCTCGATCCTGAAAAGTGGGAGGCCGAATATGACGGCGGTCATCCGACCGGAAAATACGTGTTCAAGACTCGTCTCTATCTCGAATCGACCGTTACCTATTCCGATAACACGGGCGTCATCAAAACGGACGAGATCACGGCCGAGAAAGACGTCTACGATCTTCCCGCAAGCAGCGAGATCCGAAGCATCGGCAACCGCAAAGGCAAATGGGGTACGACCTCCTTCCATTACGATCCTTACGGCTCCACGTTCACCGCGGAATACGGCGAAGATACCATCGTCTATTACAGCGCGATCGAATGCTATATCGAATACGAGGGAGAGTCCTATCAGCTCAACGCAGATACTGATTATACCATCACCTACCAGAGCACGTACACCCTTTGGACGCCCACGCGCGATGGCTACACCTTCCTCGGCTGGTTCACACAGGGCTCGGACGGCAAGTGGACAAAAGTCGAAAAGCTCGAACTCGCCGAAAACTCCGCTGAGACCAGAGTAGAAGCACTGTGGGCAAGCACGCCGATAGCGCTTTCCGTTAATGGTAGCCGTTCGGGCGGTGGATTGTTTGGCGGAGCTGCAAAGCACACGATTATAGCCAATCTGTCTGTTCTTTCGTTTGAGGGTGCTCCTCGCGAGTCGATAATGATTGATATTGTCTATCGTTTTTGGGCTAATAATAATACTAACTATGAGGGGGAGACAAATCATGCTACTCATGAGTATACCGATCAACAGGTAGGCGGATTGAATCTGTCCGATCAAGTAACGGTTACTCCCGATGGAAATTCAAAAAAGAATTACGGGCATGTTGCTATTACAATCACAATCAAAGATGCGGACGGCAATACGATTAAAATATTGGGCGGTGATGAAACGCTCCACGGCTACACAACGTATTAAATGGTCGCGTTGCAAAAAGTAGTATTGGCAAGCGTTCCGAGGACGCTTTGAGCGATCCACAGAAACAGCGAGGATAATTTCCTCGCTGTTTCTCGCATTACCCCCTCCACGGGAGGGCAAGCGTAACCCAACAGAACCCCCTCCACTGGAGGGGGACTAAGGGGGTGGGTGGTGTCCTTGCCCGCCCTCGCGTAAGCGGGGGAGGGGTAGGGGAGGGGGAACCTTATCTTCACCCCCTCCACGGGAGGGCAAGCGTAACCCAACAGAACCCCCTCCACTGGAGGGGGACTAAGGGGGTGGGTGGTGTTCTTGTCCGCCCTCGCGTAAGCGGGGGAGGGGTAGGGGAGGGGGCACCTTATTTTCACCTCCTCCACGGGAGAGCAAGCGTAGCCCAACAGAACCCCCTCCACTGGAGGGGGATTAAGGGGGTGGGGGACCTGCCCCTTTGTAAGGGGGCAGGTGGCGCCTAAGGCGCCAGGTGGGGGTTACTTTCCCAATTACGTCATGTTGAGCGCAGTCGAAACATGTCCTTATTATAATGCGGACACCCTTCGACAAAGCTCAGGGTGACGTAATTTTCACCCCCACCACCCTCGAGGGCCCAAGGGGTAGGGCACATCATATTGAACTCAGCCGTCTCGCCCGCGTCATTCCGAGCCGATCGGGCAATACCGAAGTCCGATACAAAAAGTCCACGAGGGAATCTTGCTGCGTTCAAGTACGAGGCAACGGTAGGGCCCACGACCTCTTGACTCCTTGCCATCGTGGGCGAATTCTCACGGCGACGGGATTTGCGCCTTTGCGGCGCGCATTTTGAAAAACTCCACGACCTCTTGGTCCCTCGTCGAAGCTCGCCGCCGTCTTACGCTTTTCTTGCGAAAAGCTCTTCTTTGCGGCGGCTTCTCCTCTTCCCAAAAAATTTTGCTTTGCAATCTTTTTTGGGAGCCCTTATATATTCTTGGTTCGTGCCAAAAGAGGTCGTGGTACACACCACATCATGCAATAGGACGGACTTCCGAAAGGAAATCCGTCCTATTGGTCGAGGCGACGGGATTTGAACCCACGACCTCTTGGTCCCGAACCAAGCGCGCTACCAAACTGCGCTACGCCTCGTCGTCGCAACAAACTCCGCTTTGAGCGCTTTGTGCTTTGCACAAAGCGCAAGTGCGCTCCGTTGTTGCTCCTCTTCCCGAAAAAATGCTACGCCTTTTTTCGGGAGCTCTATTTTATATACGCTCTGAGCCCTTCCGTAAACGGCAAGGGCAATTTTGCTCCGCCACGGCTCCTCTTTCCCAAAAAACCTTGCTTCGCAATCTTTTTTGGAAACCCTGTTTTTGCTCGCCGCCGTCTTACGCTTTTCTTGCGAAAAGCTCTTCTTTGCGGCGGCTTCTTCTCTTTCCCAAAAAATCTTGCTTTACAATCTTTTTTGGGAATCTTTTGCATACTCCCGCAACAAATTTGCCATATCATTATATCAAACGGCGGGCGGCTTGGCAAGCGATTTTTGCGCCCGCTTTCCGAATTCTTCCTCAAAAGGGCATTTATATCTCCGCCCTATCGTCAATAAATAATTCCACACTAACCCAAAATCACAAAAACAGACAATTTTGCACATGCGGCGGGCCAAATTTCCACAAAAAAGCGCATCTTCAATTTATTGATTTCAATATATTGTAATCTGATGGACAATCTGCGGCGCATTCGGTATAATAATACATGGTTTAGTTTGGGGTTTTGTACATAGGGGCGAAGGGTGTTCGCTCAAAGGAGAGCAAAAGGACCACATGAGTGCATGGGACATTGTAAAAATCATCATGCAGATCCTCGGCGGCGTGGGCACTTTCCTTGTGGGAATGCGCATTCTGTCCGAGAATATGACGAAGCTCGCCCACGGCAAACTACAAAAAATGCTCAATAAAACGGCAAAAAGCCGTTTTGCGGGAGTCGGGATCGGCACCGCGATGACCATTCTCGGACAGAGTTCCGCCTTTACCACCGTCATGGTCGTCGGTCTCGTCAACGCGGGCATTATGACCCTCTTTCAGGCGACCGCCATCATCATGGGGGCGAACATCGGCACCACACTGAATGCTTGGGTCATCGCGCTGGCGGGGTCGGATATCACCGTTCTCTTCCTCGCGCTCGCTGCGGTGGGGGTGTTCCTCACGATGTTTTCCAAGAGTGAGAGAACCAAGTCGCTCGGCAACGTCATTGCGGCGTTCGGGCTCATCTTTGTGGGACTCAAGCTCATGTCGGGGGCGCTTTCCTTCGACAACGGTTCGGAGGAATTTGAAGCGATCTCCGATCTTCTCTCCGTCATCAAAAATCCCTTCCTCCTTCTCCTGCTCGGCATTGCGATCACTGCGCTCGTGCAGTCCTCTACGGCGGTGAACGCCATCATTATCACCATGGCGAGCCTCGGCATCACCATCGGCGGGGGAGGGAACGCGGCGCTCTACATCATCATCGGCTCCAACATCGGGACCTGCGTCACCGCACTCATCTCTTCGCTTGGGGCCTCGGCGAACGCAAAGCGCGCCGCTCTCATCCACTTCCTCTTCAACTTCTTCGGCGCGATCATCTTTATGATCGTCCTCGTCTTTTGGACGGGCTTTGCAGACACCGTTCTCGCCGCCATCTTCCCCTCGGACATTGCCGTGTTCGGCAAGACGGGGTTGGGGCCCACCCTGCAGATCGCGACCTTCCACACCCTCTTCAACGTGCTCAACACGCTGCTGTTCTTGCCCTTCATCAAGGTATTTGTGTGGATCGCGGAACACCTCGTGCGCGACAAGAGCAAGGAAGAGGAGCAGCCGCCCCTTTTCTCCGATCTGGACGAGCGTCTTTTGCGCTCTCCCTCGGTCGCATTGGGGCACCTCTATCAGGAGACGGGCAAGGCGTTCACCTATGCGATGAACACCCTCGACGAGGCGTTCGAGGCCTTCCTCAAAAAGGACATCTCGGTCAAGACGCGGGTGGACAATAAAAACGCCGAGCTTGCGCAGATGAACAGGACGGCGGTCTCCTACCTCGTCAAACTGTCCTCGTCCTCCCTCGTTCTCGAAGAGGAGCGCACCGTCTCCTCCCTGCACTATGTGCTCAACGATATCATCCGTATCGGCGAACTCGCCGATAACATCACAAAATACACCGATCACTATTTAGAGGACGACCTCATCTTTTCGGAGGACTTCCTCGAGATGCTCAAGGGAATGTACGGCAAGCTGAAAAAGCTGTACGTGGTCTCCCTCGCAACCTTCCTCTTCCGTGACTTTTCCAAGCTCGCCGAAGTGGACGCTTTGGAGGACGAGATCGACCGCGACCGCCGAGATCTGATCGCGTCGCACATCGCGCGGCTCAACGAAGGCAAGTGCCAGCCGCAGAATTCCAACGTCTCCATCAATCTGGTGGGGAACCTCGAGCGCGCCGCCGACCACATCACCTTTATCGCGCACTCGATCGAACAAAATCAATGACGGAATGTAAATTCCGCGGAAAAAACAGGAGATAGTTATGAAGATTCAGATCTCGCAGGAGGGGAAACTCAACCTGCATTCGAGAACGGTAGGGCTCTTTTTGGAGGACCTGAACTACTGTGTGGACGGCGGACTCTATGCCGAAATGCTCGAGAACCGCAACTTCGAAGCGAAGGACGTCCACGGCGAATGGGATCGCTATATCGTGGATGAGGACGGCTCCTACGGCTGGACGCCATATCCCGCGGGTGCTGCGGTGGAGATGAAAATCAAGTCCGACCGCCCGCTCTTCCCCGAAAATCCCCACTATCTGCGCCTCAAGGCGGCGGCGGGGACGGGCGTCAAAAACAAGGCTTACGACGGCATCTACCTCACAAAGGGAATGAAGTATTCGGTCTCCCTGTGGGTGCGTTCCTACGATTATAAGGGAAAGGCGTCGGTGGGGGTCTACCAAAAGGGGACGGCGCTTCTCGAAAAGAAGATCAAGATCAAGGCCGACGGCAAGTGGCGCCGCTATGCCTTCCGTTTCAAAGCGGTAGCGGACGCCGAAAAAGCCGACTTCTGCTTCTTGCTCGGCGGGAGCGGCACCGTGCACCTCGACGCATTCTCCATGATCCCCGAGAACGCGATCAAGGGGATGTTCCGCCGCGACCTCGTGGAACTGATGAAGGAATTAAAGCCCGCATTTTTGCGTTTCCCCGGCGGCTGCGTCGTGGAGGGGAACAGCCTCGCGAACAGATACCTCTGGAAGGAGACGCTCGGTCCCGTGGAGCGGAGAAGGCACAATTGGAACCGCTGGGCGGTGCATGCCACCGACGAGCACAACAATTTCCGCTCCGAGTTCTCCCACTACGGGCAGACGCTGGGCATCGGTTACTACGAATATTTCCTGCTCTGCGAATACCTCGGCTGCGAGCCCCTCCCCGTTGTGAGCGTGGGGATCGCCTGCCAATATATGTCCTCTGAGTTCGTCCCCGTGGACAGCCCCGAGTTCGAAGTGTTCATACAGGAGGCGCTTGACCTCATCGAGTTCGCCAACGGCGGCGAGAACACCGAATGGGGGAGAGTGCGCGCCGAGCTCGGTCATCCCGAGCCCTTCGACCTCAAATATCTCGGCGTGGGCAACGAGCAGTGGGAGGCTTCTCCCAAGCAGAAGGACGGCGTGGAGCGCCCCAACGAGTTCTATAAGCGCTTCGAGCTCTTTGAAAAGCGCCTGCACGAGAAATATCCCGAGCTCAAGATCGTAGGGACGGTCGGTCCCACCTTCGAAACGCCGAGCTACGACAGCGCGTGGGCGTGGACCAAGAAAAATCTCGAAAAGAACCCCGACTTTGTGTATTGCTCGGACGAGCATTTCTACGTCTCCCCCGAGTGGCTCTATAACCATGCGAACGTCTACGACAAGTATCCCCGCAACTGCAAGGTGTACGCGGGCGAATACGCGGCGCACGTGCCCGGCTCCGGCTGCGCGCTCTTCAACGCCCCGCAGGCAAATTGCTGGGAGGGCGCCCTTGCGGAGGCGGCGTTCATGACGGGCATGGAGCGCAATTCCGACGTCGTTGTCATGTCCTCCTATGCGCCCCTCTTCGGGCGGCTGGGCTATACGCAGTGGAGCCCCGACATGATTTGGTTCGACGGAAAAGCGGCATATCCTTCCGCCAACTACTATGTGCAGATGCTCTACAGCCTCTATACGGGGAATTGCATTCTCAAGGCGGCCGCAGACGCCGAAAAGGTGTACGTCACCGCTTCCGAGCGGGAAGGGTTCACCTATGTAAAGGTGGTAAATGCGGGAGAGGAAGAGCTTACGGCGGAATTTACGGGGGACTGCGACTTCGGTAAACTCACCCGTATCATCCGCATGCAGGCGGAATTGGGCGATTACAACACCGCCGAAGAGCCCGAAAAGGTACGTCCCTATGAGGAGGCGCCCACTGCCGAAAGGAGCTGCAGTCTGCCTCCCCGCAGTTTCAGCGTGCTTGTATTCCACAAACAAGCGCAAAATCTTGCGTAAAAGAGGCGCGCAGGCAAAAAAATCGGTTGAAAATTTTTTGCGGAAGTGCTATACTAACAGGTGAAACGTCCTGCCGTGATCTTGCGGCGGAAAGGAAATCGGCTTATGAAAAAAGGAATGTATCTTCTTGCAGTCGTACTCATCGCGGCGATGGCGGTAGGGCTTGGCGGCTGCAAACATCAACATGATTATGTCGTGCTCGACGAGCAGGAGCCCACTTGCGTAAAGGACGGGTATCGCAAAAGCCGTTGCAGCGGCTGCGGCGACGTTTTGGAGGAGACCCTCTATGCCCTCGGCCACGATTACAATATTTATAATGTCTGCACTCGTTGCGACGACGATCTTGCCTCCCGCATGACGATGGGGCTCAGTTACGAGGACGCGGAGGACGGCTGCTACGTCTCCATCGGCACGACGAAGGTAAAGGACGTCGTCGTTCCCGCCTACAGCACCGACGGCAAACGCGTGGTGGGCGTGCGCGACGAGGGCTTTTTCTCGCCCGACGGGGACGTCCGTCCCAACGCCGCCGCGATCGAGAGCGTGGAGCTTGCCGACGGAATCGAGAGCATCGGCACGCGCGCATTCTACGGCTGCACCAACCTCAAGACGGTGCGCCTTCCCCGCGCGAGCCTCAAAACAGTAGGGGACCTTGCGTTCAGCGGCTGCACCGCGCTTAAGTCGCTCGGGAATACGTCGAGCGGCGTGGAGATCGTCGGTAAAAACGCTTTCGCAGGCTGCACCTCTCTCACAAGTTTGCCCGCCTTCCCTTATCTTCGCACGGTGGGCGAGTATGCCTTCACGGGCTGTACGGGGATCGAGAACGCCAATCTCGGCCCCTATACGCAAACGTTGGGCAACGGCGTCTTTGCCGATTGCTCCGCCCTCAGGTTCGCTTCTCTCGGCTCCTCCGCGACCATTCCCGAGGACGCCTTTCAAAACTGCACCGCGCTCGAGGACGTTTCCCTCTCCGTCTCGCTCAAAGAGATCTGCCCTTCGGCGTTCTCCTTCTGTAATGCGCTGAAATCCATCCGCTTTGGCGGCTCCATGGCGGAGTGGAAGGCGGTGAAAAAGGCAAACGACTGGTTCCTCACCGACCGCGAGCCGACCGACTACGTCGATTTCTACATCTATTGCACGGACGGCACCCTCGACCACAACGGCTACGAGGCGCCTGCAAACTGAACAGAAGGAGCGGGACACCCGCTCCTTTTTTCCGCTTATGGAAGTGGAATCTTCCATAAGCTGCGCTTATACTTTTTATAAAAGGAACAGAGCGGCGAAATATTTGACTTAAACTCCCCGAAACAATATAATTGTAATCGCATCAGGGCATAAAATAAAAGCAAAGGAGAAGAAAATGGACGTAACCGAACTTTTCGGAAGCAACGTTTTCGGCGACGAGGTGATGAAGAACTCGTTGCCCAAAGAGGTGTATAAGTCCCTGCGCAGGACCATCGACGCGGGCGAACCTCTCGATTCGAACATTGCGAGCGCCGTCGCCAACGCCATGAAGGATTGGGCGGTCAAGAAGGGGGCCACGCACTAC
>CANQPO010000004.1 GCA_947625695.1 uncultured Clostridia bacterium | reverse complement strand
GGTAAAAATACCCGTCCGCATTCCCGTCGCCCACGCCCACGACCGCAGCGTTGGAATAATTGTCAAACCAGCCGTGCGCGTTCTGTTCGTTCACGCCGTAGTGGATGAGCAGCCGCACCTCGCTTTCACCGTTTTCCTCTGCATTTCCCGCGACCGTGTCGTGGCTTCCGTCCGCGCCCCGCAAAATAACGCCCGCGCCGCCGTTTGCGTAAAAATCGTACACCTTGATGAGGTTTTGGTAGGACGTAACGGCGATGGGCTCGGAAAATTCGCCCGTGTCGCTATGATAGCGCATGTCGTCGGTCAAAAACTGCCCCGTGCCGTTGCGGGCATGGTAGACGTAGATGTTGCGGAGGGAGTCGCCGAGGGTATAGACCCCGTCCGAAACTTCCACCGGCACCGCTACCTTGTTGCCGTAGACGTCCGTCTGCTCCTTTTCCACCGTAAAGGAAGAGGGGGAAGAGGGGGCGGAGGAGGCGCGGTAGGGGAGGGCGGAGAGAAGGCCGTCCTTGCTAAAGGAGAGGGCATACCCCGAACCGTCCGCGCGCTCATAGCGGCAGACTTTTCCGTAGGCGACCTGCGTCGTCAAAACGAGTCTCGCCCCGTCCGAAGGGGCGATTGCGGGAAAGAGCGCCGCCGCAATCGAGGCGGCGGCGAGAAGAGCGAGCGTCTTTTTCATTTCTTTTTCTTCTTATGGACGATGAGTCCCGCGGCGATCCCGACGAGAATGAGCCCGACCGGAACGCACGCGCCGATGAGGGGAACGGTGATATCTTGCGTGGGTGCTTGTTCGCTCTCCTCGTTTTCCACCCACTTTGCATAGAGGGTGATGGGTTTTGTCACATTGACGGTCTCCGCGGGATGGGTGCACCCTTCGTCGAGATACCAACCTTCAAAGCGTTCGCCGCTGCTCCTCGTCTTTCCCGTGAGGTCGGGCAGCTCGAGAAAAGCGTTGTAGTGCACGGCGGTGCGGCAGAAGACCTTTCCGTCCGAGAGGAAGGTCGCCTCATACATGCGGTATTCTCTCCCGTACACGGGGCGGGCGGTGAAATTTTCGGTGACGGCGTCGAGGGGATGATCCCAGCCGAGGAAGAAATAGACATACATCTCGTCTCCCACCTTCGGATAGGCCTCTGGGGGCGTTACCTCCTCGCCGTAGAGATATTGCCGTTCGGAGAGAAAGCGTCCGTCCTCGTCCTCGAAACGCACGGTGTAAAGGCGGTCCGTTCTGGTATAGTCGGCGCGGGAGAGAACGTCATGCGTGACGCACTCGATGCTTCCCTGCCAACGGATAAAGGTGTAGATGTAGCGGGGGGTGATCACGTCCTCGGGAGGTTCGGGGGTAGGCGCGCTCTCGCCGTCCCTTACGCAAACCTCCTCGACGGCGGGGGCGTTCGGCTGGATATCGACAATGTTCTGGTAGAAGATGACCATGTGATAGTTATCCTCCGCCGTTGCCGTGATGCCGCTCTCAAAGAGCGCCTCCTCGATCGCCTTGATTGCGCGCTCCTCGAACTTCAGGTCGTTCGCCGCGCTCAGGAAACAGTCGGCAAACTCTTTCAAAGTCGCGTTCGGAGTGAGCTTGCACAGCGTCGCATACCACAGCGCGCCGATGCGCTGACGGGTGAAATAGTCCTTTTGCTTTCGCCAAAGGTTGTATTGCATGTGGGTGAGCACGGTGCTGTTGTAGTGCACGCCGCCGTAGTCGCAGGACTCGTGGGTATGCTCCCGATGACATTCGGGATAGAGGTTGGCCGCCGCGTTCAGGCGGTAAATTTCGCTCGGGGCGATCGCCGAGCGCATGGGGTCCTTTCCCTCGGGCGCAGCGTCCTCGCCCGTCTGCCAGAATTCTTTCTCGGTGAGCTCGTGCCCTTCGATGAGCGCTCCCATGACGTCCGAGATCGCTTCGCTGATCGCGCCCGACTGATTGAGATAGACGAGCCCCGCGGTCATGTCCGTGATCGCGTGCTGGTATTCGTGCGCGAGCACGTCCGTCGCCAAGGCGGTGTTGAAAAGATCGCCGAGCGGGTTGCCGTCGCCCACCTGAAGATAGACGACCTCCTTGTCTTCGTCATAGGAATAGCTTGCGTTGGCGAAGCTGTAGCCGTAATGGAGCAGCACATGCACGGGGACCTGCCCGTTTTCCCTCTTCACTCCGACAATGGAAGTCCCGAGGTTTTGCGGGTCGGCATAAAAATCGTAGCAGCGGACCGCCGCAACGTAGGCGTTCACCGCATAGGGGTCGTCGAACTTCCCCGTCTCGCTCGTGTAGAGTTCCTTGAGCTCGGCAGAGGTGTTGTTCCTCATATCGTAGACGTAAATTTGCCGCACAGAGTCGGCGAGGGCGTACTCCCCGTCCGCCGTCTGCAAGATATTGATCTGCACTTCGTTCCCGCTTGCGTCCGTCTGGACGGAGGAGACCATGACCCCCTGCGGCATCTCTTCCGCGGCGGAAGCAACCGTTTCGCCGCCCGAAAGCAGGCAGTACGCGCCGCTCCCCGCCGCCAAAACGCAGCATAGCGCAAGGAACTTTGGAAAAAGAAACTTCATAAATTTCTCCGGTTTTCGTAAATAAACATCATTATTATATCATATCCGCGCCGCAAAGTCCACGAATAGAATTGAATTTTCGGTGAAATTATCAAACAGTTTTTGCCAAGTCGGAAAATTTTTTTGAGGCGAGAAAATCGTCGGTGAAACATTTGACTTTGTACGCAAAAAAGAATACAATAGGTAAGGCAAAAACAATCGAGGAAATTTTCATGATCACACACGGAAACGAAATCAAGTTGTTTGCAGGCAATTCCAACCGCCCTCTCGCCGAGGCGATCGCAAGAAAGCTCAACACGGCGCTCGGAGAGGTGGAAGTGAGTAAGTTCTCGGACGGCGAAACGAGCGTTCACATCGCCGAGACCGTGAGAGGAAGGGACCTATTTATCATCCAATCGACCTCCGCTCCCGTCAACGACAATCTCATGGAACTGCTCATCATGATAGACGCCGCCAAGCGGGCCTCCGCAGGACGCGTCACCGCCGTAATGCCCTATTTCGGGTATGCGCGGCAGGACAGAAAGGCGCGCTCGCGCGACCCGATCACGGCGAAGCTCGTTGCGGACCTTCTTACCTCCGCAGGCGCGGACCGTGTGCTCACGATGGATCTGCACGCGGCGCAGATACAGGGTTTTTTCGATATCCCCGTGGACAACCTCCTCGGCGGTCCCACTCTCTATAATTATTATGCCGACAAACTCGGGGACGACTTCATCGTCGTCTCTCCCGACATCGGTTCGGTCACCCGCTCGCGCAAGGTGGCGGAGCGGCTCGGCTGTCCCATGGCGATCATCGACAAGCGCCGTCCGCGCGCGAACGTCATGGAAGTCATGAATATCATCGGTAACGTGGAGGGCAAGCGGTGCCTCCTCGTGGACGACATGATCGACACCGCGGGCACCATCGTGCAGGGCGCTGAGGCGCTCGTGAGCGCGGGCGCGAAGGAGATCAAGGCCTGCTGCACCCACGCGGTGCTCTCGGGACCCGCCATCGAGCGGCTCGAAAAATCGCCGATCGACGAGCTCGTGATGCTCGACACCATCCTCCTCCCCGAGGAGAAGCGGCTGCCGAAGATGAAAATTCTGTCTACGGCGGACATCTGGGCGGCGGCGATCGAGAACGTCTATCTCGACAGGCCGATGAGCAAGATCTACGACTAAAGAGGGAGCCGCTTGAAATAAGCGGCTCTTTTCAACCGCAAAAGGAAGGGGAAACAGGCTATGTTTTTGATCGTCGGACTCGGCAACCCCGAGAAAAAATACGAAAAAACTTTCCACAACATGGGTTTTCTCGCCGTGGGCGACTGCGCCGAACTCCTTGGCGTCAAGTTCAAGAAAAAGGAGTGCGAGGCGAGCGTTGCGGAGGGGTACCTCGGCGGGGAGAAAATTATCCTCGCCCGCCCCGTCACCTACATGAACGCCTCGGGAAGGGCGGTGAAACAGCTCGTGGCGAAGTATAAAGTTTCGCCCGAGGAGCTCGTCGTCATCTATGACGACTACGACCTTCCCAAGGGGCACGTCCGCCTTCGCCCGAGCGGGAGCGCGGGCACCCACAACGGCATGCGCTCGGTGATCGCCGAGCTCGGTTTTTCGGACTTCGCGCGGGTGCGCATCGGCATCCGCGACCCCGAGATCGAAGCGCCCCTTATCGACTACGTCCTCTCCGAAGTGAGGAAGGAGGACTACGACCTGTTCGTCTCCGCATGCAAGCGGGCGGCGGAGGCGGCTCTCGCCCTCGCAAGGGGGGAGAATTTCGACCTCGTGATGACCAAATATAACGGATGAGCTTCTTTACCTTTGAAAATTTGGGCGGAGATTACCCCCTTCTCGGCGCGAACGTCAAAAATGGGGTCCCCACCGCGGCGTTCGGGCTCTCGGACGCGCAAAAATACCTCGTCGCATCTCTTTTCGACCGTCCCGTCGTCTACCTCACGGCGGACGCGCTCTCGGCAAAGAAGGCGCACGAGGCTATTTCCGTGCTCTCCGCAAAGAAGTGCGTGCTGCTGAATGCCAAGGACGAGGTGCTTACCTACCGCAAAGCGGGGAGCAAGGAGGCGCTTTACCGCCGCCTCAACGCCCTTCACAGCTTCCAAAGCGGCGGGGAGGTGCTCGTCGCGGACATCGAGGCGGTCATCCAGCTCATGCCCTCCCGCGTGGAGTGCGTGCGCCTCGAGACGGGCAGGGAGACCGAGCTTTCGTCTCTCCTCGAAAAGCTCGTAAAAATGGGCTATTCCCGCGAATACGAGGTGGAGGCAAAGGGGACGTTCGCCCTGCGCGGCGACATTCTCGACATCTATCCCATCAACTGCGAACACCCCGCCCGCATCGACTTTTTCGGTGACGAGGTGGAGTCCATCAAGCCATACGACGAGATCACGGCGGAGCGGCTTCCCAAACTTTCCGCGCTCGAGATCGTGGCGGCGAGCGACGTCGTTCCCACCAAGGAGGACGAGCGGGAGATTGCCGCCGTCCTCTCCTCCGAGCTCAGAAAGGCGCCGAGCGCTGCGGCCTATTCCCGCATGAGCGCCATCGCCGAGGAGATCGTTGCGGGAAATTACAACGACTTTGTATTGCCCCTCTGCGAGAACAGCTGCGACCTCTTTTCTCTGCTTAACGAGGATACTCTTCTCATCTTCGACGAGTGCAAACTCATCCGCGACAAATTGGACGGGCTCTACAAGGAGCACGAGGAGCGCTTTTCCCGCCTTCTGGAGGGGGGAGAGGTCATGCGCTTTTCCAAGAACCAATACGTGGACCGCGACGATTTTCTCTCCAACCTCGGAAGCTACCGTAACCTCGCGTTGCAGACGTTTACGGGCTCCGTCTTTTTCTTCGAGCCCCTCAAAATTTTCAACTTCAAATCGACGCCCGCGCGGAAGTACCTCAACTCCTTCCCGGAACTTCTCATCGACGTCGGGGCGTGGAGAAAGACGGGCTACCGCATCATGCTCTGGTGCGGCGGGGAGGAGCGCGCCGAAAAACTCAAAAACGCGCTCTACGAGGGGGGATTTCCCGTCTCGCCCCTTCCCGAAAAGCTCGAGGAATTTTCGGGCATTTCGGTGCTTCCCGAAACCCTTTCGAGCGGGTTTCTACTGCACGAATGCAAACTTGCCGTGGTGGGAACGGGGGACCTCTTCCTCAAAGTTCCGAACGAGCGGCGGGTGAAAAAGAGGAGGGGAGACCTCTTTCTCGCGCCCGAGGTGGGGGACTACGCCGTGCACGAGACCTACGGCGTGGGACGCATCACGGGCACCAAAAAGATCGAGACGACGGACGGCACCAAGGAGTACATCGCCCTCGAATACAAGGACGGCGACACCCTCTATGTGCCCGTCGAGCAGATGGACGTGCTCTCCAAATACATGGGCGGGGAAAACCCCTCCCTCTCCAAGATCGGCGGCGGCGAATTCGAGCGGGTGAAGGCGCGGGTGCGCGCCTCCCTCAGGAAGATGGCGTTCGACCTCAAAGCGCTCTACGCCGAGCGGCAGGAGAAGAAGGGGTATGTGTTCCCCGAATTCCGCGAGGAGATGGACGAGTTCGAGGCGGCGTTCCCCTATGAGGACACCCCCGATCAGACGGTCTCCACCAACGAGATCTTGGCGGACATGTGCTCCGAGAAGGTGATGGACCGCCTTCTCTGCGGGGACGTGGGGTTCGGCAAGACGGAAGTCGCCCTCCGCGCCGCCTATCTCTGTATTCTCGACGGGCGGCAGGTGGCGCTCATGTGCCCCTCCACCGTCCTCTCCGAACAGCACCTCCGCACCGCCGAGGAGCGCATGAAGGAGTTCGGCGTGCGCATCGCCTGCCTCAACCGCTTCCGCACCGAAAAGGAGCAGACGGCCATTCTCTCCGCCCTCGAAAAGGGGGAGATCGACCTCATTATCGGCACCCACAGGCTGCTCTCCAAGGACGTGAAATTCCACGATTTGGGGCTCCTCATCCTCGACGAGGAACAGCGGTTCGGGGTGGAACACAAGGAAAAGATCAAAAACGTCAAGCGGGACGTGGACTGCCTCACCATGACGGCGACTCCCATTCCGCGCACCTTGCATTTATCCCTCTCGGGGATCCGCGATATTTCCACCATACAGACTCCCCCGCATGCGCGGCTCCCCGTGCAGACCTACGTCGCCGAGGAGACGGAGACCCTCATCCGCGACGCCTGTATCAGGGAGATCGCCCGCGGCGGGCAGATTTTTCTGCTCTATAATCGCGTGGAGACCATTCACGCCTTCACAAAGCGGGTGCAGGAGCTCTTGCCCGAGGCGCGCGTCACCCTCGCCCACGGCAGAATGGACAGGGCGCTCCTCGAAAAGAACGTGTTCGGCTTTTACCGCGGGGAGTACGATATCCTCGTCACGACCACCATCATCGAAAACGGGGTGGACCTTCCCAACGCCAATACCCTCATCGTCATCGACGCGGACAGGCTGGGCGTTTCACAGCTCTATCAGCTCAGAGGCAGGGTGGGCAGAAGTTCCCGCCTTGCGCACGCCTATTTCACCTATAAGCCCGAGCGGGTGATGACCGCAAACGCCGCGGAACGGCTGAAGGCGCTCATGCAGTTCACCGAGCTCGGGAGCGGCTTCAAGATCGCCATGCGCGACCTCGAAATTCGGGGCGCGGGCAACGTGCTCGGCGCAGAGCAGCACGGGCACATGGACAAAGTGGGCTATGAGCTTTACGCGAAGATCCTCAAGGAGGAACTCACGGGCGTGAGGCAGGAGGCGGTCGATCTCGACATCAAGACGACGGCGTTCATTCCCGAGCGGTACATCGAGTCCAACGCGGGGCGGCTCGACTGCTACAAACAAATTGCCGAAATACGCTCGACGGCGGACTACAAGCGGGTGTGCCTCTCGATGGAGGAGACCTACGGTCCGCTTCCGCCCGAGACCCTCAACCTGCTCATCATCGCCGTTCTGAAGAGCTATGCCGCAAAGTTCGGCGTCAAGAAGATCGCGGTGAGCCAAAGGGGGGGCACGCTCGAATTTGCCGAGCTTGCCGCCTTGAGAGACGAACGTCTGCAGGCGGCGATGGAAAAATACCGCGGGCTCGTGGGGCTCGATATGACGATCGCGCCCATGCTCCGCTTTCCTCCGAAAGGGGACGGCGGCAAAACGATGGTGCAAATGACAAAATTTCTGAAATTTGCTTCAACTTTTGCGTGATTTTCACCAAGAAACATTTGCACTAATTTTGAAAATGCGTTATAATAGTTTGGTATGAAACTGCGGGGAATATTTCCGCGGAAAAGAACAACGGTCCGGAGTGATAAAATTTATGAAATTCAAAAAGACAAAAATAGCTGCGCTTGCTCTTGCTTCCTGTCTCGCCTTAGGGAGCATGACAGGTTGTGCGCTCGTAACGAACAACCTCAAAAAGGATCTCGAGCAAGTGGTGGCGACCGTCGATCTCACCAAGAGCGAGGACTATGCCTCCCTCAAGGGAACGATCAAGGCGAGCGATATTTTAAAGCGCGACCTTGTGGCAAGCTACGCGAGCGTGGGGAGCACCTATGTGAACTCCTACGGCATGCAGCCCGCGGATGTGTACGAAATGCTGAAGAACCAGCTCGTCAACCGCCAGCTCTATGTCCAATATGCGCAGGCGTACTTCCTCGACAAGGACAGCACAAAGAACAAAGCCGCTTGGGACAGCGCGATCAGCGCGGCCCCCGAAGGGGAGAAGGAACTCGCGGCGATCAAATACTTCCTCGACGAGGACGAGATCGCGACGGCGGAATATAATGTGAAGTCGAGCCTCAACTCCACGCTCGATTCGCAGGAACTTGAGTATATCGAAACGGAAGTGGACGAGCACGACCACGACACCGCGCGCACCACGCCCACCGGCATCGACACCGTGAAAGAGGGCTACTACGATCCCGCGTACAAAATTTATACGGGGTACAACGCCGCCTCCGACTGCGGCACCTACGAAGCGCAGGACGGCTCCACGCCCACCACGAGAATGAAGGCGTATAAGACCCTTCTTTCCAACCTCCACGCCTACGGGCTTGTCTCCAAGGGAGAGAACACGAGCGACATCACGGGGCTTTCCTACTACATCAGCGAGCTCAAGTCCGAGTATGAGACCCAGCTCATCAACAAGCTCGGCGACGAGTACGAGGAGCAGGCAAAGGCAAAGGTGAGAGAGGAATGGGTGAAAGAGGAGAAATACCAGACGACCCTCGCCTCCCAGAAAGAGCAGTTCGGCGGCTCCGACTCCTCCGCGCTCGAGAGTGCGCTCGACGGCGTGAGCGACACGAGCTTTGTGCTCTATGCGCCCGATAACTACGGCTTTGTCATCAACATCCTTCTTCCCTTCAGTTCCCGTCAGACGCAGGAGCTCAATGACTCCGAGGCGGACTTCGGCGATGTGAAGGGCAACAAATTCGTCAAACGCGCCTCCCTTTTGAAGGGACTTGTCGCCACCGACCAGCGCAACACTTGGTTCACGGGGCACGAGGACTATTCCTATGAGGCGGGAACGGACGCCTACACCGCGGGCAATGCGGACAGAAAGTATCTCTTCTTCGAAGACAGCATGACAAAGACGGAGGGAACCGACGGCGTGCCTGCGCAGTACGAGAAGATCCCCAACTACCTCGGCCAATACACCTACAACGGCAAGGTATTCGAGAGCACGGACGAGGACGGCGACAAAGTTTATAACTTCCAGCCCGCGAAAATTTCCATCGACGGCTTCCTCACCGAGATGAAGAACTATCTCGACTTTGCGGGACTCTCCCTCACCGAGCCCGACTATCCCAACGGAACGGGTAACGATTACTACAGCCAAAAGAGCTATTATGCTCAAGACGGCACCGTCGATTATTCGAAGTTCCTCTACTACGAGGCAAAGGTAGACTTTGAAGAGCCCTTCAACGCATGCCACATCTTTCAGGACGGTTCGCAGGAAAATCTTGCGCTCTCCGTCATCAACGAGCTCTCCTTCGCATACAATACCGATACGGCGGGTCTCAACACCTACCTCGGCTACGTCGTCTCCCCCAACAATACCGATTTCGTGAAGGAATTCGAGTATGCGGCGCAGGAGGCGGTCCGCGGCGGTCCCGGCACCATTACGGTGGCTCCCTCCGATTACGGCTGGCATGTCATGTACTGCACCTTCGCTTATTCCGCGGACAACCCCACCCCCTACGGCGAGGAGTTCAATTGGGATGAGATCGAGGTGGAGGGCACCTTCTCCAACCTCTACTACGAGGCGCTCACTGCGGCGAACTTCTCCTCCTACTCGAGCGAGCTTCAGACCACGGTGCTCAACAAGTACAACAACGACACTTGCGTAGACGTATTCGAAGACCGCTATAAGGACCTTTACGAAGCATAAACCCCGTAAGGAGTAAAAATGGGTTATTTCGAAGCGATTTGGAAATCAATAATCCTCGGAACGGTGCAGGGACTCACGGAGTTCCTGCCCGTTTCTTCAAGCGGGCATCTGACTCTCTTGCAGCTCGTTCTGAACTACCATGCGGGCACTGCGGGAATGATGTTCGTGAGCGTCATGCTCCACCTCGGCACCCTGTTTGCGGTGGTGTGGGTGTTCCGCAAGGACATTCTCGCCCTCTTCAAAAAGCCGTTCAAAACGCTTTTGATGCTCATCGTCGCCACCATTCCCGCGGGGGTCGTGGGGCTTCTCTTCAACGACGACATCGACGAGCTGTTTGCGGGGGAGATGGGCGTTGGCCTTCTTGCCATCTGCTTTGCCTTCACTGCTCTCCTGCTCCTTATCACGGAGTATTTTGCGCGCAGACGGAAAAAGTTCGAGCCCTTGGGCTGGCCGCATTCCATCACGATGGGGTGCATGCAGGCGGTGGCGCTCTTCCCCGGCATTTCGCGGAGCGGCTCCACAATCTTTGCGGGCACCGTGAGCGGCGCAAACCGCGAGGACGTTGCAAAGTTCTCCTTTTTGATGAGCATTCCCGTCATCTTGGGGAGTCTCGTCGTCGAGCTGAAAGATATTGTTTTCCCCGACGAAGGGGTGACGATCACGATGGCGGGCGCGGAGATCGTCGGCATGATCTTCGGCGTCGTGTTTGCGGCGGTCGCGGGCTTCTTTGCCGTGAAAGTCATGCTCAATGTTATCAAGCGGGCGAACTATAAGTGGTTCTCCCTCTATCTGGTGTTGCTGTCGATTTGCTGCCTCTCCCTCGACGTCGCGGGCGTGCTGTAAGGCGCATAGAATTTCCGCTCCGTGCCATAATAAGAGTATCGGAGGTGAAATCATGAGATTGAACTGCGGAGACGTCTGTCCCAAGACCGGCGCATATAAGGTGGTCAACGAGGACGGCAAGACCGTGAACACGATCTATGTGGGCGAGGGCGAAACGATGCCTCCCACACAGTACGCAAACTGCCACTATGAGTGGGACAACTGAGTAAAAAAAGAGCGGAATTTCGGTTCCGCTCTTTTCTGTGGCTCTATGTTGCGCCGCCCGCTTTCAAAAGAAAGCGGGCGGCGCTGATGTATTTTATTTGCAAATTTCTTCGATTTTTTCGAGTTCCTCCTCGGTGAAAGAGGGGTTGATCTTGATGTTTTCGAGGATCTGCGCGGAAGAGGAGGCGCCGATGATGACGGAGGAGACCGCCTTGTCCTTCAGAACCCACGAGAGGGCGAGTTCGGAGAGAGTCTGCCCGCGCTCCTTTGCAAAGGCGCGAAGAAGGCTGAGCTTTCCGAGCACCGCATGGAGCCGCTCCTCCTTTAGTGTGCCGCTCTTGCGGATGCGGCTGTCCTCGGGAATGCCGTCCTTATACTTGTCGGTGAGCAGCCCCTGCGCAAGAGGGGAGTACACGATGAGCCCGAACCCCTGCTGAAGGGCGTATTCCTTCAACCCGTCCTCTTCGACGCGGCGGTCGAGGAGGTTATAGCAGGATTGGTTGAGAATGAAAGGGGTCTTGAGTTCGCGGAAGATGTTGACTGCCGCCTCCGTCTGCTCGCGGCTGTAGTTGGAGACGCCCACATACAGCGTCTTGCCCTGCTCCACGAGGCGATGAAGGGCGTAGCAGGTCTCCTCGATGGGCGTCTCGGGCGCGGGACGGTGGTGATAGAAGATGTCCACATAGTCGAGCCCGAGCCGCGAAAGACTCTGGTCGAGGGAGGCGGTGAGGTATTTTTTGCTCCCGCCGTCGCCGTAGGGACCCTTCCACATCGGGAAGCCCGCCTTGGTGGAGATCGCCATCTCGTCGCGGTAGCCACGGAAGTTTTCGCGCAGAATTTTGCCGAAGTTCTCCTCCGCCGTCCCGCCGCGGGGACCGTAGTTGTTGGCAAGGTCGAAGTGGCAGATCCCGTTGTCGAACGCCGTAAAGATCATGTCCCGCATGATCTCGAAATTGTCAAACGTGCCGAAATTCTGCCAGAGCCCCAAGGAGATCTCGGGGAGCTTGAGCCCGCTCTTCCCCGCGCGGCGATAGTGCATCGTCTCCTTTTTATAGCGCATGGGGTCGGGAATGCGCTCCTTGTTCTTTAATAAGCTTTTGAATAATTCTTCGTCCATTTTTTATTCCTCGTTCGCTATGAGTATATCATGAACGGGCCCGGAATGCAAGCGTTTGAAAACCGTCACCGAAATTTCCTCCGCCGCATATGCTGAAAAAAAAGATTTCGGGGGTGAATATGGTCACGGGAAACTATCCGTCTTTGGAGGAGATCAAGGAGGACTTCGGCGCGCTGCGCCTCATTTCTCCCGCCTACGCGGGCAGGGACGGCGAACTGACCGCCGTTTTGCAGTACGTCTATCAGTCGGTCATCTTTTCGGAAATGGGCAAGGAGGACTTTGCGCGTAAACTCGTGGAGATCGCCGTAAACGAGATGCACCACCTCGAATTGCTCGCAACGGTCATCGTAAAGCTCGGTGCGCCGCCCGTGTTTACCGCCTGTCCGCCCTATCCCGTGGGCTACTATTCGGCGTCCTGCGTCAACTATACCCGCAACCCGCGGCAGATGCTCTGCGCCGACATCTGCGCGGAGGAGAACGCCATCTCTTCCTACGAAAACATCCTCTGCCGCATGAAAAACCCGCCCGTCGCGGCCGTCCTTTCCCGTATCCTCGAAGAGGAAAAAGAGCACCTCAAAACCTTCAACGAACTTCTGATGAAATTATAGACCGTTCGCTCACGGAGAACCTTTACGTCAGAAAAGGCTCGCGTGAAATTCTTAATTATTTGCGCAAGCAAAACCACGCTTTTGCGCTGCGCGACACAATTTGCCGCACACTTGCGGCTTTTTGTTCAAGACGAGCGAATTTCGGATGGAATGTGGTCGATGAAGAAAGACCGTTCGCTCACGGCGAGCATTTACGTCAGGAAAGGCTCGCGTGAACTGAACTCGGGCATAAACTTCCAATAGCGCACGGGCATGTAGCCCTTCATCTGCTTCAGCCGCTCCCGCTGGGGAATGTTGACGCTTCTGTAGTACCTCTGCCAAAGCGCCTGCCACGCCTGCTCGTCGGCGGAGAGCATCACCTCCGCCCGCTCCAAGGGGGCGAGGAAGGTGTTCTTGCCGTCGTACACCGCCGCCTTTTTGCGCTTCACGTCGTGGAGCACGAAGGGAAACTCGGGCAGACGGGCGCGGAAGTGGGGCACGAGCAGATCGACGACGTCGTTGTCGGGGGAGAGGGGAGCGTACAGCGCGCCGCTCGCGCTCTCGAGAAAGCGCACAAAGCCGTGCATGCGGTGGATCTCATAGGTGACTTTGCGGATGCACTCGCTCGCAAGCAACACTTCCTCCTCCGCAAGCATGTCGCGCACGGGCGCTTTCTTTTCGGCGAGCAACTTAAAATAGCGGAACGCTACCTGTTCGTGCCCGTCCATGCCGCTCCGCAGAAGGTAGTCAAGGTCCTCCATACAGCCTTTGTCGAAGGTAAGAAGCCGCTTCTCGGCCCGCGCCGCCCTGTCGTGGTCGGCGGCCACGAACACCGTTTTCTGCCCGAGCGAGAGCTGCGCCTGCGCCGAGGTCACAACAGCGTTTTCGTCCGAAAAGGCGAGAAGAAAGGCGGTGAGGAAGCATTCTTTTGTTCCGTCTGTCAAATAGGTCATAATTCCCCCGTAAGCGCGCTGAGCGCCGTCTCGGGCGTGGAAAAGAGGCTGAGCTGGGTCGCGTTTTCCATGCTCTCGTTTGCGATGAGGAGTTTGCGCACGGCAGTCTCGTTCTCCGCGCCGTAAAATTTTCCGCTTGCCGTAATAAAGTGCCGCGCCCGCTTCAGCACGACGCGCATCTTGTGCAGGTGTTCGAAGGAGAGGTTGGTGTATCTGCGCGCCTGCAAAATTTTCTGCGCGCTTCTGCCGCCGATCCCGGGCACCCGCAGGAGCATTTCGAGGGGCGCGCGGTTGACCTCCACGGGAAAGAACTGCGGATTGCGGAGAGCCCATGCGCACTTGGGGTCGAGGTCGAGGGGCAGATTTTCGTTTTCGGGCGCGATCTCCTCGGCGGTGAACCCGTAAAAGCGGAGGAGCCAATCGGCTTGGTAGAGGCGGTGCTCCCGAAGCTGTCCCGCGGGCAGGTCGGGCAAAAGGCTGTCGTGCACGACGGGGACGTAGGAGGAATAATACACTCTTTTCAACCCCATGCCGCGGTACAGGCTCTGGGTGAGGCGGACGATCTGTCCGTCCGTCTCGGGGGAGGCGCCCACGATCATCTGCGTCGTCTGTCCCGCGGGCAAAAAGAGGCCTTTTCTCTTCTCCGCGCTGAATTCCCGCTTTTCCTCATAGAGTTGCCGCATGGGGAGGAGCAAACTTTCCTTGCTCTTTTGCGGGGCGAGGAGCTTTAAGCTGCGCTCGGAGGGAAGTTCGATGTTGTAGCTCATGCGGTCCGCGTACTTTGCCGCCTCGTGAATGAGAGAAGCGTCCGCGCGGGGAATCCCCTTCAGGTGGATATAGCCGTGGAAACGGTACTCCGTGCGCAACAGCTTTACGGTGCGGACGAGCTTTTCCATCGTGGCGTTGGGGCTCCCGTCCACAGCGGAGGAGAGGAAGAGCCCCTCGATGTAGTTGCGCTTGTAAAAGTCGATGGTGAGCTCGGCGATCTCCTCGGGCGTCGCGCTCACGCGGGGGACGTCTGCGTCGAGGCGGTTGGGGCAATAACGGCAATTATACACGCAGTTGTTGCTCAAAAGAATTTTGAGGAGGGAAATGCACCGTCCGTCGGGCGTGAAGGAGTGGCAGCACCCCGCAACGTACCCGTTGCCCATGCCGCCCGTGTTCTTCCGCTTGCTCCCCGAAGAGGAACAAGAAACGTCGTATTTCGCCCCCTCGGTGAGGATCTTCAAACGCCTTTCGTCGATCATGTCTCTATTTTAGCACAAATGTTCGCATAAGTCAAACGTTTGTTTGAAAAAATTCAAAAATTTTTTCTTGCACTCAGTCGGCGGGTATGATATAATAATTTCACATGAATTTCACGCAATCATGAAACGGCGATGAAAAAGGGCGGGTAAAATAGACGCATTCGGGAGGCTATCATGAAAGTTTTGATCGTTGACGACGAAGAGATGATCCGCGCGGTCCTTCGGGAGTATATCGAATTCGAAGGCGGGGAGACGGACGAGGCGCAGGACGGCATGGAGGCGGTGAAAAAATGCCGCGACAACAACTATGACGTCGTTTTGATGGACGTGATGATGCCCAAGCTCGACGGCTTTTCCGCCGTAAAGGAGATCCGCAAGTTCAGCGACGTCCCCGTCATCATGCTCTCCGCGAGAGGGGAGGAATACGACAAACTCTTCGGTTTCGAACTCGGCTCGGACGACTATGTCACAAAACCCTTCTCCCCCAAAGAGGTGATGGCGCGCATCCACGCCGTAACAAAGCGCACGGGTGAGAAAAAGAGCCGCGACGTGTACGAGTTCGAGGGGCTGAAGATCGACATGGTGGGCAGAAACGTCTATGTGGACGGGAAGCGCGCCGAGCTCACCCCCAAGGAATACGAGCTCCTGTTCTATTTTGTGGAGAACGCGGGGGTCGCGCTCACGCGGGAGCGGCTGCTAAATCAGGTGTGGGGGTACGATTTTTACGGCGACGACCGCACGGTGGATACCCATGTAAAGATGCTCCGCGGCAATCTGAAGGAATACCGCAAATTCATCGTCACCCTGCGGGGGCTTGGCTATAAATTCGAAGCCTGATATGAAAAAAGAATTGAAGCAAACAAAAAAGAGGGGCGCAAAGAAGGTCCGCTCGCTCAACCTCAATCTCATCTTATGGCTGAGTTTTCTCATCTTCGCCATTCTGTTTATCGGACTGTTTGCGCTCGTGCAGAATTTCCAGCTCAACCGCAGATACTCCGAGCAGATCAAAAAGAACTTGCAGGAAGCGGCGCAGAGCCTCAGCGTGCGGCTCGGCTCGAGCAAACTTCCCATTGCCGAAGTGAGCAAAATTCTGCTCTCCGTCACCAACGAGTACAACGTGAGCGTCTATCTCCTTTCGGAGGACGGCGAGATCGTCTTTCCCGACCTTCCAGAGGAAGAGGACTTCCCCTCGGTGATCGCCAAGATCCGCGAGAGTTTCGACAGCTTCATCAAAGAGTGCGAAGAGAGCGGCAAGGGGGTGGATACCGCGAATATCCACGCGGAGATCGAGACGGACAACTCCGCGGGATATTCCTTTATGATCACCCTATGGGGGAAGGAGCACTATGTGTACCTCACGAGTTCCTTCGAGCTTCTGCACCGTCTCTCCTCCGATATGACGTGGTACACCCTCATCACCGCGCTGTTTGCGGTGGCGCTCTCCTTTGTGGTGAGTGGGTTTATGTCCATGCTCATCACCAAGCCTGTCACCGAAGTCACCGAGCGGGCGAAGGAGCTCGCGCGGGGGAATTACGAGAGCGGAACGGGGAAGACCTACTTCTGCACCGAACTCAACGAGCTGAGCGGCTCCATCGACTATGCGGGCAGTGAGATCGGAAAGACCGACCGCATGCAAAAGGAGCTCATCGCCAACGTTTCGCACGACTTCAAGACCCCGCTTACCATGATCAAGGCGTATGCCGCCATGATCCGCGAGATCTCGGGCGACGACCCCGAAAAGCGGGAAAAGCACACCCGCATCATCATCGAGGAGACGGACAGGCTCGCCGCCCTCGTGGGGGACGTGCTCGACCTTTCACGCCTGCAGGCGGGGATCGACGAGACGGAGCGCACCGTGTTCAACCTCACCGAGGATGTGTACGCCGTGGCGGGCAGGTTCGGCTACCTCACCGAGACGCAGGGCTATACCCTTGAGACGGAGATAGACGAGGACGTCTACACCTACGCCGGAAAGGGGAGAGTGGAGCAGGTGCTCTACAACCTCATCGGGAACGCCTTCAACTATACGGGCGAGGACAAGCGGGTGATCGTCCGCCTCAAAAAGCAGGAGCGCTGCGCGCGCTTCGAGGTGCAGGACAGCGGAAAGGGGATCCCGCCCGAGGAGCTCGACACCATTTGGGAGCGTTACTACCGCTCCTCCGAGATGCACAAGCGTCCCGTGCAGGGGACGGGGCTGGGGCTCTCCATCGTAAAGAGCGTGCTTAAAAAGTACAACATCCCCTTCGGCGTCTTATCCGAAGAGGGGAAGGGGAGCTGTTTTTGGGTGGATTTCCCTCTCCCGCCCGACGAAACGGCTTAAAACCGTGAAAAAGTTACAAAAAAAGGAAAAAATTTACGCCGCCCCTCTTGACAAGCGCCCTCCTTTCGTTTATAATGTGAATAACAAAATTGTGTAAACGAGGGTCGCGCTGTGGGGAGCGGGAGCTTCGGAAAGGTTGATAAGGAAAAACAGTCCGCGAAAAACGCCGACTGTTTTTTCTTATTTATTGCTTCAGTGGAAGGGGAGAGCATGGGGGGTGGACGTGTTCTATTGTCATTTCGCCTTGCTACTCTAAATCTGTCATTTCGACCAAGCCGCTTTGCGGCGCGTGGAGAAATCTCACATTATTATAATGCGGTAGAGATTTCTCGACAGGCTCGAAATGACAATTTTAGAGAAGCTGTCCCCCGCGGAGCGGGGGAAAGTGGCACGCAGTGCCGAAAGGGGGCAGTGTACCATGCAATGGAATAAGGCGCCCCTCTCCCTACCTCCCCTCAACAAGTTGAGGGGGAGGCGAGAATATTTTACCCCCTTACGCGCAAGGCGTTGAGTTCGGCGATGCGCTCGGTGAATTTCACGGGCGTTTCCCGCCGCTTGAGCGATTCGGTGAATTTCGCCGTGACGAGCGCATAGATGCAGAAGATGGGCGCCGCGCCGAGGTTTGTCTCGAGCAGGGAATTGACCACGAGAGTGGTGAGCTTTTGCCCCCAATCGGCGATCTCCGCGCTCCTGATGCCGCCGAGAAGGAGGGAGAATTCCCACGCAAATTGCACCAAAATGCCAATCGCAAGCATCCAAAGGAGGGGAAAGCGCTTTGTCTTATCCCTTTGGAAGAGGTTATAGACGATCGCCGCGCCGTACCCTGCAACGAGAATGAGCGCCATATAGCCGTGGTAGGCACCCGTTGTGCGCTGTATTTTGATGGTCGTAAGGTTCTGCCCGAAGGTGTTTGCAAGGAGCGGGGCGGCGATCCACCAAATCACGATGAGCAGGGACCACTCCAAAAGATGCTTGTCCTTTGCGTACCACAGCCAGATCCACACAAAGTTGGTGATGCCGTAGCTCATACTCATCCAAAGGAGCACCCAAAAGAGGTTTCCCCCCTCAATGGAGCGGGAATGGGTGAGCAGGTGAAAGATCCCGTAATCGACGACCATATAGAGCGCCCCGCCGAAAATGCCCCAAATCAAGGTGAGATATTTCTTTTTTATGGCGAGCAGGGCGCACAGCGCGACCAAAAAACCGATGTCAAGATAGATATAGAGGGGGTTGAATACCCTCTGCGCAACAATTTCCACGGCAGCTCCTCATTTGTTTTTTGTCATTTTATCATATTACAAATGGGTTGTCAAGCGCGGAAGCCGTATCTGTTATGAGTTCAAAGGGTGGGCTCGGGAACGGGCGGTACGGGACGGATGGGGAACTCTGGCGGCGCCAAACGCCCCGTGCGCCTTCTCGGACGGACGCCGCGGGCGGGCGGCCTCTTTTCCTTTTCGTCGGGGCACGTTCCGTCGGGACAACTGTCGTTCTGTTCGGGGCAGTTCCCGTCGGGGCAATCGCCGTTCTGTTCGGGACAAGTTCCGTCGGGGCAGTCGTTGTTCTGCTTGGGGCACGTTCCGTCGGGGCAGTTGTCGCTCGTCGTCTGCTGCTCGGGAGCGGTCTTGGGAGAAGGGGCCGCCTTGCATGCCGCCGCGCCGCAGAGAAGAAGGAGGGATAACGTCACTGTCAAAATCTTCTTTTTCATGACCTCAGTATGCGGAAAGTTTTTTGAAATATTCTCTTGCTTTTTTGTAAAACGTATGCTATAATAGCCATGTTCCTGAGCGGAAAGAGTCATCTGACGGCGAAGGGGTGGAAAGTCAAGAATTTTTTGCGCACCCGTGTGCGCCGTTCTCCTTTTGCCCTCGCCGCAAAGGGGGATTTTTTTATGGAAGAAAAGCGCATCGCCGTGCTCTCCATTATTTTGGAGAAGCGGGAGGAGGCAGCAAAACTCAACGCCCTTCTTTCGGAATACGGCGAATACATCGTCGGCAGAATGGGGATACCTTATCACGAAAAAGAGGTCTCCGTCATCTGCGTTGTGATGGACGCCCCCGCCGGCGCGATCAACGCCTTAACGGGCAAAATCGGCCAACTCGACGGCGTGACGGCAAAGACGTTGTTTAGCAAGTACTGAGTTCACGAGATTAGTTTCGCACAATTCTTTGCTCCTCGCTCACGGGAACTCAGGCGGGGGAGCGAACCTTCTTTAACGGAACCCCCTCCACCGGAGGGGGACTAAGGGGGTGGGCTCGTCGAAAATAATTGTGCGAGGAAACCCTCCTCCTGCATCAACTAAGTTGCTCTCTCATTCGCTCGGCATGGACAATAAGCCGTAAGAGTGCGGCAAATTGAGTCGCCCACGGCGGAAGTGAATTCCGCCTAAGGCACATGTCCTAAATTGTCATGTTGAGCGAAGCGAAGCGGAGTCGAAACATCTCTACCTTAGTTTCATGATTTGAGATTTCTCCACTCCGCTCATTGCATTCGCTACGGTCGAAATGACAGATGAGGGACAGTAAGGAATTACCTTGGCGCCCCTCATAGGGGAGCTGTCACCGCAGGTGACTGAAGGGTTTAGAACCCTTTCGGCACTGCGTGCCACTTTCCCTAAAAGGGACAGCAAGAGGGCTAAGTGGAAGCCGCGCCAACAGAACCCCCTCCATCGGAGGGGGACTAAGGGGGTGGGCTCTCGGCGCACCCCACTCAAATCAATAAAAATCTTTTTAGGAGTACCGATATGAAAAAATTATTTGCGGGAATTTTGGCAACTGCGCTCCTCGCGGGCGCAATGGTAGGCGTTACCGCTTGCGGCGGCAACGACCGTTCGAAACAGTGGAAAACGGAGAACCTCGAAGTCTATTCGCCCGACGGCGCGCCCGCGCTTTCGCTCTGCTATGCGATCTCCGAAGAGGACAAGAAAGAGGACGAGCTCTTCGACTTCGACATCGTAAATGCGCAAACCATCACCACTTACGTCACGGGCGCGAACCCCAAAGCAGACATCTGCGTGCTTCCCGTCAATGAGGCGGCGAGGGTCCTCGGCACGGGCTCCGTCTATCAGATGCTCGGCACCGTGACGAACGGCAATCTCTACTTCCTTACGACGGGCGACAATGCCGTTCTCACCGCCGAGAACCTCAAAACCACCCTCGTCGGCAAAAAGGTGGGCGTGGTGCAACTTCCCAACGTCCCCGGACTCACCCTTCAGGTCGTTCTGAGCAAGTATGACATTCCCTATCAGACGATCGAGAGCGCGCAGGCGGAAGGGGACGCGACCAAAGTCAATCTCGTTGCCTTCACCCCCGAAGACGTCACGCCGGCGGGGAATTGTGATTACTATCTCTGCCCCGAACCCGCCGCAAGCGCAAAAATCAAGGGCACCTCAACTGCGGCCAAGCCCTTCAAAATGGCGGGCGATCTGCAGGCTCTTTACGGCGAAGAGGGGGGATACCCGCAGGCGGCGGTCGTCGCCAAAAAGAGCGCCATCGAAAACTATCCCGAACACATCGAGACTTTCCTCGGCTACCTTGAAAAGAGCGCGGAATTCCTCGAAAACGCGTCCGTGCAGGACATTTTGCGCCTGCTCGACGAGGAGCGCGAGGACGGCGTCACTCCCTCCTTCAGCCAAGCGAATTTAACGAAGGAAGTCGTCGCCCGCTGCTCCGTCCGCTTTACGGCGGCCAAAAATTGCAAGGAAAAAGTGGTGGCTTTCCTCGATAAACTCATTGCCGTCAACCCCAACTCCACCGCAAAGCCCGCGGACGATTTCTTCTACATGGGTTAAGTTTTGAAAAAGGAACTGTTGTTTTCGGCGCTCGCGCTCCTCTTTTTGTGGGCGGCGTGGCTGATTGCCGCGGCGGTCGTGCGCAACGAATATTTGCTTCCCTCCTTTTGGGACGCATGCCGTGAAATGGGGCGGCTCTTCATAGACGCCGCCTTTTGGCGCGCGCTCGGAAACACCCTTCTTCGCACCTTTCTCGCCTTTTTGTTCTCTCTTCTGCTCGGCGTGGGGTTGGCGCTCCTTGCCAACCTCCACAGGGCGGTGCGGGCGTTTTTTGCACCCATCGTCTCTGTCCTTCGCACCGTTCCGACGATGGCGATCATTTTGATCTTGCTCATCTGGACCAACCCCCGCGTTGCGCCCGTCATCGTGTCTCTTTTGGTGCTCTTTCCCTCCTTTTATGCGGCGACGCTCGCCGCGCTCGACGAGGTAGAGGCGGGTTATGGGGAGCTTGCGCGGGCGTTCGGCGTGGGCGCGGGCAGGAAACTTCTCAAAATGTATCTTCCACTCGTCTCGCCCCCCGTGCTCAAACAAGCGGGCGGGATCTTCTCCATGGGCCTTAAAATCACCATCTCGGGCGAAGTTCTTGCCAATACGTACAGGAGCCTCGGCGGGCTCATGCAGGAGGCGAAGATGTTCACGCAGATGCCCGCCCTCATGGCGCTCACCCTGTTCAGCATTGTTGCGGGGTTTTTGCTTGAGGGGCTGTGCCTTCTTTGCTATAAACTCATCGTGAGGTGGCGGACATGATCTTGCAAAATGTTCAAAAGTTTTACGGCGAAAAGGCCGCGTTGAAGAAAATCGACCTCACGTTTGAAGAGGGGAAGATCACGGCGGTGCTCGGCGAGAGCGGCGCGGGAAAGACCACCCTTCTGCGCATTTTGGCGGGCATGCTCCCCTTCGAGGGGGAAGTGGATGGAGTCGGCGGCAAAAACCCCAAACGAAGAGCGGGGTGCAGTTATCTCTTTCAGGACTGTATGCTGCTTCCCAACCTCACGGCGGAGGGGAATTGCAAATTCGTTCTGCCGAAAGAAGAGTGGGGCAAAATCGGCGAAATGCTCGTGCGCGTCGGGCTCGGGGGACGGGAAAACGCCCTCCCGCACGAACTCTCGGGAGGGGAAAAACAGCGGGTCGCAATTGCGCGCGCTTTTCTCTTCCCGCACGATCTGCTCCTCATGGACGAGCCCTTTTCCTCCCTCGACCTCGCCATCAAACGCTCGCTCATTAACCTTGTATTTGAACTATGGAGAGAGAAAAACAGCACCATCGTGTTTGTCACCCACGACGTGCGGGAAGCGGCCCTGCTTGCCCACCGCGCCATCGTGCTAAAACATGGGGAGATCGCCCTCGATGTGCCGATCGGCGCTCCCTTCCCGCGCGATTTTCTCGCTCCGCCCGAGGAGGAAACTTTGCTTATGCAAGCGCTCTTGTAACGGCGCATAAATTTTCTTGCGGAATTTTGAAATTTCTTTTGATTATCGCTTGACTTTTGGCGCATATTTTGTTATGCTAACAAACGTTGTTGGTGCACTGTGTGCCCGACGGCGAATGGAATATGCTGGTGTAGCTCAGCAGGTAGAGCGCGTCCTTGGTAAGGACGAGGTCGGCAGTCCGAGTCTGCTCATCAGCTCCACGGAAAAAAGGGAACGCAAAACGCGTTCCCTTTTTCCGTGGAAATGAAATTGGTCTCTCGGACTGCCGACCGAAAAGAGGGCTCCCGCAAAAAGACGCAGTATTTTTGTGGGAAGAGGAGACGCCGCCTGAAAGGGGAGCTTTTCGTAAGAAAAGCGTGAAAAGCAGGCGTGCGGCGACGAAGTCCGAGTCTGCTCATCAGCTCCACGGAAAAAGAGAACGCAAAACGCGTTCCCTTTTTCCGTGGAAATGAAATTGGTCGCTCGGACTGCCGACTTTCTATATGTCATTTCGCCCCGCTGTTCTAATTATGTCATTTCGACCAAGCGAAGCGCGTGGAGAAATCTCGCTCTATTATAATGCAGTAGAGATGTCTCGACTCCACTGCGTTCCGCTTGACATGACATTTTAGGAAATGTTGCCGACTCGCTGTTCTAAAATACATCACCCTGCCTCACGTATGTTCTAAATAAATGTCATTTCGACCGAAGCGAGCAACGCGAGCGAAGTGGAGAAATCTCGCCTTATTATAATGCGGTAGAGATGTCCCGATTTCGCTCGGAATGACGTATTTTGGGAATGGCGTTTTGCTTGCCCACTTGGCTACCCCTTGAGGGGGAGCTGTCATGAGCTTGCGAATGACTGAGGGGGTGTTCTTTTCAAATTACAGACACCCCTTCCGTCACGCGCAGAGCGCGTGTCACCCACCCCTCAAGGGGTGGGCAAGTAAGTCCTCTCGCCCTCCCCCGCTTCAGCAGGGGGGGGTAGGGGAGGGGCGCCGCATTTTACCTACTTTACACGCCCGTCAATAATTTATCATTTCTTTATCGAAGAGATCGTCGATGTTCACGTTTAGCACTTTTGCAATGGCGTAAAGTTCGATGTCGGTGACGGTCCGCGAACGGTCCTCAATGCGCGAAATGGAGCCTCTGCACACGTAAACCGCATACAGCTCAAGCATATTCGAAAGTTTTTGCTGGCTCATTTTCAATTTTTTACGATATTTTGCAACATTTTCTCCAATTAAATTCATCTTTGCGCCGTCGATAATTCTCGCCATAATTTTTTCTCCTTTTTTTTAATTTTGTCTTGACATAGGACAATTAGTATGATATACTAATGAAAAATTAAAATTGTCCTGTCATAGGACAAAAGGAGAAACAAATGAGTGTAGCGGGTTATGTTGGAATTATATTTGCAGTTGTTTTTGTCGGTCTTATTTGTGGTTTAATTTATTATGTTAAAACTGTTGATAAGGCTAACAAGCAATGGCAGGAGGTCATGAATAAAAATGAGCAGATTGGGAAAGATGCATTAAAGTATCTAGGTAATCATAACTTTACACCTTCCCATATCTGCTATTTATCCGATTATGCTTCTGTCAGAACAACCGAAAAAAGCAAAAAGCAGATGCTATGCGTCGATACCGAAAAAGAGAAAATCGCATTTATCAATTACACTAATGGAGAGGTAACCATTGCAGACTTTTCACAACTCATCAATTATGAAGTATATGAAAATGGCAAGACGGATTCTTCAAGCTCGGGTGTTGTTTTAGGCGGCTCAGTAGCAGTGCCTTACGTAACGACAGCAACGCAAGAGCAGTGCTTAGAGTTGGAGTTGTTGATTAGGCTCGATAGTTTTGATAAGCCGCATGTGGAATACATTTTAATTTCTAATACACTGCTAAACGGTGGCGCAGATAAATCAAAAAGCACATATCGGGCTATCCGTGATGAATTGCAGCAAACAGTTTCTTACCTTGAAATGATTTTGAGAAAGCAAAAAAGCAACAAACAATAAAAACCCGAGGGCGGGGCGCATTCTGCGCCCCGCCCTCGGGTTAATCATTCTAATCGAAAACTCTCAAACAATGCCTTTCAGCATATCGCTCATGTCGTAGAGACCTGCGGGCTTGCCGATAAGCCAAGCGGCCGCTTTCAATGCGCCCGCGGCAAAGACCTTGCGGCTCCGCGCCGAGTGGGAGAGGGTCACGATCTCGTCCTCGCCCGCAAACATCACCTCGTGCTCGCCCACGATCGTCCCGCCGCGCACGGCGTGAATGCCGATCTCGCTCTTTTCCCGCGCGCCCACCATGCCGTGCCGTCCGTACACGTTCTCCTTTTCGCCCGCCTTTTTCACGCTCTCCGCAAGCATGAGCGCGGTTCCCGAGGGGGCGTCCTTCTTTTGATTGTGGTGCCGCTCGATGATCTCCACGTCGAAGCCGTCGCCCAGCACCTTTGCAGCTTTTTCCACGAGCATCTGTAAGAGATTGACGCCGAGGGACAGGTTCCCCGTCTTGAAAATGGGGATATTTTTCGCGCTGTCCTGAATGCGCACAAGGTCGCCGTCCGTGTAGCCCGTCGCAGCAAGCAGAACGGGAACGTGACGCTCCTCTGCAAATTTCAGCAATCCTTCAAGCCCCTGCGCGGAGGAAAAGTCGATGATAACGTCAAACTTTTCATGTACTTTCGTCAAGCAATCGTGGACGGGATAGGGCATGGGGGAGGGGGAAACGTCCACGCCGCAGATGATGGTTTCGCCCTGCGCTGCGGCAAGTTCGGTCACCATGCGCCCCATTCTGCCGCAGCAGCCGCAGAGGAGAATGTTCATGCCTTTACCTCCAAACCGCAAAGCTCCATCGCGGCGCGGAGCTGCGGGAGATGTCCCTCTTCCATGGGGGTGAGGGGAGCGCGGGGAGCGCCCGCCTCGAAGCCGAGAAGGTTCATGCCCGCCTTCACGGGAATGGGGTTGACCTCAACAAAGCACGCCTTGGAGAGGGGAAGGAGCAGGTCGTTTACTCTGTTCGCCTCGGCAAGATCTCCGCCCAAAATTGCAGACGTAAGCTGTTTTTCGAGTTTGGGAGCAAGGTTGGAGACGACGGAGATGACCGCCGTGCCGCCCGCCGCAAGAATGGGCAGGTTGAGCGCGTCCTCGCCCGAGTAGAGGTCGCACTTTCCGCGGATGAGGCGCGCCGTTTCCATCACCTGCGCCATGTTGCCGCTCGCCTCCTTGATACCCGCCATGTTGGGAATTTCGGCGATCTTCGCCATCGTCTCGGGCAGAATGTTCACCCCCGTGCGCCCGGGGACGTTGTAGGCGATGACGGGGATATGTACGGCCGAACAAATTGCTTGATAATAGGCCACAAGACCGCCCTGTGTGCACTTGTTGTAGTAGGGGGTGACGGCGAGAATTCCGTCCGCGCCGAGCGCCTCCGCCCGCTTGCTTGCCTCCACCGCCTTTGCCGTGCAGTTGCTTCCCGTGCCGAAGATGAGCTTTGTGCGGCCCTTTGCGTGTTTTACGGCAAACTGCATGACGGCGAGCTTTTCCTCCTCCGTCATGGTGGCGGGTTCGCCCGTCGTGCCCAAGATGATGAGCGCGTCCGTGCCGTTTTCGATCTGGTAGTCGATCATCTTGCCGAACGCATTAAAGTTCACCCCGTCCGCCGTAAAGGGGGTGATCATCGCCGTTGCCGAGCCTTTCAAAAATCCTGTCATAAGTTTTCTCCCTGTATCTTTGTATGTTTGTTTTCGTTTGTTGGTGAAGAGAACCCCTTGCTGTCCCTTTTAGGGAAAGTGGCATGAGCGGAGCGAATGCCGAAAGGGTTCTCAAAAACCCCTCAGTCACTTCGTGACAGCTCCCCTATAAGGGGCGCCAAGGGTTTGCCCACCCCCTTAGTCCCCCTCCAATGGAGGGGGTTCCTTTGGCGGTGTTCCGAATGCCCCTCCAAAGTGTCATGCTGAGCCGTAATGTGGAAACGTAGTCCCGTGAGCGAATCCGCGAAGGCATCTTGGTACGTTTGGGTTTGGTTTTAATCGTACTTGGACGGAACAAGATTCCCTCGGGGACTATCCATGTCGGACTTCGTTATAGCAATTCGGCTCGGAATGACGCGCATATGCGCGGTTCACCCACCCCCTTAGTCCCCCTCCAATGGAGGGGATTTTATTGCCGCTCCTGATATGTCATTTCGACCGAAGCCGCAGGCGGAGTGGAGAAATCTCACATTATGAAAATAAGGTAGGGATTTCTCGACTACGCTCGAAATGACAGTTTTGGGAATGGTGCCCACCCCCTTAGTCCCCCTCCGGTGGAGGGGATTTTATTGCCGCTCCGTGGGCAAGAAGCAAAGAATTGTGCGAAACTAATCGAAGAAACCTTTTTCCGCGAGGAGTTCGGCAAGGAGGACTGCGCCGCCCGCCGCCCCGCGGAGGGTGTTGTGCGAGAGCCCGATAAAGCGGTAATCAAACAGTCCGTCCTCGCGGAGCCGCCCCGCAGAGATCGCCATGCCGCCTTCAAGGTCGCGGTCGAGTTTCGCCTGCGGACGGTCGTCCTCATCAAAATAATGGATATACTGCTTGGGCGCGGAGGGAAGGGCAAGCTCCTGCGGGAGACCGCGATAATCTTTCCACGCCGCAAGAATTTCTTCCTTTGTCGGCTTCTTTTCAAAGGAGACGAATACCGCCGCGGTGTGTCCGTCCGAGACGGGGACTCTCAAACACTGCGCCGTGATGATGGGAGAGGTTGCGGGAAGAATTTCCCCGCCTTCGAGCGTTCCCCAAATTTTGAGGGGCTCCTTTTCGCTCTTTTCCTCCTCGCCGCCGATGAAAGGAATGATATTGTCGAGAATTTCGGGCATCCGCTCAAAGGTCTTGCCCGCGCCCGAGATCGCCTGATAGGTGCAAACTGCGGCGCTCTTGATCCCGAACCCGCGCAAGGGGTGCAGAAGGGGGACATACGACTGAAGGGAGCAGTTGCTCTTGACCGCGATGAACCCGCGCTTTGTGCCGAGTCGCTTGCGCTGGAAGGGGATGACGTCAAGGTGCTGAGGGTTGATCTCGGGGATCACCATGGGAACGTCGGGGGTGAAGCGGTGCGCCGAATTGTTGGAGACGACGGGAATTTCGAGCCGAGCATACCTTTCCTCGAGCGCGCGGATCTCCTCCTTTTTCATATTGACGGCGCAGAACACGAAATCGACCTTTCCGGCGAGCGTTTCCGCGTCCTTTTCGGCGTCGAGCACGACGAGGTCTTTCACTTTTTCGGGAATGGGAAAGGGCATTGCCCACCTGCCCGAGACGGCTTCTTCATACCGCATGCCCGCGCTCTTTGCGCTTGCGAGCAGGAAGGCGGGGGTAAAGTAGGGGTGTTTGGCGAGGAGCCCGACAAACCGCTGACCAACCATGCCCGTTGCGCCCACAATGCCGACCTGATATTTTCTCATAGCGACCTCCGCTTTTTGTAAAAAAAGGGCAACGACTCCGTCGCCGCCATTCACGCGATTTATTTTATCATATAGAAGAGGAAAAGTCAAAGAATTTACTGATTTTTAATTGAATTATTTTTTGTTTTGTAGTACAATGACAGTATCTTGGTTTTTTCGGCGTTTGTCGGGAATGCAATTTACTGACGGAGTTTCATCTATGGCAGACAGAGAACGTAAAGGTATGGTCGCCCGTTGGCTGGAGGGAAAGGAGCGCAGCGAGGACTACGCGCGGAGCACCCTTCCCACCAACCGCTTCTCCCTCTTTTGGGATATTCTCAAGGGAAGATTCGGACGGCTCATGCTCGTAAACCTTCTGGTGCTTCTCACCTTCCTCCCCGCGATCGCGATCTTCGTGTGGAGATTTCTCGCAATGAACACCGACCTCATCGTCGGACCCTACGACTCGAGCTTTCTCTTGGGCTATCCCGCCGTACCGGACGCGACGGGGCTCATGGAATATGTGCGGCTCAATCAGGACCTCGTCTTTTTCGGGTTGCTCTTCCCCGCGGGGGCGATCGCCGCTGTAGGAATTTCGGGTGGCATGTACATCATCCGCAACCTCATCTGGACGGAGGGCGTGTTCGTCGCAAACGACTTCGTGCGGGGCATCCGCCGCAACTATTGGAACGTGCTCGAGGCGATCCTCGTCCTCGTCTTGTTCCTCTTCTTGGCGCAGACGAGCAGCAACCTCGCCGACGTTCAGGTGGCGCTCGGGAGCGACCTCTCGGGCTGGCTCATCGCCTCCAAGGTCATCGGGTTTATTTTGCTCGCGCTGTCCGTTCTGATCTGCCTGTGGATGATCTCCCTCGGCGTCAACTATAAGCAGGGCGTTTGGGCGCTCTTCCGCAACGCGCTCGTGATGACGATCGGCACCTTCCCCCAGACCGTGCTATTTGCCGCTCTCGCCCTTCTGCCCGTCATCCTTTTCTTCTTCAACATCACCATTCTGACGGCGATCGGGCTCATCTTTTACCTTCTCATCGGCTTCTCCTTTGGGCTGCTCGTCTGGATGGACTACAGCCAGTGGGCGTTCGATAAATTCGTCAACCCCAACATCGGCGTTTCGACGGGGCGCGGACTTTACAACAAGGAGACAAAGACCCTCAACAACGGTCAGCAGGACAAGCCCGCCGAAAGCAGCGAGGCGATGCGCGAATACCGCCGCATGATCGTGGCGCAGGGCAAGAGCAAGCTCGTCTCCCGTCCCATCAAACCCATCGACGACGACGTCGATCTCTATCAACTTCCCGAGTCCTTCAGCCGAGAGGACCTGCAAAAACTCAAGGAGAGCAAGCAGGCGATGGAGGACGACGTGAAAAAGTACGCCGAAGAGCACAAGGGCGACGAGCAGTATGTGGAATACAACCGTCAGTTCGAGGAACGCGAACGGGCGCTCCGCGAAGAGGACGAAAAGAAAAAGAAGAAGAGAAAGCGTCCGCCGAAGATGCTCAACAAGCGTTGATCTATGGCAAAGGCATACACCCATCTTGCCGAATGGTTCGAATATCTCAACGACGACTGCGACTATCCGAAATGGTCGCAGTATTTCGTAGAGGGATTGAAGGAGCTCGGCGCGGGGAATAAAGGGCTCGAGCTCGGCTGCGGGAGCGGCGCGTTTACAAGAAGCCTTGCAAAGGCGGGTTTTCAAATGAGCGGGGCGGACAGCTCCCCCGAAATGCTCGCTAAAGCCGAACATCTCGCGCGGAAAGCGGGGCTGAAAATTTCCTTCTTTCAAGCGGACGCAGCTACTTTTCGTGCTCCAGAGAAGTACGATTTCATCCTTGCGCCCAACGACGTTTATAACTATCTGCCGCCCGAAAAGCTCGCTGTTTCCTTCAAACACGTCCGAAAATCGCTCGGAAGCGAGGGAATTTTTTGGTTTGACGTGAGCTCGCCTTACAAACTTTGCGAAAAGGTTGCAGATACTATCTCGGCGGACGACAGGGAGGAGGTGACCTACCTCTCCTTCAACCGCAGGGAAAAAAACCGCATTCAAATGGACGTGACCCTCTTTGTGAGAAGGCAAGACGGCGCGTTTGACCGCTTTGACGAGACGCACACCCAATATATCCACGAAGAGGCGGAGATCATGGCCGCTCTTTCGGAGGCGGGGTTCGAAGTTTTGCGCATCGAAGGGCACCTCGGCGAAGCAAAAGAGGGGAGCGACAGGTTCAATTTTCTATGCAGAAAGAAGTGAGCAAAATTTATAAAACGCTCGTGGCAAGCGGGGAAGTTTCCCTCGCCGTGCTCGACACCACCGCCCTCGTCAAAGAGACCACAAGGCGGCACGGGCTCTCTCCCGTCTCCATGGCGGCGCTCGGGCGCACCATGACGGCGACCGCCTACCTCTGCAGTTGGCTGAAAGGAGAGGAGAGCAGTCTCTACGTCACCGTTGCTGGAGACGGCGCGGGCGGAAAGATCTCCGTTTCGGGAGACGGCGCGTTGCACCTTCGCGGCAACATCGCCGTGCCCGACCTTACCCTTCCCCCGCGTGCGGACGGGAAGCTCGACGTCGGCGGCTGCGTGGGCAGAAAGGGGACCTTGACCGTCGTCCGCGACGACGGCGAGGGGATCCCGTTCGTGGGCACGAGCGAACTTCTGACGGGGGAGATCGCGGAGGACTTTTCCGCCTACTTCCTCACGAGCGAACAGCGTCCCACGGCGATCGCGCTCGGGGTGCTCGTCTCGCGCGAGGGGGAATGCCTCGGCGCGGGCGGCGTATTTTTGCAGCCGATGCCCTCGGCGAGCGAGGAGGCGATCGCTTACGCCGAGCAAAAGATCGCAAACTTTTCCAATCTTTCCGCCCTCATTGCCGAAAAGGGCGCGGAGGGCATTCTGAAGGAATATTTCGGCGTTGAAAATGCAGAGGCGCGGGAAATTTCCTTCCGCTGCCGCTGTTCGCGGGAGAAGGCGGCCTCCGCCGTACTCTCCATGGGAAGAGAGGACGCGGAGAAACTTCTTCAAGAGGCGGGGGAGATCGCCGTGCACTGCCACGACTGTAATACGGACTATCTCTTCGGCGCGGAGGATATCGCCGCGCTGTTCGGCAAAAACGATACAAAAAAGGATACAAAATGAGCGATGACAAGGTGAAACAACTTACCTTTGACGACGATGTTCTCCTCGAGAGCGCGGAAAAGCGGCTCGGCGCGGGGGACTTTCTCGGCGCGCTCAAAATGCTCAACAAGCGGGGGGAGATGTACGACCCCTCCGCGGACGCCTCCGCCCTCTATGCCGCGGTGTATGAGGAGCTCGGGCTCTGGAGCCTCTGCGCGGACGCGTGGTTCCGCTTCCTCGACACCTGCAACGAAGCCGACTTCCCCGAGGGGTACGAAGGGCTCTCCTACGCCTTTATGAACATGGGCGACACCTTCCAATCGGAGCTGTATTTCCGCCATGTGTATGGGGACGAATACATCGAGACGGAGGAACCCCGTCCGCCCCTTCGGCTCGTGCATTCCGCGGACGGCGGGGTGGACTCCGAATTCCTCTTCCGCGGCATCGAATGCATCAAGGAGGGGGACCTCAACGGGGCGCGGGAGGCGCTTTCCGAAATCTCTCCCGAAAGTTCCGATTTCCCTTCCGCTTCGGGGCTGACCGCGATGTGCCTTCTCCTCGAGGGGAATGTGGACGGGGCGGCCGAGGAGTGCGCAAAGCTCCTCAATTTCTATCCCGACAACGTGCACGCGCTCACCACCTATTGCGCCGTGCTCGGGGCGAAGGGGGATACCGAGGGAGCGCGGGAAGTGGGAAAGCGGCTTGCCGAAATTGAAACGGAGTCTCCCGAGGACCTCTTCCGCGTGGCGACCGCCCTCTGCGAGACGGGGCTCGACGAGGAGGCGTACCAAAAACTCACCCTTCTCAAAAAAAAGACCCCCTACAGCGACGACACCCTTTGGTTCCATGCGGTCGCCGCCGTGCGCACGGGAAGAGTGGAGGAGGCCATCGACTCGCTCGATCTTCTCACCACCGTCTATCCCCGCAAGGCGCTCGCAAAATATTATCTCGTGCGGCTCCGCTCCCTCGAGGAGGGGGAAAAGCCCTTCTCCATGAACTATTTCTACCGCCTGCCCGATGAGGAATACCGTACCGTCGTCTCCTTCTTTCTTTCGGCGAGCAAGGCGCGGCGGGCGGAGGCGGAGCAGATCGCCGAGCTCTCCGTCGTCGAGGACTATTTCCGCTTGGCGTTCGACCAGCTCGACGGGCGGGACGATAAACTGCAGGCGCTCGCGGGGAACGTCGCCGTAAAGTGTCGCCTCGACGCGCTGCTGAGGGAAGTTTTGCTCGACTACAACGTGTCGGAGAGCATCAAGTTCTCCATTTTGAGCGAACTCATCCACCGCAACGAGGAGAATTCCTTCGGCGTCGTCATGTGCAGCCTGTACCGCGAATTCTTCACCCACAAGATCCGCATCGGCAACCGCAAACACACGGCGTTTTTGGACGCCTTTGCGGAGGTGTACGCAAAGTACGCCCTCATCAGCGAGGAGAACGAGGAAAAGCTCGTCGCCGCCGCGGAGGACGTGTATCGCGCGCTCGAAGAGGCGGACGTGCTCGACTATGCGGAGGAGCGGGAGGCGATGGCCGCGGTCATCTACCGCGAGGCGCGCCTTGCGGACGGGGCGCGCTCCATCGGGGAGATCGCCCAATATTTTGATGCAAATCTTGCCGTGGTCAAGGAAATACTCAATTATATCATATAGGGACGAAGCATGAAAAAACTCATTGATTTCGACGGGCTGTTCGACAAAAAGCTCGCCGATTACATGGAAGAAAATTTCGGCAAATACACCGAAAAGCAGTGGGAGAGCATCATTCCCAAACTTTACAAGAGTTTCGGCGACACCGTTATCCCCTCCGCGGGAAACACCCCCAAGGGCTACTATGCCGAGATGGGGGACGAAGAGCTCGTGGAGACCCTCGCCGCTCACGTGCATGCGGGGGTGCCCGTCTCCGACTTCCTCTGCAACGAGGTCGAGGCGCGCAACTGCCCCGACGGCCTCCTTGCCCTCATGCAAAGCGGAGAGGAGGAGCTCGTCACCCTCGCCGTCAATTTGGCGGGGGACAGCGTGAAGGCGTTCGGCGTCTACTTCGACCTTTTGACGGGGGACCTCAACGAGGAGGTGAAGGACACCGTGGTCGAGCGGCTCAAGGGGGACGCGGACAGCGCAAAAGAAAGGGCGATCGAATTCTACCAAAAGCACGTGGAGCGGGAATATATGCTCGAAATTCTCTCCCGCTGTAAACAGAGGGACGACCGCGTGTTCGACATTCTCATGACGGCCTTCCGTACCTCGCCCGACGAACTCCCCATGCACGCGAGCTACCTCGCAAGCTACGGCGACGAACGCGCCCTTCCCGTGCTGCTCGATTTCATCGACCGCGACGAAACCAACTACCTTGAGTACCAAGAATTAAAATATGCCATCGAAGCGCTCGGCGGGGAATACACCCGCATCCGCGATTTTTCGAACGACCCTTACTACATCGAGATCATGGAGCAATCGCATGCTCCCGTCTCGCCCGAAGAGAAGAAAGACTGATATGCAGGAGATAAGAAACAAACGGTTCGGACAGGAGCGCGCGCTCTACAACACCCGCGGCGCGGTGGTGGAAAACTGCCGCTTCGAGGGGGAGGAGGACGGCGAGTCCTTCCTCAAAGAGAGCGCAGACCTTCTCGTAAAAAATTGCTTTATGGACCTTCGCTATCCCATGTGGCACTGCGACAACCTCACCGTGGAGGACTGTGAGATGACCGCAAACTGCCGCGCCGCCCTCTGGTATGACAGAGACCTCGTCCTCAAAAACTGCAAAATGGACGGGATCAAGGCGGTGCGGGAATGCAGAGACGTCGCCTTGGAGCATTGCGACGTCAATTCTCCCGAGTTCGGCTGGCGGTGCGAAAATTTTGCGGTGAAGGGGGGAACGATCGCCTCCGAATACGCCTTCTTCGAGAGCAAAAATATACGGCTCGAGGGGACGGAGTTCTCGGGGAAATATTCTTTCCAATATACAGAGAACGTTTCGATCGCAAACGCCAAGTGCAAGACGAAGGACGCCTTCTGGCACTCCAAGAATGTCACCGTGCGCGACAGTTTGCTCGACGGGGAATACATCGGCTGGTACTCGGAGGGGCTCACCCTCATTAACTGCCACATCAAGGGCACCCAGCCCTTCTGCTACTGCAGACATCTGCGCCTTGTCAACTGCACTACGGAGGACTGCGATCTCTCCTTCGAATACAGCGACGTGGAAGCGGATATCAAGGGGGATATCCTCTCCGTAAAGAACCCGCTCTCGGGCACGATCGCTGCCGACAGCGTCGGCGAGATCATTTTAAGCGGCTCCAAATACCCCTGCAACGCGAAGATCGTCGAGCGCAAGCAGGCAATTCCAAAAAAACGGTCATAATCGAGCGCCTCACGCCATAAGTTATTCAAGCAAGGACTTTGGCGGAGGCGTTTATTTTATGGAAAATAACAGCGTTTACGAAGATATTGCCGCCCGTTGCGGCGGAGAGATCTATCTCGGTGTGGTGGGGCCCGTCCGCACGGGCAAATCCACCTTCATCAAAAAATTCATGGAAGAGCTCGTTCTTCCCGCGGCGAGCGGCGCGAAAAAGCAGCGCATGACGGACGAACTTCCCCAATCGGGCTCGGGAAAAACGGTGATGACCACCGAGCCGAAGTTCGTCCCCGAAGAGGCGGCGGAGATCGCGTTTAAGCAGGCGACCGCCAAGGTGCGGCTCATCGACTGCGTCGGCTTCCCCGTGGAGGGGGCGGCAGGCTTTGAAGAGGAGGGGAGTCCCCGCCTCGTAAAGACGCCGTGGAGCGAGACCCCCGTGCCCTTTGAAACGGCGGCGGAGGAGGGGACGCGGAAGGTCATCCGCGACCATTCCACCATCGGCGTGCTCGTCACCACCGACGGTTCCGTCACGGGCATTCCCCGCGCTTCCTATGAGGCGGCGGAGGAACTTGCGGCGGAGGAACTCAAAAACATCGGCAAGCCCTTTGTCATTCTGCTCAACTGCATCGAGCCGAGCGGGGCGGAAGAACTCCGCTGTGCGCTCGAGGAAAAATACGGAGCGCCCGTCGTCGCCGCCAATGCGGAAAAGCTCACGGCGGAAGAGATCGGCGGAGTGCTCGAACGGGTGCTCTATGAGTTTCCCGTTCTCTCCATCGACGTCGATCTGCCCGATTGGGCAAGAGTGCTCGAGGCGGACAGCGCGCTCATCTCCGAGGTGCTCTCGGGACTGCGCACCCTCGCGCCGAAAATCAATAAAATGAGCGACTGCGCCCTCCTCGACGGGCTGTATGCGGAGAGCGAATTGCTTCTTCCTCCTATCTCTATGAAGCTCGAGCCCGCAACGGGCAAGGCGTGCGTGCAGATCGCCGCAAAGGAGGGGACGTTCTACCGCATTCTGGGCGAGCAGTGCGGGGTGGAGATCGGCAACGACTTTGCCCTCATGAGCTACGTCGCCTCCCTCGGCAAGGCGAAAAAATTGTACGATCGGGTGGGGCAGGCGTTTGCCGAGGCGGAGGAAAACGGCTACGGCATCGTGCCGCCCGACGGCGACGAGATGAGCCTCGACGAGCCGAAGGTCATAAAAAAGAGCGGACGGGTGGGGGTGAACCTGCACGCCGCCGCGCCGAGCTACCACATTATCCGTGTGGACGTGGCGGGCGAAGTGAGCCCCGCGCTCGGCGACGCGGAGCGGAGCGAGGCGTTCGTAAAGGAGCTCTCCGAGGGCATGACGCAGGAGCCCGAAAAGGCGTGGAACACCAACATGTTCGGCAAGACGCTCAAAGAGACGCTCGGGGAGGAACTCTACCACAAGAACCGCTCCATGGAGGAAAAACTGCAAAAGAAGATGCGCAAGACGGTCACCCGCATCGTCAACGAGGGCAAGGGCGGCGTCATCTGCATTCTGCTGTAATAAACGGCTGTAATCAAAACGGAAATATCGGGGGCGCCGCGCGGCCTTGGGCCGCGCGGCGCCCCTTCCGTATGCTACTTTTTTTCGCCAAGTTCTTGACAATCCGAAAGGCGAATGATATAATTTGCCGTAGGAGGTGCCATTATGGCGGAAAAAGAGAAAAAAGGAAAAGGTTTAACTTATGCGGGGCTTGTTTTGCTCCTCATCTTTGCGGCGGTCACCGTGCTTAGCTTCGTGTTCTACAACGAGATCAACAACAAATGGTTCGTGCAGTCCGATGAGAACACCGCACTCGTCAATTTCATCTATTCGATCATTCCCAAACTCATCAACACGGCGCAGGTGCTCTTTGTCACCTTGCTCGTGCTCTACATTGTCTGCGCGATCTTGCGCAAGATATTCCGCAATACGCCCCGCCGTATCACGATCGGCAAGCTCGTCATCAGCATCGTCAAGGTCGTCATCTGGGTCGCGTGCGTCATCGCCGTCCTTGCGGTCTGGGGCTTCAACGTGGGCGCGCTCATCGCAAGCGCAGGCATTTTAACGCTCATCATAGGCCTTGGCATGCAGAGCCTCATCGCCGACGTCGTTGCGGGGATCTTCCTCGTCTGCGACGGAACGTTGCAGGTGGGGGACATCGTCACCATCGACGGCTGGCGCGGCACCGTGCAGGAGATCGGGATCCGCAACACCAAGCTCATCAATTACAGCGGGGATATCCGCGTCGCCAACAACAGCACCATCAAGGTGTTCATCAACCAGAGCCGCGAGGACTCCTATCCCACCGTCATCGTCGGCATTCCCTACGAGGAGAATTTGCAGCACGTCAAAGAGGTGTTCGAGGCGAACAAGGCGAAGATCAAGGAACTCTGCCCCTGCCTTTTGAGCGACATCGACTTCAACGGCGTGGACGAGCTTGCCGACTCGAGCGTGAACCTGCATTTCGGCGCAAAGTGCAAGGAGGGCGACTTCTTTGCGGCGCAGCGGCAGATGCGCGGCGCGCTCAAGACGGTATTCGAGGAGAACGGTATCTGCGTTCCCTTCCCGCAGGTGGTCGTCCACGAAGAGAAATAAGTTTTGCATTGGTTTGTACGAAAAAGCGCGGTTCCCCGCGTTTTTTTCGTGGAAATAATGTTGCCCACCCCCTTGTTCCCCCTCCAAAGGAGGGGGTTCCGATTACATATCCTCGCCGAGGAGGGGGTTCCGATTACATATCCTCGCCGAGGAGGGGGTTCCGATTACATATCCTCGCCGAGGAAGGGGTTCCGTTTACATGCCCTCGCCGAGGAGGGGGTTCCGTTTACATGCCCCCTCCTTAGGAGGGGGGTAGGGGGGTGGTGTCCTGTGTTCTCAATATTCACCACCTTATTACCACCTCAGTCACTTCGTGACAGCTCTTCCTAAGGAGGAGCCTTCCTCGCTCTTTCCCTAAAATTCTACAACAATCTAAGCCCATAAATTTTTTCGGAAATATTTTCCGCTACACTCTTGAAATTTTTGCGATTATATCTTATAATGTTATCGCACAGTCTGCACATGCCAAAAGGGGGAAATCAAAATGGACAATCATGCAAAACACGCCGTTGCGTGCGGCAAGACCGCGCTCGGGATCGAGTTCGGCTCCACGCGCATCAAAGCGGTGCTCGTCGATGAGGAAAACAACGTCATCGCAACGGGCAGTCACGAATGGGAGAACCGCCACATCGGCAACATCTGGTCGTATTCTCTCGAGGATATCCGCATCGGCGTGCAGGACGCCTACGCCAACATGGCGAAAGACGTCAAGGAAAAGTACGGCGAAACGCTCACCGTCATCGGTGCGATCGGTTTTTCGGCGATGATGCACGGTTATATGGTGTTCGACGAGAACGACGAGCTACTCGTTCCCTTCCGCACGTGGCGGAACAACACGGCGGCGTATGCGGGAGACAGGCTTACCGAACTCTTCGGCTACCACATTCCCGCGCGCTGGTCGATCGCCCACCTCTACCAGGCGATCCTCGATAAAGAGGAGCACGTCCCGAAGATCAAATTCCAGACGACGCTCGAGGGCTACATCCATTGGAAGCTCACGGGCAGAAAGGTGATCGGCATCGGCGAGGCGTCGGGCATGTTCCCCGTGGACCCCGTCACCAAGCAATATAACCCCGTCATGCTCAAACAGTTCAACGACCTTGTAAAGGACAGAAACCTTCCCTCCAAGGTGGAGGAAATTCTGCCCGAAATTCTGCTTGCGGGCGAAGAGGCGGGGCGGCTCACCGAAGAGGGAGCGCGTTTCCTCGACCCCACGGGCAATTTGAAGCACGGTATTCCGCTCTGCCCGCCCGAGGGCGACGCAGGCACGGGCATGGTGGCCACCAATTCGGTGAAGAAGCGCACGGGCAACGTCTCGGCGGGGACCTCCGTGTTCGCGATGATCGTGCTCGAAAAGGAACTCTCCAAGGCCTATCCCGAGATCGACCTTGTCACCACCCCCGTCGGCGACCTCGTCGGCATGGTGCACTGCAACAACTGCACCTCCGACCTCAACGGCTGGGTGAATATGTTCGGCGAATTCGCGGCGATGCTCGGCGTGGATATTCCCCGCTGGAAACTCTACGATACCCTCTATTTCAAGGCGCTCGAAGGGGACAAGGACTGCGGCGGACTGCTCTCCTATAACTACATCTCCAACGAGCACGTCACCAACGTCGATCACGGCAGGCCGCTCTTTGTGCGCAAGGCGGACAGCAAGTTCGATCTTGCCAACTTCATGCGCTGTCATCTCTATTCGGCATTCGGCGCGCTCAAGGTGGGGTGCGACATCATGCTCAAGGAGGAGGGCGTCGGGCTCGACCGCATTACGGGGCACGGCGGCATCTTCAAGACGGAGCGGGTGGGGCAGAGCTTCCTCGCCGCGGCAATCGGCGCGCCCGTCACCGTGATGAAAACGGCGGGCGAGGGCGGCGCATGGGGCATGGCGGTGCTCGCCAACTATATGCTGACAAAGCGCAAGGGCGAGAGCCTCGAAGATTACCTCGAAAACCGCGTGTTCGCGGGGCAGGAGGGGATCACGATCGCGCCCGATCCCGCGGATATGGCGGGCTTTGAGGAGTTTGCAGACCGCTACGTCGCGGGGCTTCCCATTGTGAGAGAGGCCGTCCATAGTTTGAAATAAGGAGTGAAATCATGCTGGAAGAATTGAAACAAAAGGTATTAAAGGCAAATCTCGACCTCGTAAAGCACAAGCTGGTGCTCTTCACTTGGGGGAACGTCTCCGAGATCGACAGGAAGAGCGGACTTGTCGTCATCAAGCCGTCGGGCGTGAGCTACGACGAAATGACGGCGGAGGACATGGTCGTCGTGGACCTCAACGGCAAGGTGGTGGAGGGGAAACTCCGTCCCTCCTCCGATACGCCCACACACATCGAGTTCTACAAGGCGTTTCCGAACATCGGCGGCGTCACGCATACCCATTCCACCTTTGCAACGGCGTGGGCGCAGGCGGGCAGGAGCATTCCCTTCTACGGAACGACTCACGCGGACTATTTCTATGGCGACATTCCCTGCGCGCGCTCCCTCACAAAGGAGGAGATCGAGGGGGAATACGAGAAGAACACGGGGCTTGCGATCATCGAGAAGTTCAAGGAGGACCGCCTCGACCCCATCGAGGTGCCCGGCGTGCTCATCAAGAGCCACGGGGTGTTCGCCTTCGGCAAGGACGCGGACGGCTCGGTGTACAACGCAACGGTCATCGAGGAGGTCGCGAAGATGGCCTTCCTCACCGAACAGATCAATCCCACCGTCACCCGCGCCGACCGCTTTATGATGGATAAACATTATCTCCGCAAGCACGGCAAGAACGCGTATTACGGGCAGAAGAAATAGAAGTTCATGAAAAATCTTTTGCTTGCGCAAAAGCTTTTTCCGTGAGGAAACTATCTTTTGCGGTTTAATTTGGTCGCTCTCGCGGTCGCGTTGACGGACAATAAGTTGCAAGTATGCAACAAATGTTGTCGCGCAGCGCAAAAGCGTGGTTTTGCTCGCGCAAGTGATTTTAGTTTTGCACAATTCTTTGCTCGCTCCACCCCTTGGCTCCCCCTTGAGGGGGAGCTGTCACCGCAGGTGACTGAAGGGGTGTCGCTTCGAAAATAATTGTGCGAGGGAATTTGCATTTGCGCCTTAACTTGCTTGGTCCTCTCGTTCGTTTCATCGGACACTAAGCCGTAAGCATACGGCAAATTGGGTGCGCTGCCGCAGGGAAACCCTGCTTCGCGCAGTGATTGGGGGAACACGCCCCACCCCCCTACCCCCCTCCCACGGAGGGGGTAAAGAAGGAGGAACCTTCACGGAGGGGAGTGAACCTCACGCCAACGACCCCCTCCATTGGAGGGGGTAAAGAAGGAGGAACCTTCACGGAGGGTAGTGGAAGCCGCCCCTAACCGAACCCCCTCCCACGGAGGGGGATTTAGGGGGTGGGCATTTGGCGCCCCTGTAGGGGAGCTGGCGAGCGTAGCGAGACTGAGGGGTTGGAACCCTTTTCCCCTCGCTTTGCTCGGGTACTTTCCCTTTCAGGGACAGCGAGAGGGGATACGTAACACCATTCCCAATCACGTCATTCTTTCCCTTTCAGGGACAGCGAGGAATAATTCAAAAACCAAAAACCAAAAAAATTATTGGGGGTATTTATCATATGAAAGAAAAAGTTGTTTATTGGCTGACAGGTTCGCAGACGCTCTACGGCGATGATGTGCTCGCGCACGTTGCGCAGCACTCCGAAGAAATGGCGAACTACGTCAACGAGTTCATGCCCGTTACGGTGAAATATCTCACCACCTGCAAGAGCTCGGAAGAGATCGTCGCGGCGGTCCGCAAAGTCAACGAGGACGATAACTGCGTGGGTATCATCACATGGTGCCATACCTTCTCGCCCGCAAAAATGTGGATCAAGGGGCTCAAACTGCTCACAAAGCCCATGTGCCACTTCGCAACGCAGTACAACGAGCGCCTTCCCTACGACACCATCGACATGGACTTCATGAACGAGAACCAGGCGGCGCACGGCGACAGAGAGTTCGGCTACATCGTCTCCCGCATGAGAATGGACAACAAGGTCATCGTCGGCTACTATAAGGACGAAGAGGCGCTCAAGGAGCTCGCCGCATGGTGCAAAGCGGCGGCGGGGCTTGCTTTTTCCAAGAACGTGAAGGTGTGCCGCTTCTCCGACAACATGAGAAACGTCGCCGTCACCGAGGGCGACAAGGTAGAGGCGCACATCGGGCTCGGCTGGGAAGTGGACTACTATCCCGTGGGCGACCTTGTGGACGTCATCAACGAAGTGACCGAGAAGGAAGTGGACGAGCTCATGGCGGAGTATGCCAAGAAGTACACCATGGGCACCGACCGCATCGACGTGGTGCGCGAGCAGGCGAAGTATGAGATCGCCATCGACAAGTTCTGCAAGGAGAACGGCGGCTACATCGGCATCGTCGATCACTTCGGCTCCCTTCACGGCATGAACCAGCTCCCCGGGCTCGCCATTCAGGACCTGCAGAGCAAGGGCTACGGCTTCGGCGCGGAAGGCGACTGGAAGATCGCGGCGCTCGGCGCCGTCATGCAGTACATGGCGGGGCAAGAGGGGACCGGCCTCATGGAGGACTACACCTACGACCTCAAAGACGGGCTCTGCCTCGGCGCGCACATGCTCGAAGTCTCCCCGCAGTTCGCGGCGACCAAGCCCGAGATACAGGTGCACCCGCTCGGGATCGGCGGCAAGAGCGATCCCGCCCGCCTCGTGTTCGAGGGCATTGCTGCTCCCGAAGCGGTGGCTGTCTCCATGATCGACATGGGGGACAGACTTCGCCTCATCGTGCAGAAGATCGAGCTCGTGAAATATCCTCACAAGATGCCTAACCTTCCCGTGGGCGGCCTGATGTGGAAGTATAAGCCCAACTTCAAGGAAGGGGTCGCGGCGTGGATCTATGCGGGCGGCGCGCACCATACCGTCGTCTCCTCCAAGCTTTCCGTGCAGGACATGGTGGACCTCGGCAACATGTGGGGCGTAGAGGTCGTCGTCATCGACGAACACACCGAGATCAACGAATTCAAGAAACAGCTCATGTGGGCGGACCAAGTCTGGAAGTCCAAACTTTAACAGTGTGCAGCGGGGGCGGCGTTTCTGCCGCCCCTTTTGATAGGAGGAAAAAATATGGCGTACAAAAAGGGAGTGATCCTCTCCGAGCGGGACAAGACGGTTTTGCGGGACTTCCTCGCCGCCCGCGTTCCCGCCAAATATTATCAGCTCGACGCGCGGGGAAATACAAAATTCGATTTTAACTACAATTATCAAGAGGTGTACGACTATGCCGACGCCCTTTTGCACGGGCAGGAAGTAAGCCTTAACCGCAACTTTTTGGAGCAGCGCTCTGTTGCGGTCAACGAAGAGTTCCGCAAAATTCTCGATGTGATCGGCAGAAGAGATATCACCCTCTCCGATTTTTGCGACAAACTTGCGGCGGCGACTATTACCATCGAACGCCTCGCAAAAAAGGATTGACATGTTTTTTAAACGGTACGATTACGGCGATACCGCCGTTTACTTTGCAGAAACGCCCGTAGAGGGGCACCCCAAGCAGACGACGGTGGGCTTTGCCGTCTATCCCGCAAGCGCGGAGATAGACCCTAAGAACCTGCATTTGGACAGCTTGGTGCAGGTCGCCTTTGCGGGGGACGAGAGCCTCGTGGACTACACGCGGGGGGTCACCATGCGCAACAGCCGCTCGACCCTCCTTAAAATCGTGCGGCAGACCCAATTCATGGGCGGCACCCTCAACACCTACCTCACGGACGGCGAGGGGAACGACTACGTTCACCGCCTGAGCTACGACCGCGCGACGGGGGTGTTCACGACGAGCGTCCGCTACGAAAACCACACCCACGGTCCCAAGCTCCTCGAACATCTTTCGAGCTTTTCCTTGAGCGGGATTGCGGGCGGCAGCGGGAATACGGCGGGGCTCACCCTCCACCGCATGACGAGCGCGTGGTCGCGCGAATGCCGCCTCAAGAGCGACTCCTTTTCCCACCTCGGGCTGGATATGAGTTGGGCGCGCTACGGCGTAAAGGTCGAGAAGTGGGGGCAGGTCGGCTCCATGTCCAACCGCGGCTATTTCCCCTTTGCAGCCATCGAGGACGGCGAGAGGGGAGTTTGCTGGGGGGTGCAGCTCGAGGCTCCCTTCTCGTGGCAGCTCGAAGTGTATCAGGAAAAGGAGACCTGCGCGCTCTCGGGAGGCTTAGGCGATTTCGAGTTCGCCCATTGGCGCAAGAATATCCCCGCGGGCGGGAGCTTCACGACCCATGCGGCGCGGTTTGTAGTGGGAAAGACGCTGCTTGGCGTCTGCAACGCCCTCGTGCACGAGGCGGACGGCCGCCTTTCTGTTCCCAAGCGGGAGGAGGACATGCCCGTCCTGTTCAACGAGTACTGCACGACGTGGGGAGCCCCCTCCGAGCGCAACATCACTCGCATTCTCAAGGCCATAAAAGAGTTACCCATCGAGGAATTCGTCATCGACTGCGGCTGGTACAAGCCCGACAACAAGGCGTGGGGCAACGCCATCGGCGATTGGAACGAGAGCAAAAAACTCTTCCCCGACGGCATCAAAAAAGTTGTGGAAAAGATCAATGCCGCGGGAAAGCGCGCGGGCGTTTGGTTCGAGTTCGAAAACGTCGGGCGGGACAGCGAGAGCTTTTCCTGCGAAGAAGCCCTCCTCAAAAAGGACGGGCAGGTCATCACCTCCAAAAACAGGCGGTTTCTCGATCTGCGCCTTCCCGAAGTGCAGAGCTATCTCCGCGCGAAGATGCTCGACTTTTTGCGCGAAAACGGCTTCGGATACATCAAAATCGACTATAACGACGCCTTTGGGCTCGGCTGCGACGGCGCGGAGTCCCTCGGCGAGGGGGGAAGATTGGTCGCCGAGGAGAGTATCAACTATCTCGACAGGCTCAAGGAGGCGGTGCCCGATCTCGTCATCGAAAACTGCGCCTCGGGCGGGAGCCGCATCGAGCCGCTCCGCATGAGCAAGGTCTCGATGTGCTCCTTTTCGGACGCGCACGAGTGCACCGAAATTCCCCTTGTGGCGGCGAACGTCTCGCTCACCGTCCCCGCGCGGCAGTCGCAGATCTGGGCGGTCATTCGGGAGGGGGAGAGCGATTCCCGCACCATCTACTCTCTCTGCGCCGCGATGATGGGCAGAATTTGCCTCTCGGGGGACGTCCACAAAGCTCCGCCCGAAAAGATTGCCCTCATCGGCAGGGGGCTGGAATTTTACGCAAAGATCAAGGACGTCGTGCGCTACGGCGACGTGCGCGTTTTGGACAGCACCGTCGAATATTACCGCGCGCCCACAGGCAGGCAGGTCTACATCAAGGACTTCGGCGAAAAGCGGCTGCTCATCGTCCATTTCCTCGAATGCGAGGGGGCGGTGAAACTCCCGCTCGGCGAATACGGGCTTGCGGACGTCTACACCGATCTTTCCTACACAACACGAAACGAGACCCTCCGCATTGCGGGGAAGCCGTACACGGCGGGGGCGTTTCTCCTGGAGAAGAGACATGACGCATGACAAGCTATTAAGAACGCTATGCGAGCACGGGCAGGAACACGTTCTCCGCTTTTGGGGAGAGCTCGGCGAAGAGGAGAAAACTTCCCTTGTAGCGCAGATCGAGAATATCGACTGGGAACAGCTCGAGCTCTGGAAGCACCCCGAGGACCTGAGCGGAAAGGGGAAGATCGAGCCCATCGAGGGAATTTCTCTTTTGGAGATCGCGCGCGATTGCAACGTTTTCCGCAAGGTAGGAGAGCAGGCGATCAAGGAGGGAAAGGTCGCCGCGGTACTGCTCGCAGGTGGGCAGGGGACGCGGCTCGGTTCGGACGCGCCGAAGGGAGCGTATGATATCGGGCTCACCCACCCCTTATATATCTTCGAGCGCCTCATCAAGAACCTCTTGGAAGTCACAAGCCATGCGGGGGCGTTCGTGCCTCTTTTCATCATGACGAGCGAAAAAAACGACGCCGAGACCAAAGAATTTTTAAAGAGGCACGGCTTTTTCGGCTATCCGCGCGAATTCGTGCGCTTTTTTACGCAGGACATGGCTCCCGCCGTGGACTTCGAGGGCAAGCTCTTCCTCGAAGAGAAGGGCAGGCTCGCTCTCTCTCCCAACGGCAACGGGGGGTGGTATTCCTCCCTCGCGCGCACGGGGATATTAAAGGAGTTCCCCGCGGTGGAGTGGCTCAACGTGTTCGCGGTGGACAACGTCCTGCAGCGCATCGCCGACCCCGCCTTTGTCGGCGCGACCATTTTAAGCGGAAAAAAGAGCGGGGCGAAGGTCGTCTCCAAGGCGGAACCGCACGAGAAGGTGGGGGTGCTCTGCCTCGAGAACGGGCTTCCCGCCGTCGTCGAATACTATGAACTCTCCGAGGACATGGCAACGGCGCGGGACAAGGAGGGGCGGCTTCTATACCGCCACGGCGTCATTCTAAACTATCTGTTTGAACGCAAGAAACTCGAAGAGATCGCCCAGAAGCGCATTCCCGTGCACGTCGTCCAAAAAAAAGTGCCGCACTTGAATGAAAAAGGAGAGCTTGTCCGCCCCGAGGAGGTCAACGGATACAAGTTCGAGAGCCTCATTCTCGATATGATCAAACTCATGGGAAGCTGCCTTCCCTACGAAGTGGTGCGCGAGCACGAATTTGCGCCCGTCAAGAACAAGACGGGGGTGGACAGCGTGGAGAGCGCGCGCGAACTCTTAAAGCAAAACGGGGTGAAACTGTGATGGAAGAGAACAACGAACAACTCGTGGAATTTGTGGACCTGCTCGCCCAGCTGAGCAAACAGCTCAAAACGCTTTTTGACACGGGCAATACGGAGACGTTCACCGACATGAATGCAACCATAAAGGAGATGTACCGCATCCAGCACGGGAGCGAGGACGACGCATTCAAGACCATCGACCCCGACTGCGAGGTCATCTACCGCAATTTCGACATGATCGTCGCGGTTCTGCGCACGACCGAGAACGGGGAAGTGGACAGGGGCGCGCAGACGGCGGTCAACAAATTTTTGCGCAACATCACCGAGGCGGCGGGAAACATCGTCATGCTCTTCGGTTTGGCATAAGGAGGAAAGATGAAAACGATCAAAATTTTTGCGGACGCAAACCTCGTCATCGGAAAGGTGCAGCCTACTTTATACGGCTCCTTTCTCGAGCACCTCGGAAGAGCGGTGTACGAGGGCATTTACGAGCCGACCCATAAAACTGCGGATGAAAACGGCTTCCGCGGCGACGTCATTAAGCTCATCAAGGAGCTCAACGTGCCCATCGTGCGCTACCCGGGCGGGAATTTCGTCTCGGGGTACGATTGGCGGGACGGCGTGGGGCCCAAGGAAAGCCGTCCCACCCGCCTCGACCTCGCGTGGCACACCACCGAGCCCAACGAGTTCGGCACGGACGAGTTCATGAAGTGGTGCAAAAAGACGGGCATCACCCCCATGATGGCGGTGAATATGGGTACGGGAACCATCAAGGACGCGGCGCAGCTCGTGGAATACTGCAACCACGCGGGCGGCACGACCATCTCCGACTACCGTCGTGCAAACGGCGCGGAGGAACCCTACAACGTCAAGTATTGGTGCATCGGCAACGAGATGGACGGCCCGTGGCAGATCGGGCACCTCACGGCGGACGAGTACGGCAAAAAGGCGCTCGAAGCCGCCAAGGTCATGCGCTGGACGAACGGCGAGACGGAAAAAACGGCGATAAACGGCAGGCTCAAGCTCATCGTCTCGGGCTCCTCCACCCACGAGATGAAGACCTTCCCCGAGTGGGACAGGGTCGTGCTCGAGCATACCTATAAGCACGTCGATTACCTCTCCATGCACCGCTACTACGAGTACAGCGAGGAGACGGACGACCCGCTCGAAGATTTCCTCGGCGCGGCGGACGACATGAACGAGTACATCAACACCTTAAAGGCGACCATCGAGTACGTCCGCGCAAAGGTGCGCTCCAAAAAGCAGGTGCACATCTCCTTTGACGAGTGGAACATCTGGACGCAGTCGGCCGAGCGCACCGAACCGCTCTGGAAAAGGGCGCCGCACATTCTCGAGGACGTGTACACCTTCCGCGACATGCTCGTCTTTGCGGGACTCATGAACACCCTCCTCAACAACTGCGACATCGTGCACATCGGGTGCCTTGCGCAGCTCGTCAACGTCATTGCGCCCATCATGACGAAGAAGGGGGGAGGGACCCTGCGCCAGACCACCTTCTATCCCTTCAAATATCTTTCGAACAATGCCCGCGGCGAAACGGTGCGCACCTTCTCCGACAGCGATACCTTTGAGAACATGTACGGAAAGGCGCGCTATATCAACGAGGCGGTCAACTTTGACCCCGCAACCCGCACCGTCGTCGTCTCCCTCTGCAACTATGCGCAGGAGAAGAGGGGAGTGGAGCTTGAACTGCGCTCTTTCGGGAACCTCAAACCGAGCGAATATATCGAGATGACGTCGAGCGACCTTGGCGCCGTCAACACCTTCGAAAAGGAGAGCGTGCGCCCGCACGAAAAGGAACTTCCGAACGTCAAGGACGGTTCGCGCGTCTCTCTTGAACTTCCCCCCATGAGCTGGAGCTTTTTGAAGTTCTCCGCTTAATACTATCGTATAAAAAATTAAAACTATGGCAAAAAGAAAAAGCAAAAGAAACTCTGTTATCCTTACAATTATCATTGTTGTGCTCGTGATCGCGCTGGTTGCTGCGGCGTGTTGGTACTTCTTTGTGTACCGCGCAAAGAAGAACGAGGAACTCAACGGCGGCGCTTCTACCACCGATCCCTCGGGCGATGTTTCGGGCGGCTCCTCGAGCAGTGAACCTTCTGGCGGTTCAACCGCTGACCCCTCGGGCGGCACGGCGACAAAGCAAGAGCTCACAATCCACTTCCTCGAGCTCGGCAACAAATATGCGGGCGACTGTATATTTATTCAATATGGCGACGTGGATGTGCTCATCGACGGCGGCTCGCGCGAAAATTCCGCCGACACCATCGAGAAATATGTGGACGGCTATTGCACCGACGGCGTGCTCGAATACGTCATCGTCACCCACGGGCATCAGGACCACATTGCGGCGTTTGCGGGGAACACCACCTATAAGAGCCTCTTCGAGCGGTACGAATGCGAGACGATCATCGACTTCCCGTTGACGAACAGCACTTCCAAGACCTATGGCCGCTACGTTGCGGCGCGGGACGCGGAGGTGGAGGCGGGCGCGGTGCACTATACCGCCCTCCAATGCTACAACAATGAAGGCGGGGCGAAGCGCTCCTACTCCCTCGGCGAGGGGGTGAGCATGAACTTCCTCTATAATTATTACTACGACCACAAGACGAGCAACGAGAATAATTATTCAGTCTGCATGTATATTCAGCAGGGAGAGTACAACTATCTCTTCACGGGCGATCTCGAGGGCGAGGGGGAGGAATACCTCGTGCAGTACAACGAGCTCCCGCAGTGCAAGCTCTACAAGGCGGGGCACCACGGCAGCAAGACCTCTTCCTCCGAGGCGCTGCTTGGCGTCATCAAGCCCGAGTACGTCTGCGTGTGCTGCTGCGCGGGTTCGCCCGAATATACGTCGAACAATAACAACACCTTCCCCACGCTCGCCGCGTTGCAACGGATCATGAAATATACGGACAACATCTACGTCACAACTTTGGCGACGGACGTCGATCTTGCCAAGGAGAAGTGGAACTATACTTCGATGAACGGCAACATCGTTGTGCGCTCGAACGGCGTTGATTTTTCGCTGACGGGGAGCAACAATTCGGTAAAATTGAAGGATACCGACTGGTACAAGGCAAACAGGGCCTGATTTTTTGAAAAATCAGGGCATATTTTCCTTGAACCGTTGCAATTTCTTTTCTTTTGTGTTATAATATATTCGCAAATTTTGTTTCGTTTGTGAGGTGCCATTGTGAAAATCAAGAGAATCGGGAAAACACTTCTGTGCACTATGGCGGCTGCGCTCTTCGGCGCGGCGCTCTCTCCCGCCGTTCTTTCCGCCCGTGCGGAGGTCTCGCCCGCTTTATGCGAGGTAGACGGCGTCTCCTATCGCTATTTCGACGAGGCGCTTTCGGCGTGGGGGCAGGGCACGACAATGAAACTGTTGGAGAATTGCACCCTTACAGGGCTCATGTCCGCCTATTCGGAGCCTCTCGGGCTCGATCATCTGTCCGTCAAAGAGAGCAAGACGCTCGACCTCAACGGAAAGACTTTGACGGGCGCAAAGGGGAGCTCGGTCATCTACGTCACGGGCACGGGGGTCACCTTCACCCTCACCGACACCTCTTCTTCAAAGAGCGGCGCTGTCACGGGAGGAGATGCGGTGTTCGGCGGCGGGATCGCGGTCTCGGGCGCAACGCTCGATTTTCAGGGCGGCTCCATCTCGGGCAATACGGGTGTGAGCGGCGGCGGCGTCTACGTCAACGAAGGGACCGTAACGCTTGGCGGCGGCACGATAAAGGGAAACAAAGCGGACTTCGGCGGAGGCATTTACCTTCTCGCAAGCACGCTGAACATGAAAAACGCATTCTCCGAGGTGACGGGGAATACCGCAGTCGCGTTCGGCGGCGGCGTCTATGCCTACGGGAAAGGGGAGATTTCTTCCGCCCTTACCGTGGAGAGCGGCAAGATCAATGAGAACACCGCGCAGATGGGCGGCGGCGTCGCCCTCTGGAAAAACGCCACGCTGAACTTCGGCGGAAATGCGGAGATCTCCAAAAATACCGCACAGAGCGGCGGCGGCGCGTTTGTGTTCGGCGATGAAGAGAACGTCGGCATTCGGGACAGCCGCTTCTATATGACGGGCGGCACAGTCTCCTCCAACACCGCGACCGACTCGCTCGGCGGCGGCATTAAGGTCGGACGGGGCGGACTCTTCCAGATGACGGGCGGCACGATCAGCGGCAATACGGCGGTCGGCGGGGGCGGCGTCTCGGTGGACGGCGGCGCGGAAGCCGTGTTCGGCGGGACCGCTTCGGTCAAGCAAAATCTGCGCGGTGAAAACGCCGATAACGTCAACTTTTTCAGCGACAGCGCACTCTCTCTTAAAGATGATTTCTCGGGGGAGATTGGGTTCAACTGTTCTTCCTACGGCGTGATCTGCAAAGATTACAAGGGGAACACGCAGGGGATCACCGCGGACGATCCCGCTTATGAGATCTTTTTCGAGAACGGAACGCTCACCGTCGGCATGCAGGAACCCACGGGCATCTTTGTCGAAACGATGCCTGCAAAGCTCGATTACGCCCTCGACGAAACGCCCGATTTTGCGGGAATGGTCGTAAAAGCGACTTTTAAAGACGGTCACACCGCCGAGATCAGAAACTACACAGTCGATCGTTCGCCCTTCACAAAGTCCAACACGGTGCGTCAGATCACCTACACGGTGAACGGCACGGCGTACACTGCGCAGGTCTCTTTCCGCGTAGACGGCGTCTCTGCAAGTCAGGGCGGCGCAGGACAGGGCGGAACGGGGCAGAACGGCGAGGTGTTCGAAGGCGGATTTATCGCGGTCGTCGTGCTCTCGGGGCTCTTCCTCATCGCGCTCGTGTTCGTGGGGATTTACACGGACGGTTTCAAGGGCAAGAGAAAAAAGAAAGAGAAAAATGCGGAGCACGCCGAATAAACGGCGGCGCACATGAGGCTTAAGTGATTTTAAGAGAACTTTCAGAGGTTTCCGCCCCGCGCGGAGGCCTCTTTGCATGCGCAAAAAGCAAAATAAAAAGTTGTAAATTTTATCGCAAAAACGCTTGCCTTTTTTTTGCGTTTCCCATATAATGAAAGAGCTGTTGAATTTCGGCAGTTGTTGTGTGCATTACTTTAAATGCTACTGTGGCTCTGACTACAGAGCAGCTGATTCGTAAGTCAACGGTCGCCGGTGTAACCGGCGAGGGATAAATTGTCTATATGCTACTGTGGCTCAGTCGGTAGAGCAGCTGATTCGTAATCAGCAGGTCGCCGGTTCAAGTCCGGCCAGTAGCTCCAAAATCTGCCGCGAGGTTTTGCCTCGCGGCAGATTTTTAGTTATAGGAAGTACTTGAACCGTAAGGTCTGCTGATTAAATACACGGGGTCCCCGAAAAATGATTGGACGAGGACAGAAGGTGTGTAAAAAACGGAGAGCAATCATTTTTTGGGGTGACAATAGGTCGCCGGTTCAAGTCCGGCCAGTAGCTCCAAAATCTGCCGCGAGGTTTTGCCTCGCGGCAGATTTTTAGTTATA
>CANQPO010000003.1 GCA_947625695.1 uncultured Clostridia bacterium | reverse complement strand
ATTTTCCTTTTTCCACGTCAAATCTGTTTTTCATACCCTTGCAAGGGTATGAAAAAGCGCAAAACCCGCCGAAAATCGCCCTTTCAACGGCTATTTTACCATGCCGAAAAAAAATTTTTGAATTTCAGAAAAAAATTCTATAAAATTGCTTGACTTTTCAAAGCGGAGATTTTTCCCTCCCCTTCCGAAAACTCACCTGCATGATTTTGTTGCTTTTGGGCGGCGCGGTCTGTTACAATGCGGACGAGAAAAACATTTGGGGGTACAAAATGCGAAACGGTTGCAAAATTGCCGCGCTCGCGGGGGCGATGCTCTTTGCCTTCCCCTTCGGCGCGTGCGGAGAAAATCGGGAGACGTTCGCCCCGTTTCCCTCCGAAACAGAGACCTATCTTCCGCAGAATGAAGAGCCTACTCTTCCGCAAGAAGAACCTATTTCACCGAAACAAGAAGAACCCATTCCACCTCAGGAGGAACCTACTCCGCCGAAACAGGAGGAGCCTGTTCTGCCGCAAGAGGAACCCGCGCCGAGAGCGGCGAAAAAGACGTACATACAGACGCTTGTAAGCGGTTTGAACGTGCGCGCGGGCGCGGGAACGGGATACGCGGCGGTGGCGCAGGCGGAGAAAGGGACCCTCCTCGCCTATGCGGGAAAAAGCGGGAATTGGTATGAGACCTACTACCTCGGCAAGAAGGCGTATGTGAGCGCGGACAGCCGCTATACCGCACTTGCCGAATGGGAGACGGGCGATGAAACCGCCGAAAAGATCATTGAGGAAGGGACGAAACTGCTCGGCACACCCTATGTGTACGGCGCGGTGCGGCTGCACGACGGCAAAGGGACGATGCTGAAAAACTTTACAACGGCGCAGTTCGACTGTTCCTCCCTCATGCAGTACATCTTTTACAAGGGAGCGGGAATTTTGCTCGACGTCACCACCCGCACGCAGATCAAGCAGGGCGAAAAGGTGGAATGGAAGGACATTCAGCGGGGGGATCTGCTCTTCTTTACCAACGCCTCCCGCGCCAATAAAACGGGAATCGAACGGGTGGGACATGTTGCGCTCTACTTGGGCGGAAACTACATTCTGCACACCGCCTCCGATTTTGCCAAGATCGAACAGATCACGCCCCTCAGAAAGAGTTACTTTATTGAGGGCAGAAGGATATGAAAAGGGCGGGGTTTCCCCGCCTTTTATTTGACCGTATTGAATTTTACCCACATTGGAATTTTTACTTCATTGGAATTTAACCGCAACCGCTGCAGTGCTTGCAATCGCCGTTGCAATGCTTGGGCGGCTTGCCCGTGGAGGAATACATCTCCCCCGACCACTCCCGCTCCGCTCTTTTTTTGCAGACGGGACAGAGTACCTCTTCGTCGTAGCGTTTGACGAGTTCTTCGAATTTCTTCCCGCAACGGGGGCATTTGTACTCCAAGATGGGCATTTTTCTCCTCCGTACACTATTATAGTCCCCCGCTCCGCCGTTTGCAAGCATTTTTGCAAAAAAATGAGGGAGTGGAATGCCGCGATTTGTGGCTCCTCTTCAGGCGGAGCTGTCGCCACAGGCGACTGAGGTGGTGAATGGTGGCAAACATTCAGAACAAAGGGCACCACCCCCTTGATCCCCCTCCTGTGGAGGGGGCAAGGCCTACCCCTTTCTAAGGGGGAGGCTCCCGCGTCAGCGGGTGGTGGGGGTTCTTGCTGTCCCTTTTAGGGAAAGTACCCGAGCAACGCAAGGGGAAAAGGGTTTTTGCAAGCTCTCGAAAACCCCTCAGTCGCGGCTTACGCCTCGCCAGCTCCCCTATAAGGGGCGCCGAGAGCCCACCCCCTTAATTCCCCTCCGCAGGAGGGGGTTTCGTTTACCCTCTCCGAAGCGTCATGCTGAGCCGAATTGTGAGTACGCAGTCTACGGAAGCAAGTCCGCGAAGGCATCTTGGTACGTTTGGGTTTGGTTTTAAACGTACTTAAACGTAGCAAGATTCCCTCGGGGAATTGCCATGTCGAACTTCGTAATTTCCGTTGCGGCTACTTCGTCGCAGGCTCCTCGTGCCGCCCTTCGACAACATAGAACGTGCGGGCGGGGCGGAATGACGCGCTTGCGCGCGGGTTACCCACCCCCTTAATCCCCCTCCAATGGAGGGGGTAAGAAAAGCTGCCCCCCAACTTGTTTTTGGGGGTGGAGCATTGCTTTCTGCCAACAGTTGATAACTGTTGGCGCAATGCGACAGGAGTGAGCGCATTATCCGCGCGAACGGTGACCGCCCCGCGCGCTGTTCTGTTTGTCTAAGCGCGGCACGAGCCGCAGGCGAAGTAATGCGGGGCTCTACCCGCATGAGACAGTGGCACGCAGTGCCGAAAGGGGGGGACTGTAAAAAATAAGAACCCCCTTCCCTACCCTCCCCCAACGAGTTGGGGGGAGGCAAGAAACAGCGCGCGGGGCGACATGACATTTTAGAATATGTGCCTTAGGCGGAATTCACTTCCGCCGTGGGCGACCCAATTTGGCAAACCCTTTTGCCTTCTTACAAGACAACGCGACCGCGAGGATAACTAAGTTAAGCCGCGCGCGCAAGTTTCCTCACGGAAAAAGATTTTGCGCCAGCAAAAGATTTTTCGTGAATAAAATTATATCACGCATGCCCCATCCGTGAAGGAATTGAAGAGCCCCTCCACGTTGGCTCCTACCTTGCGGAAACAGGAAATGAGCTCCTCGGGCGAGGCGATTTTGCCCGTGTATGCCGCCACGTAATTTTTCAGCCCCGTGAAGAACTTCCTCTCCCCCACCGTAGCGCGCACGCGGTCGAACAGGATCACCCCCTTGTCGTAGGCGATGTTGCGGTATTCATACTCCCCCGTAAACGCCGTTAAGGGGCGGTTCATGGTGGTGTCCGCCTCGCCCGCGATCTGGCTCTTATAGGAGAAGAAGGCGCGATAGCCGCTCTCGGAGCGCTTCATCGCCCCCTCGTAGGTGTCGCCGTACTCGGGGAACGCCCCCAAAAAGAGCGCCGCCGAATATTCCGCGAGCCCCTCGTCCTGCCACGCGTTTTCGAATTGGTTGCTCCCCACCATGCCGTACCACCACTGGTGCGCCGTTTCGTGCGCGACGACCGCGGCTACGTCCGCACGCTGCAGAGCGGAGGAGATCATCGCAAGCCCCGAATACTCCATTCCCCCGTAGGGAAAATCGGTCTCCACGAGCACGTAGCGGGGATAGCCGTAGTCGCCGAAGGTGCGGGAAAAATAGGAGATAGCGTCCGTCGCCGCCTTTAAGGTGCTCTCGGGAGCGGGATCGGAGGTGTACCAATACTCCACGGGGATCTCCCCCGCCTCCGCGGTGGCGCAGCTCAGCTCCGTCCCCATGACGAGACTCACCTCCCTGACTCCCTCAGCGGTGACGGTGAGCGTCTGCTTGTTTCCCGAGACCTCCGAAGAACCCACGCCGTTGTGCGCGATGCGGTACTCCGCGGGCAGGGTGAGGGAAAGGGTGTAATTTGCGCAGTCGGCGACGAAGGGATCGCCGTTGCTCGAATAGACGTATTCGCGGAACCCGTTTTCGCCCAAGCTGCAGAGCACGGGATAGAAGTGGGACAGGTTGACGTTCTTTTGCCCCACGCCGAGGCGATGGTTTACCTTTGCGAGCGTGGTGGAAAAGGAGAGGGTGAGCGCGGCGCACTCCCCGGGATAGAGGGGCTCTTTTAAGGTTACGGAGAGAATGTTTTCATCCTCGCCGCACACTTGAAAGCTCTCCGCGCCCTCCACGGAAGAGATCTCGATGCCGCCGTAGCTCTCGCCCGCATAGTAGGCGGAGGAGCGGTAGAGATCGGAGACAGGCGTGTACTTTGCGCCCTCGCGGTAAGCGTTCGCCCACAGCTCGAAGGAGAGGCTTTCGAGCGTCCCCTCCGTGAGATTGGGCACGGAGACGTCCATTTCGGCGACGAGCTTATTTTCGGCGGGAAAGTACTCCCCGCGGATATCGTAGCGGGCGAGGCCTTCCTCCCTCCCGCAGGCGGCGATCCCCATTGCGCCGAGGACGATCCCCGCGCACGCCGCCAAGCATAGAAATTTGCGCATATTCACCTCCCGAGGAAACACCCTCCGCACAATGTATGCGCGCCTTTCTCCGAATAGAACGAACGCAAAGCAAAAGCCGCCGCGCGCTTTCGGAAAGCGCGCGGCGGCTTAAAAATTTCAAGCAGTTAGGTCACGAGGAACATTGCAAGGAAGAGCGCACAGATGATCCACGTGGTGACGCCGACCTCCTTAATCTTGCCCGTGCACACTTTGACGATCACATAGGCGATGATACCCATGCCGATCCCCCTTTCGATGGAATAGCCGAGCAGCATGACGATGAAGGTGATGAATGCGACGACCGCCTCCAAGGGCTCCGCCCAATCGATCTCCTTGATCGGCTCCATCATGAGCACCCCCACCCAGATGAGCGCGGGCGCTACAGCGCTCCGCGGAATGAGCTGGGCGATGGGCGAAAGGAACATGGCAACGAGGAACAAAATCGCCGCGGTGAGAGCGGTGAAGCCCGTCTTGCCTCCCTCCGCAACCCCAGAGGAGGACTCTACGAAGGTCGTGACGGTGGTCGTCCCCGCCATGGAGCCGACGCAGGTCGCGATCGCGTCGCAGAGCATCATGCGCTTCATGCGAAGGGGCGTCCCGTTTTCGTCCAAGAGGTTGCCCCGCTTGCAGGTGCCGTACAAAGTGCCGATGGTGTTGAACATATCGATCATGCAGAGGGAGAGCGCGGAGGTGAGCAGAACGACCACGACGGTCGCCGCTCCTCCCTCGATCCCGCTGAAATCGAAGCCTGCGGTGAACACCTTCCCGACCGCCTCGCTTCCCCAGCTCTTGAATGCCGCGAAGGGGCTCACGAAGGTGATGGAGGAGAAGTATGCCTCCGCGCCCGCCGAACCGCACCCATAGGCGATGCCCGCGAGAATGTAAAAGAGGCCTGCCGAGCCGAGGATCCCCCAAAGAATGGAACCCTTGACTTTTTTGTGCGACATGATCGCGATCGCGATCACCCCCGCGAGGGCGACGAGGGCGGGGAGCATGCCCGTGACCCCGTCTTTGGCGTCCCATGCCATAAAGCTGTTCCCCGCATTCGGCATGACGCTGATCGAGAAGAACTTGACGAGGGTGGAGCCGTCCGCGACGATGACCTTCGCCTGTTGCATGCCGATGAAGGCGATAAAGAACCCGATGCCGATGGGGATCGCCTTTCTGACCGCCTGCGGAATGGCTTCGAATATCTTCTGTCTTAAGCCCGTTACCGTCAGAATGAGGAAGATCACCCCGTCGATGAGGGTAAACAGCATGCAGTTGGCATAGGTGAGGCCCGAATACCTGAGAAGCAGGGTGTAGATGACGAAGGCGCCGACGCCGACCCCGGGCGCCTGCGCAAGGGGCATGCCCGCGAGCAATGCCATGAGGAGGGTCCCCGCGATCGCGCCGATCGCCGTGGCAATGTACGCCGCCCCGTAGGAGAGTCCCACCCACTCCTCGGAACACACGCTTGCGTTCACCATGAGGATGTAGACCATGGACATGAAGGTGGTAAAGCCTGCCATGATCTCCATGCGGAAAGTGGAGCCCATGCGCGAGATTCCGAAAAACCCGTCCAATTTGCCGAGCAATCCGCGGCGGGCGGTCTTTTCGGGAGCTTCCGTTTGATTGTTTTCCATAAAGTACTTCCTTTTTTTGAAAAGATTTCTGTAATTTTATCATATTTTTGGTAAAAATGCAAGATTTTTGACAACAAAATCAAGAGAAATCAAGAAAAATTAACATCTAATGAACAAATTCTTCATTCGGCGAAAAAGTTTACGATTTTTTTTATCTTTTTTATCTTTCCCACTTGATTTTTCCCAAAAAAGCTGTATAATGGAAAAGGTGGGCTTTTGTTTTCAAAGAACGATCTTTGCCCGCAATTTACGACCCAAGGGGAACATTATGAGTATTTCCGCAACAAATATCCGCAACATCGCCATCGTCGGCCACGGCGGCGAGGGCAAGACGACGCTCATGGAGGCGATCCTCTTCAACGGCGGCGTCATCGAACGCATGGGCAAGACGGACAACGGCACGACCGTCTCCGACTTCGACGAGCAGGAGATCGCAAGAAAGACCTCCATTTCCCTCGCCGTAGCCAACCTTACGTGGAAGGACGTCAAGATCAATCTTCTCGACGCGCCCGGGTTCTATGATTTCGAAGGCGAAGTCATCGCCGCAATGCGCGCGGCGGGCGCGGCGCTCGTGGTGGTGGGGCCGAACGGCTCCGTCACGGTGGGCACCGAGAAGGCGCTCGACCGCTGTCTCAAACTCAAAAAACCTTCTATCGTCTTTATCAACGGCATGGACAAGGAAAACGCCGATTATCCCGGCACCGTGCGCGCCCTTCAGGAGCGCTATAAGGGCAAGATCGCGCCCGTGCAGATCCCCATTATGGAGGGGAACAAGATGACGGGTTACATCAACGTGATCACGGGCGAGGCGTATAAATTCGGCGCGAAGGGCGTGGAGGCGATCGACGTCCCCGTAGCCTATGCCTCCGAGCTCACCGAAATGCAGGGCGTTCTGCAGGAATCGGCCGCGGAGAACGATGAAGAACTCCTCGAAAAGTACTTCGAAGAGGGCGCGCTCACTCCCGAAGAGACGGCGCTCGGGCTCCGCAAGGGCATCCAGACGATCAGCGTCATTCCCGTGCTCGCGGGCAGCGCCCTTCTCAACAAGGGCGTCATCAACCTCATGAACGCGCTTGTCGAGTATCTGCCGCAGGCGGCGGAACGGGCGGGACTTCCCGCGACCGACCTCAAGACCAAAGAGCAGATCTCCGTTTCGTGCGACGAGAACGCTCCCTTCGCGGCGCAGATCTTCAAGACCGCCGTGGACCCCTTCGTGGGCAAGCTCAACTACTTACGCGTCTGCCGCGGCGTTCTCCGCTCGGGCATGACCGTCTATAACCCCAATACCGACACCGAGGAGCGCATAAACGCCATCTATCTTCTCGTCGGCAAGAAGCAGGTCCCCGTCACCGAGCTCGTCGCAGGCGACATCGGCGCGGTGAATAAACTCAGCAACACGGGCACGGGCGACACCTTGTGCGACCCCGCCGCTCCCGTGCAGTTCGAGCCCATTCACTTCCCCGAACCCGTGCTCTCGATGGCGGTCAACGCCACCGTGCGCGGCACCGAGGACAAAGTGTTCGGCGGGCTCTACCGCCTTGCCGAGGAGGACAAGAGCTTCCAGGTGCGCAAAAACACCGAGACGGGCGAGACTCTCGCCTGCGGACAGGGCGAAGTCCAGCTCGAGATCATCAAGCGCAGACTCAAGAGCAAGTTCGGCGCGGACGCCGACTTCTCCACCCCCACCGTTGCCTACCGTGAAGCGATCACGGGGAAGGCGGAGGCCGAAGGCAAGCACAAGAAGCAGACGGGCGGCGCGGGACAGTTCGGCGTCGTGGAGATCCGCTTCGAGCCGGGCGCTGAGGACGGCGTGTTCGAATTCGTGGACGCGGTCGTCGGCGGCACGGTGCCCAAGCAGTTTATTCCCGCCGTGGAAAAAGGTCTGCGCGAAGCCATCCAGAAGGGCGTGCTCGCGGGCTATCCCATGGTCAATCTGAAGGCGACCCTCTTCGACGGCAAGTATCACCCCGTAGACAGTAAGGAAGTTGCCTTCGTCTCCGCGGCGAAACTCGCCTATGAGGACGGCATCCGCCGCGCAAGACCCGTCATTCTCGAACCCGTCTGTTCGATGAAGATCACGGTACCCGAGCAGTACGTCGGCGACATCATGGGCGACCTCAACAAACGCCGCGGCCGCATCATCGGCATGGACACCGTTGAGGGCCTGCAGGTGATTACGGCGGAGGCGCCCGAGGGCGAGATCCTCACCTATGCGACCTCCCTTCGCTCCATGACGCAGGGCAGAGGCTCCTTCTCGCAGGAGTTCGCCCGCTACGAGCAAGCGCCCGAGACCGTGATCCAGGCGGTCGTCAAGGCGCAGCAAGGCTGATTTTAAAAGAATACGCCGCCCCCGAAGCGCGCTTCGGGGGCGGCTTCCTCTTTCTTCCAGCGGGGAATTTCGGTGAAACCGCTTTACAAAATAAAAAATTTGTTGTATGCTTTTTACAGGAGGCAGCACGATGAAACAAAAAGAAGAAAAGGGACTTACCGTTTACGAGAAGAAGGCGGGCGAAAGTGCGCAGACAAACGGCAAGCTCACCATTTACGAATACGAACAGAAGTACACCAAGCGGCAGAACGTGCGCGGCGCGAAATTTTTGCTGCGCCTCGTGGCGGCGGTCATCGGCGTGTTCCTCTTCGCCGTGCTCGCGCTCATCTCCCTCGACGTGTACAAGATCAACGAATATGTCGGCTACGGCGTGGCGGGCGGGTGCCTCATTTTGTACATATTCGTGTTTATCGTTCCCCTCTGCAAGATCATGAAGTCGGACTACTTCGTCACCAACGTCAACGCGTTTACGGCGCGGGAGGCGCAGCGGCACAACAAGAAGCTCCGCCACGACATTGCGGAGAAGATCATCGACCTCACCGCAAGAGTAGAGGGCGTGGGTTGGTACGATTCGAAGGTCGTGGGCCAGCTCGCCATCGCCTCCAAGACGGGGGACGAAGAAGGGCTCAAAAAGAACCTCACCGCCCTATACGAGGGGTCGGTGAAGAAGTCGGCAAAGGACCTCATCTTCAAGAGTTCGCTCAAGAGCGCGACCTATTCGATGGTCTCGCAGGCGGCGCACGTGGACGCCGCGCTCATTGTGGTCGTCAATCTGCAGCTCATCAAGGACCTGATCTTCCTCTACGGCTTCCGTCCGTCGGACGCAAAGCTCGTGAAGATCTTCGGAAGAGTGCTCACCAACTCCCTCACCGCCTATGGTTTGGGGAGCATGAACGTGGGCAACACCGTTGTGAAGACGATGGGCGAAGCGGTGCGGGACATCCCGATCTTGGGCTCTGCGATCGCCGCGCTCGTGGATAGCTCGGTGCAGGGGCTCGTAAACGGGACCCTCACCACCGTGATCGGCTATCAAACGATCAAATACCTCACCAAGGAATATAAACTGCAGGACATTTTAGACGGCGTGGACGTGAGCGAGACCCCCGTGGAACTGCAGGAGGCCTGCACCGAACTCGAGACCCAGCTCAAAAAGAAAAAGAAATACGCTCCCGCAGTTTGAGGAGTTTACGGAAAAGCCGCCGCGGGCGGACCTTTCGGTCCGCCCGCGGCGGCTTTTTTGTGCTTCCCTTTTCACCCGTTCACCGCCCCGCCCGCACGTTCTATGTTGTCGAAGGGCGGCACGAGGAGCTTGCGACGAAGTAGAAATCTCTACCTTATTAAAAAAGCGAGATTTCTCCACTTCGCTCGCGTTGCTCGCTTCGGTCGAAATGACAAATTCGGAACGGCGAGTCGAAATGACAGTTGTGCGTCATTCCGAGCCGATAAAGCAATAACGAAGTCCGACATGGCAATTCCCCGAGGGAATCTTGCTACGTCCAAGTACGTTCAAAACCAAACCCAAACGTACCAAGATGCCTTCGCGGACTTGCTAACGGGACTGCGTAAACACATTTCGCCTCAGCATGACGCTTTGGAAGAGCCGTTTCGCCACCCACCCTTTACCTCAATTCGGCGTTTAGGTTGTGCTTTAAGTTGCCGACGATCTTATTGAAGAAACCGTCTACCGTCTCCGGAGAGAGCCCCTTCTCCGCCTTTTCGTCCGGCTCGAAGGTGAGACGGAACGCCATGCTCTTTTTGTCCTGCCCGAGCTGTTTGCCGCGGTAGACGTCGAACAGCTCCGCCTTTTTCACCGCTTTGCAGGCGCGGAGAATGCACTCCTGCACCTCGGCGCAGGTCACCTTCTCCTCCACCACCACCGCAAGGTCGCGGCGGACGCTCTCGAACTTGGGCAGATTGTGATAGGAGATTTCCTTTGCAAACCGTTTGGAGATCGCCGCGTAGTCGAGCTCTGCGAGGTACACTTTTTTCTCCAATGCCAAACCGTTTGCGATTTCGGGGTGCAATTCACCCAAAAATCCCACTTCCTTCTCCCCCATCTTTACGACTGCCGTCACACCCGGGTGCAGGAAGGGCCGCTCCCCTTTCACGAAATTCAACTTGACGTCGAACGCCTCCGCAAGTGCCTCGATTGCTCCCTTGAGGTCGAAGAAGTCCCCCTCTCCCCACAGCCCGAACACGAGGTGTTTGCGCTCCTCGGGCAGGGTTTTAAGCGGCAATTCTTCACACAGGTACACATTTGCAAGCTCGAACAGCCTCCCCTCGTAGTTGCCGCGGCGGACGTTGCGCACCACGTTCTGAAGCATGGAGGGGATGAGGATGGTCCGCATGACGGAGAGATCCTCGCCGATGGGGTTGAGAATTTTCACGGCCCTGCGCTCCGGCGCGTTTTCGGGAAGGCGCAGAAGGTCGAAGTCCTTGGGCGAATAGAAGGAATAGTTGCACGCCTCGAAGAAGCCCTCCTTTTCGAGCGCGCGCTTTGCCTTGCGCTCCTGCTCCTGCGCGGGCGTTCTGCCGCCGTGCGTCACGGTTGCATTTTCAAGGAAGGTGGGCGTGATGTGGTCGTAGCCGTACATACGGATGACCTCTTCTGCAAGGTCGGGATAGCCGTCCACATCATCCCGCCAAAGGGGTACGACTGCCGAAAACTCCTCGCCGTGATCTTCGATCTCAAAGAAGAGCCGCCCCAAAATGGCGTTTACCTCCTCCTTGAGAACGTGGATGCCGAGCACCTTGTCGATGGCAGCGTAGGAGGTATGAATGACCTTTTTCTCCGAAGAAACGCCGAGCACGTCCGCGCCGTAATCGGTGGGTGCGCCGCAGCCGAGCTCCTCCACGAGATGAAGGGCGCGTGCCATGCCGAGCGCGGGCGTATAGAGCGGGTCCACCCCCTTTTCGAAGCGAGCGGAGGAGTCGCTGCGCTGACCCAAGCTCCTCGAAGTTTTCCGCACGCTGTCGCGCGCAAAGCTCGCCGCCTCGAAGAAAACTTCATACGTATCGTCTTTTATCTCGCTGTTGAGGCCTCCCATGACGCCCGCAAGGGCGACGGGACGCTCGCCGTCGCAGATGAGAAGGTTCTCGGGGTGGAGGGAAAACTCCTTCTCGTCGAGAGTGACAATCTTCTCCCCTTCCGTCGCGCAGCGCACCACGATCTTGTCGCCGCGCAAAAATCTTCTGTCGAACGCGTGCATGGGCTGCCCCATTTCGAGCAGCACATAGTTGGTAATATCCACCACATTATTGACCGAGCGCAGTCCCATGAGGGCGAGACGGCGACGGAGGAGGCGCGGGCTCTTACCTATCTTCACGTCCCCAACAAGGTGCCCGATGTAGCGCGGGCAGAGCTTGGGCTCCTTGACCTCAACGGCGACCTTTTCCGCCGTTTTTGTGCAACCGTATGCAATTTCGGGCGCTTTGAGGGGCAGTTTGCAGACGGCGGCGACCTCGCGCGCAAGCCCGAAAATGCTCTGGCAGTCGGGGCGGTTCGCCGTCACAGCGATGTCGAAAATGTAATCGTCGATGCCGACGATGGGACGGATGTCCGCGCCGAGCGGCGTATCTCCGTCGAGAATGAGAATGCCGTTGACCTCGGCTCCCTCGTAGAAATCTTCGGAAATGCCGAGCTCTTCGCCCGAGCAGAACATCCCCTCGGAGACGACCCCGCGGAGTTTGCCCGTCTTGATCTTCTGCACGCCCCCCTCATGCTTGACGGTGGCGCCGTCCAAAGCGACGGGAACGATTGCTCCCTCAAACACGTTGGTCGCGGCGGTGACGATCTGCTTTGCGCCCTTCTCGCCGCAGTCCACCCCGCAAATGGTGAGCCTGTCCGCGTCGGGGTGCTTTTCGCACTTTAAGATTTTACCGGTATATACCCCCTCCACGTCCTTGCCGAGGTAGGTGAGCTCCTCCACTTCGAAGCCGCAAGAGAAAAGTTTTTCCTGCAATTCCTCCGCGGGAAGGGAGACGTTGACGTATTCTTTTAACCAGCTGTAAGGCAATAACATTGTTTGCTCCTCCTCAGTCCTTGAATTGTTCGAGGAAACGGGTGTCGTTTTCCGTTAAAAGTTTGATGTTGTTGATCCCGTATTTGAGCATGGCGATGCGCTCGATGCCCATGCCAAAGGCAAAGCCCGAATATTCGTCGGGATCGACGCCGCAGTTTTCGAGCACCCGCCTGTTCACCATGCCAGCGCCGAGCACTTCTATCCAGCCCGTTCCCTTGCAGAGAGAACAGCCCTTCCCTCCGCAGGCGGCGCAGCTCACGTCCACCTCGACGGACGGTTCCGTAAACGGGAAATAGCTCGGGCGGAGCCGCGTTTTGCTCGTCTCGGAGAACATCTTCTTGGCGAACTCGTCGAGCATGCCCTGCAAATCGCAAAGCGTGATGTGCTTGTCCACCACGAGCCCCTCCATCTGGTGGAACATGGGAGAGTGGGTGGCGTCGTCGTCCGAGCGGAACACTCTGCCCGGCGAAAGTATTTTGATGGGCGGCTTTTTCTGCTCCATTACGCGGATCTGTCCCGCGCTCGTCTGCGTGCGCAGGAGAAATTCCTCGGTGAGATAGAAGGTGTCCTGCATGTCCCGCGCGGGGTGGTCGGCGGGGGTGTTGAGGGCGGTGAAGTTGTAGTATTCGCTCTCGATCTCGGGGCCCTCGAACACTTCGAAGCCCATGCCCGAGAAGAGGTCGATAAGCCGGTCCTTCACCCGCGTGACGGGGTGGAGGGCCCCCTGCTTTGTGTGCCGCCCCGGCATGGTGACGTCGATATTCTCGCCCGCGAGCTTCTTTTCGAGCTCCTTTTGCTTGACCTTCTCCTCGAGCGCGGCGAATTTTTCCTCGAGCGCCTCGCGGAGGGCGTTCACCCTTTTGCCGAACGCGGGGCGGGCCTCCTGCGCGATCTCCTTCATCCCCTTGAGGAGGGCGGTCACCTTGCCCGTGCGTCCCAAAAACTTCATCTTGACTTCGTAGAGGGCGCGGCTGTCCTCCGCCGCCTCCGCCTCTTGCGTCGCCTCTTGCAATAAATCGACTTCTTCCACTGTCTGCCTCCCTTTTTGAAAAATAAACGCCTGTCAACCTTTTTCGGTTGACAGGGCGTGAAAATGACGCGGTACCACCTGTCTTTGCGCGCGAATATCACGCGCCTCATTGTCCCTTGACGCGGGAAACGGCTCCCCTTAAAGTTCGGTTCGGGAGAGCGGCTCGCGGGGGAATACCGCCGCCCCTTTCCTGAAAGACCTCTCAGCCGCGGGTCCCTCTCTCTGGAAAGAAAGTAATTGGCAACGTCTCTTCCGTTTCAAACGCCTCTGCCGATATTATAAGTTACTTTTTTTGCAAAGTCAAACGATTTTCGGCAGTTTATTCCATTCTGATACGGCGAAGAAGGGAGGCGTTTCCCACCGCCCTGCCGCCGCCGAGCACCACGGACATCTGCGGATCGCCCGAGATGTGCGCTTCCATCTGCATTTTCTCCGAAACATAGTCTGCAAGCCCCGCAAGCCCCGCGACGCCGCCCGAGAGATATACCCCGCTCTTGCCCACCGCCGCGGACACCTCCGCGGGCAGTTTTTTGAGGACGAGCTCGGCATATTCCACGATTTTATCCACATAGATGCGCACGGGGAACTCGATATCCGCCGAGGAGACGGAAACGGAGCGCGGTTTGCCCGTCGTGATATCCCGCCCGTTGATGAGGGTGGACTGGTTGTCGTCCTCGATGAGGCTCCCCACCGTGTTTTTGAGTTTTTCGCTCGTAAGAGACCCGATCTTCAAATTGAACTTATCGGCAATATGGTCGATGATGTGGATATCCATGTTGTTCCCGCCGACGTTCATGGAGATGCCCGCGATGATGCCGTCGAGGGAGAAGGTCGCAATCGAGGTGACCCCCGCGCCGATGTCGATGGCGAACACGGGATTGCTCTCGCTTAAAGGAACGTCCTGCCCGAGGGCGCTCAAGAAGGGCGTCTCCGCAAAGTTGACGCGGGAGATCCCTGCCGTTTTCGCAACACGGTAGATCTTTTCGCGCGATTCCTGCTTGAACCCGCAGGGCACGCAGAAGAGCGCCTCCACCGAGAGGGCGCGGCCCGCGGCCTTCTTCAAAAAGTGTTCAAGAAGCGCCGCGGCAAGTTTTTCCGAGACGATTTCCCCCTCGTACACGGGGAAACAGACGTCCGTCTGATCGGCGGTCTTGCCCAAGAGACGCTTTGCGTCGTTTCCGTAGGCGCGGATCTCGCCCGTGTCCTTCTGCACGGTGATGCAGGTCGCTTCGGCGAGCACGATGCCGCTCCCGAGACGGTAAATTTTGGTGACGGACGTTCCGAAATCAATCGCAAGTTTCAGCATAAATGTACTTCCTTGAAAAACGCTTTCACCGTCTCCACGGGGAGCCCGATGACGTTGGTATAACTTCCTGTATAATCGGCGGCAAGACCGCCGTCCTGTATGCCGTAGGCGCCCGCCTTATCCATCGGCGACCCGCCCGCAACATATTCTTCGATAAATTCTTCGCTCAAGGGGCGGAAGGTGACTTTGGTCTCGGCGACCTCTTTCAAAAGAACTCCCCGCCCCGCAAGGCACACCCCCGTGAACACGGAGTGGGTGTTCCCGCTCAGGAGGCGGAGCATGCGCTTTGCGTCCTCCCTATCTTTGGGCTTTCCCAAAATTTCCCCTTCAAAGCAGACGACGGTATCCGCGCCGAGCACATACGCTTCCGGATAGCGCAAGGATACCTCCCTCGCTTTCCCCTCGGCGAAGCGCAGAACGGTCTCCCGTGCGGAAAGCCCCTCCTGCCTCTCTTCGAAACGGGAAGGGATGACCTCAAATGGAACGCCGAGCTCGCTCAGCAGTTCTCTTCTGCGCGGCGAATTGCTCGCCAGAATGAGTTCCATCAGAGAATTTCCAGATTTTTCTTGAAGGTGCGCTTGAACTCGGGGTTGGCCTTTGCCGCCTGCGCGAGTTCGAGGGTCGCGTCGCCCGCGAGCTCCGTCTTCATGATGACGGAATCTCCCAACACGTCGCAGTTCACCCCCGTCACCATGCCGAGGCCGCTCCGGTCCAAGCTCTCGGCGATGCGAAGCAGCACCCCGAGCTTGCGCACGACGTCTAAGTCCTCGTCGGTAACGATCTCTTTATAGCGCGCCCAATCGGCGGGAAGAAGGTCCTCCTTCCTGTGGCAGCCCGCCACGAATGCGGCAAGCACGAGCTCGCGGTGGGTGACGCCGTAGATGGCGGAGTTCAGGATCATATAGCGGCTGTGCTTCTGGTTGTTGTAATAGCGCACGCTCAGCCCGCAGTCGTGCAGGCTCGCCGCCACTTTCAAAACGCGCAGATAGACGCGCGGGAACTTGTGCAGCACCCGCAGCTGTTTGAAGAGCTGGATGGCGAGATGCACCACGTGCTCCACGTGCTTTTCGTCGCAATGATAATATTTGACAAGGGTATTGAGGGAGTAGCCGAGCACGTCCGAAAGGGGCCGCTCCTCCGTCATGGGCACCGCCTGATTGAACATGATGCCCTCGCGGAGGCCGCACCCGCTGATCTGGAAGGACTCGATGTGCAGATAGTCGGTAAACGCCTTAATGATGGCGAGCGCGGCGGGCATGATGTCCGCACGGGCAGGAGAGAGCCCGCGGATGCGCTTGCGCTTCTCCACATCCAGAACGCGCACCATCTCATAGACGGAGCGGAAGTCCTCCACCGCAAAGGTGTAGTTGTGCACGACGTTGATCGGGTATTTTCGCACGATGCGGTTCATCTTGTAGAGGTTGCGGAAGGAACCGCCGACGCCGATCATCTGCACGTCGGGATCGACCTCGGAGAGCCACTCGATCTTTTTGAACTGCTCGGTGAAGAACTCCTCGATCTTGGCGGTCTGCTCCTCGGGAGAGACCCCCTCCTCGGCGAAGAGGTCGGTGAGGGTCACCGCGCCGAAGGGCAGAGTGATATGCTGCAGAATGCAACGGCGATTGTAGTAGACGATCTTGGAACTGCCGCCGCCGATCTCTAAAATGATGCCCTTGGGCACGTCCATGGAGTTGATGACCCCGCGGTAGACGAGGGTCGCCTCCTCCTCTTCGGAGAGGACGGTCATTCTCAGCCCGCAGGTCGCCTGTATTTCATCGAGGAAAGAGCGCTGGTTTTTGGCGCGGCGAACCGCCGCAGTCGCCACCGCGATGATGCGCTCTACCCCCGACGCCTCGCAGAGGCGTTTGAACATTTTTAACGTTTTGATGGTTTCCGCTACGCGTTGCGGCTTTAAAAAGCCGTCCCTATCCATATCCTGTCCCAAACGGACGCTCTCTTTGAGCTCGTCCTCGACCATGAAATACCCCTCTTGAAAGAGGTTGACGATGACAAGACGCGCGGAATTGGACCCTAAATCGATGATCCCTATCTTAGACATTTCTCTTTGTCCTCAAACTTAAAAAATTTTATCGGACCCTCATGAGAGCAAACACGCAAGATTTTGCCCATAATACTCTATGGTGCTATTTTAACACAGGAAATGAGGTTTGTCCATACCCTTTTTGAAAATTTTTTGCTTTTTTAAGATATTTTTTCATTTTCCCGTTTTCCCCTCCACGCCGCCGACAACGGGAATACGGAGAGCAAAAGAAGGAGGAGTCCGAACCCCTTTCTGAGCAGTTTTGCGGGGAGGACGAGGGCGCATAGGCCTCCGAGCGCCGAGAAGAGAAGAGCGGGCAAAATGAGCTGCCATAATCCCTCTTTTTGAAGCAATCCGTTCTTTGCATGCACCGAGAGGGCGAAAAGGGACATGGGGAGAAAGGAGAGCAGGTTGACCCCCTGCGCCACCCCCTGCGGCACGCCGAGAAAGAGGGTGAGGAGGGGGATGAGGAGGGTGCCGCCGCCCATGCCCATGCCGCCGATGAGCCCGCCCGCGATCCCGCAGAGAAAGAGCAGATAGAAGGACATTATACGAGCATCCTCCACCCCGCAAGCAGCATGAGCGCGCCGAAGAGCAAATCGACCGCGCGCACGGGAAGAGTGTTCAGAAGTTTTGCGCCGACAATTCCCCCCATTACGACGCCGAGCGCCACGGGCACGAGAACATAGAAGGGCGCAAGCCCGCCGAAGAGATAGACGAGCCCGCTCACCGCCGACGCGGGCAGAATGACGGAGATCGCGGTGGCGTGCGCCCGCCGCGGGGAGAGCCCGCCCGCCCTGAGAAGGGGGACGGCGAGCATTCCGCCCCCGCCGCCCAAGAGCCCGTTGACCGCGCCGATGAGCGCTCCGCCCCAAAAACGCATTCCGATCTTTCCTCTCTTCATCCCCTTTTCCTCTCTTTCTTTCCATTAGATTGCGACATTTCAGAATTTTTTCTCTTTTTTTTCTCCGATTGCCCGCATAATTGCTTGCCTTGTGCAAAGTTTTAGGCTAAAATAGAAAAGGTAATTTTGCGAAAAATCGATTGCGGGCGCGTGCGCGACTTTTATTGCTCTGCGCCCAAAATAAAACAAAAGGTGTTATATGGCAAAGAACTTTGAAAACAGCAAATGGAAGAAAAAGACGCTGACGGCGCTCTCCGTCGCACTCGCGGCATCCCTTTCGTTCGGGGTGCTCGCCGCTTGCGCGACGACGCCCGAAGAGCCCGAAGAGGAAAGCAAAGTCGCTCCTACCGACACGCAGGTAATCAAGAACGGCAACTTCGAATTTTATTCGGACAAGCTCGTCGATCCCGACGACAGCGGCAAGCCCCTCGGCAAGTACAACATCATTTCCTCGCCCGACAACTGGTCGTTCACCTCGGGCTCTCCCTCCTCCGACACCAAGTCGGGCGTCATCGACAGCAAGGATTGGAATTACTTCACCAAGACGGGCGGCTACAGCTTTAAGACCTTTACGAAGGGCGAAGGCGACGACGCCAAGGAAGTGACGACCTTCGAGACGATCGCCGAAGCCTATGCGAATTGGGAGAATGTGAACGTCTCCGCCTACGACCGTCTGAAATTCCTCGACATCTTCGACGAAGAGATCGACGATCTCGACAGCAATTCGGACGAGGCGAAGCTGTTTGCAAAATACAGCTACTCCGTGGACTTCGAGGACGTGGAAAAGTTCAACGAAGAAGTGTCGCTCGGCTCGAGCGGCAACGTGTTCGACTTGCACGACGGCGCCACGAAGGACGACGAGAACAACACGAGCGTGCTCATGATCCACAACAAGCGCACCGCGGACGACGGTGTGCGCGGCACGGCGCAGTACTATACCTCCGGCACCACGATCACCCTCTCCGCGGGCACCGCGGCGGAGGTCTCCGTCTGGGTGCGCACGGACGCGCTCTACCACTACAAGGACACCGAGCTCACGAGCCGCGGCGGCGCCTACATCGGCGTTACCAACACCGTGGGCGGCACCACCCTCGACCAGATGCAGATCTACAACATCCACACGGACGGGAAGTGGCAGCAATACACCCTCTATGTGCGCGCAAGCACCTTTGCAACCAGCACCTTCCGCATCGTGCTCGGTCTCGGGCAGGGCTCCTCGGACGATAAGTACTTCGCCGTGGACGGCTATGCCTTCTTCGACGACGTAACTTGCAAGATCATCTCCGCAGAGGACTACGACAAGGCGATCCGCACCGACAACGGCGAGGGAGACCTCAAGGAAGGCGTGAAGGAGTGCACCGTGGACTCCCTCAAGGCGGAGAAGCAGTTCGACTCCGATAAATTTACTTTTGACGCATACAAGACTTTTGCGCTCGACCTCTACGCGCCCAACGACGATCCCGCGACCGTTGAAGAGTTGCTCGAAAATTTCTCCGTTGACCTCACCTCCGAAAAGGCGGGCAGCAACACCTACACCTCCGAGAAGATCGACCCCTCTCTCAACGCGAGCGAGAATAACGTTGCGGAGCTCACCACCGTCGGCGATATCAAGAACACCGAAAATAAATATCTCAAAAACGTCTATACCAACGACTTCGAGAACAAGTTCCCCTTCGGCGGGGACGACAGCAAGGTCATCATGCTCCTCTCCGCGAACGGCGCGGCGTACACCGCAAAGTTGCAAATCGCGGACAACGGCAGTGAAAACAGCCTCTTCACCCTTGCACCCAACAGCCGCATCCTCATCTCCTTCTTTGCCAAGACGAGTAAGATCCAGAGCGGGCTGACGGGCGCGAGCGCCACCGTGACGGACGGCGAGAACAAGACGACGATCACCGCGTTCGACACCACGACCCTTGCGGCAGTGGACATCGACTCCAAGAGCGACGACGAAAACCTGAAGGACATCTATAAGGGCTGGGCGCAGTGCTTCTTCTTCATCGAGAACACGACCGAGCTCGACAAGACCTTCTCCTTGGAGTTCTCCTACGGTCCCACCACCATCGTCGGCACCGACAAGTTCGACTACGGCGAAGGCTATGCGGCGTTTACGGGCTTCGAAATCAAGACCCTCACCAAGGCCGAATACAGCTACGCTTCCACGGGCGACCGCGCGAAGAAAGTTTCCCTCACGGGCGAAGTGGAAGAGACGAAGAAGTTCGACTCCGTCTCCGCGACCGCCGTTGAGGACATCAAGACGGGTCCCGCCCTTCCCGCCAACTTCCGCGGCGTGCTCGGCGGCAGCAACTATGTGCAGAACGAAGGCAAGGAGAACGTCAAGCCCGAAAATGTTTACGCGGGACTTCTGAGCTCCAAGAACGCCGCGAACTACTACGACAGCGAAGAGGCATGGAAAACCACGCTTGACGCTGCGGCAGGTTCTCCCGAAAACGCAACCGAATGGTGGACGAACCTCTTCGGAGATTCCCGCCAACCCCTTGTCATCATCAACGGCGAGGAAGAGGCCTACGGCTACTACGCCGAGACCGAGACCCTTTCCTCCTCCTCTTACCGCAGAATTTCCATGAAGGTGAAGGCCTCCGTGGGCGCTACGGCGAACATCTACCTCATCGACACCACGGCGGATGAGACGGGCGCGCTCCTGCACCCCGACATTCCCACCTATACCTATTGGTATGACGAGGACGGCAACATCGTCAACATGGATCCCACTTCGGAGGAATTCAAGAAGTCGGGCGAGGTCCTCTATGAACTGCAACCCAACGGCCTGTATTTCAAAGCGGGCGACAACGACGGCAAATATTACGCCAACCTACACAACTACGACATCGACGCGGACGGCAACTACGTGACGAAGGACGGCACCATCGCCTTCTTCCGCAACCCCGACGACCGCCGCTTCTACGCTTACCGCGATGTGGACGTTAAGACTGGGACCTACACCTACTCGACCGTTGTGAACAACCTTCCCACCGAGTACTTCCGCTATTCCAACCTCGACGCGAACAAGCTCCCCGCGGCGCACATGGAGATCGAGGGCACGGGCGAATGGGTCACCGTGAACTTCTATCTCCACACGGGGAACGCCTCCAAGAGCTACCGCCTCGAAGTCTGGAGCGGCAGCCGCGACGGCCAGACCAAGAACGACGTGGGCAGCTACGTATTCTTCAGCAACTATTCCTCCGCCGACGTCTCCTCCAACTTCGACACCTATCGCGACGAAGCGGTGCAGGCGATCAAGGACATTGAGAACGAGGGCAAGTCGCCCGACCAAGAAGGCTTTATCGGCAGAAACGACAACCTGCCCGAAAAGTACGCAGGTTACTACACCTTCACCTTCTTCGACTCCAAGGACTATCTCCGCTACGACGAGACGACGGACGAAGAAGAGCTCGGCAACCCCTACTACTCCTACGACCAGACCGCATACACTGAACAGATCGCATGGCTCCTCTATAACGAAGAGGCGCAGGAAGGTCAGCCTGCAAGCCGCTCCTTCTTCCTCGACTACTCCGCGACCGACGTCACCGTGGAACCCCAGTATCCCACGCAGGACGACGGTGACACGGACGCCGACACCGATCATACCGACGAAAACGTGACCGACGAGCCCATGAACATCTGGCTCCTCATCGCCTCCGGCAGCCTTGCGATCGTACTCCTGTTCGCAATCGTGGCAGTCATCGTCCGCCGCGTGCTCAAAAACAGAAGCAAGCGCACGAGGATCAAGGCGCCCAAGGACAAGCGCGTAAAGCCGACCAAGTCCAAGACGCCCGAGGATGACGGCGAATAACCGAAAATATGCGCAAATATAAAAACCCGACGAAAAAAGTCGGGTTTTTTCTTGCAAAAAAAGGAGATTTGTGCTATACTATAGATAGAATTGAATGTGCCACCGGGCACGGAGAATGCAGAGCGCATTCCGTATTTGCGTTGACAGGTCTTTGGCGAACGCCTCAGGTAAACGCAGAGCGGAATGCTTTTTTCAAAAGGAGGGAAATATGAACGCGGTAAAGAGCTTTTTCAAAGAAGTGCGGCCCATCGAGTACGCCCTCTTTTTCTGCTCGGTCGCGGCGATCCTGCTCTCCTTTTTCCTGACGGGGAATACCGACTATGTGCAGCTTGCCGCCTCTCTCGTCGGCGTGCTCGCCCTCATTCTCATGGCGAAGGGAAACGTGGCGGGACAAATTCTCAGCGTGATCTTTGCCATCTTTTACGGAGTGGTATCCTATTTCTGCAAGTACTACGGGGAACTCATCATCTGCCTCGGCATGTCCGCGCCCGTGTCTCTGCTTGCCGTCATTTCATGGCTGAAAAATCCTTTCGGCGGGAAAAAGACGGAGGTGGAAATAAGGCGACTCAAACTGCGGGAATACCCCGTGATCGTGGCGATTTCCCTTGCGGTGTCAACCGCCTTCTTCTTTATCCTGCGCGCACTCGGCACCCCCAACGTGTGGTGGAGCACCGTCTCCGTGTTCACGAGCTGCGCCGCGATGCTGCTCTCGGTGCGCAGGAGCCCCCTCTACGCCTTTGCATACTGTTTCAACGACATTGTGCTCATCGTGCTCTGGTCGCTGATGTCCGCAACCGACAAGAGCTATCTCGCGATGGTCGTCTGTTTTTCCGTGTTCCTCGCAAACGACATCTATGGGCTCATCAACTGGGTGCGTCTGCTCCGCAAACAACAGGTGATCCTTGAGAAAGAGAGCGTTCGGATAACGGTATAAAATGCGCGCGCCGCGACGAAAGTCGCGGCGCGCCTGTTTTTAGATTGAAACCCCTCAGTCACTCACGTTGTTCGTGCCAGCTCCCCTACAGGGGCGCCAAGGTAAACTCTTGCTGTCCCTGAAAGGGAAAGTGGCTTGAGCGGAGCGAAAGCCGAAAGGGTTCTTTCAACATCTCCTTTCAGCTCATTTCGGTCGCCGCTGCCCTTTGTTTACTTCACTTTTCTCAGCCCTTTTGGAAGGTGGTTTTTGACCATTCCGCCCACGCACTTTCCAAAACCCAGCGGGAACTCTTCGGCGCAGACGACGCACCAGCCGTTAGAAAGGTCTGTTTGAAGTGTCTCGCCGCGAAGGTATTTTTCGCTCTCCTCCCGAGAAAGGGATAGCTTCCGCTTCGCCTTCCCCCCGAACGCCATTGCAAGGGCGTGTGCGGGTTTGAACAGCTTGCCGTCCCACTCGCCGAGCTCCACGCCGAGCCGAAGAAGGCGCACGTTACTCAAATCGGGCATGCCCGCGGGCACGAGGTACATTCTGCCGTCGGGGAGGGTGGTGATCTCCCCCTCTAAAGGCAAGCCGACCTCCTCCGCAAATGCCGAAAATGCCCTGTTGGCTTCGCTATTTTTTCGCACGGGGTAGGGCTTGATGGAAGCACGGGGGCGGACCCCCTCCCCTACCAACGGGCATGAACTGTCTCCTTTCTTTTCGAGTAGGGCGCAGAAGTGGCCCTCTCCGCGGAACTCGTGCGGGTAGAGCTTATTCTGCCGCAAAAGCGCAAATTCGGGGTGGCGGCGCAGAAACTCTTCGATCTGCCACTCGTCCTCCTCCTCGGCAAAGGTGCAGGTCGAGTAGAGGAGCCGCCCGCCCGCGCAAACCATTTTTGCCGCCTCTTCGAGAATTTGCCGCTGCCGCAGGGCGCAACGGGCGACGTTTTCCTCGCTCCACTCGGGGATGGCGTTTGGTTCCTTTTTGAACATCCCCTCCCCCGAGCAGGGCGCGTCCACTAAAACGAGGTCGAAGTAGGCGGGAAAGAGCTCGGCGAGCTTTTCGGGCGGCGCGCAGGTGACGGCGCAGTTTGGAATGCCCATGCGCTCCACGTTTTGGGAGAGCGCCCTTGCCCGCGAGGGGTCGATCTCGTTTGCAATGAGGATCCCCTCTCCCCCCATTTCGGCGGCGAGGTGGGTGGTCTTTCCCCCGGGCGCGGCGCACAGGTCGAGCACGCGGCTCTTTTTACAGCTCTTCGCCGTCTCCCCCACCGTCATCGCGGAGGGCTCCTGCAGATAGTAGAGCCCCGCAAAATGCCAAACGTCCGCCCCGAGCTTTTCCTCCGAGACGTAAAACCCGCTTGTCGTTCCCTTCACAGGAGAAAGCGGGAAGGGCGCACGGCGGACAAATTCCTCGGGCGAAATTTTCAGGGTGTTGACGCGGAGCCCCTTCTTCGGCGGCTCCTCATAGGACGCTAAAAAGGCGGGGAAATCTCCCAGCCTTTCCTTCATTCTTCTTAAAAATGCTTCGGGCAAATTCATGGTTACACCGTTTCGAGGAGCGCGGATTCGAGCTGCTCGAGGGGAATAAACGCCGCGCCCGACGTGATGGCGTTTTTACAGCGTGCGCCGCTCTCGTCACGGCCGATGTACACGTTGCACTCGGTGGGGTGGGAGGTGTATTGCCCGCCCGAATTGAAGATCGCCTCCACAAGTTTGCGGGAGACGGGCACGTCGTCCTCGATGTCCCGCGAGAAGCAGAATATCTTGCCCTCGAGCGCACCCCCCTTCTTGCGGCGGTGCATGTGCTTGTTCACATAGCGGTAGAATTCCTCGTGCGCCTTGATGTGCTTTTCGCGCTCCTCCTCCCGCTCGTGATAGTATTCTTTTAAGCCGACCGACGTGGGCGGCTGAATTCTGTAGCCCGCGATCTTGCCCGCGCGGACGGCGTATTTTTCGGCGAGACCGTTGAGGTCGGTCCCCTCGCGCACGCACAGCCGCTCGCACACGCGCATGGTGGCATAGGCGTCGTCTACGGCGCGGTGCGGGGTGAACTCCACCCCCAGCTCCTCCGCCATCGCCTGCAGGCCGTATTGCCGCGTGAACTCCTTCTGCGCGTTCATAAAGAGGAACTGCGTGTCGTGGAAGGAGAAGCGGAAGGACGGGAGCTTGTAGCGTTTGGTCTCCAAATTGAGATAGTTGACGTCGTTGATGGTGGCATGCCCGCAGACGACGCTCTCCCTGTCCTCGAGAAGCGCCTTGATGCGGGGGTACTCCGCGGCAAAGACGGGATATTTTTTGAAATCCTCGTATTCGTAGGGGAGCACAAGCCCCTCGCCGCCCTTGCGGTCGGTGAGGTGGAACTTCCCGCGCGGGTTGAGGAGGATATCCTCCCGCGCGAGCACTTGAAACTTGTCGTCGGTGAGCACATAGCCGAACGCGCACATCTTGGCAACGTTCTTATACACGCACGCACACTCAATGTCGAAAAACAGATACTTCATGGATCACTTGGGCGCGCTTTACTTTACGCTGATCTCTTTTGTGCCGCCCATGTAGGGCCAGAGGACTTCGGGGATCTCCACGCTGCCGTCGGCGCGAAGATGGTTCTCGAGGAAGGCGATGAGCATGCGGGGAGGCGCGACGACCGTGTTGTTGAGGGTGTGCGCGAACTCGCTCCCCTTCTCCGTTTTATAGCGGATCCCAAGCCGCCGTGCCTGCGCGTCCGTCAAATTGGAACACGACCCCACTTCGAAATATTTCTTCTGGCGGGGAGACCAAGCCTCCACGTCGCAGCTGCGGAATTTGAGGTCGGCAAGGTCGCCCGAACAGCACTCGAGCTGGCGGACGGGAATGCCCATGGAGACGAACAGCTCCACCGTGTAGTTCCACATTCTTTCATACCACATGCAGCTGTCCTCGGGCTTGCAGATGACGATCATCTCCTGCTTCTCGAATTGATGAATGCGGTAAATGCCCCTCTCCTCGATGCCGTGCGCTCCCTTCTCCTTGCGGAAACAGGGCGAATAGCTCGTGAGCGTCAGGGGAAGTTTGCTCTCGTCGAGGGTCTGTCCCATAAATCTGCCGATCATGGAGTGCTCGCTCGTGCCGATGAGGTAGAGATCCTCCCCCTCGATCTTGTACATCATGCCGTCCATCTCTTCGAAGCTCATCACGCCCGTGACGACGGAGGAGCGGATCATGAAGGGAGGAATGCAATAGGTGAAGCCCTTCCCGATCATAAAGTCGCGCGCATAGGAGAGAATGGCGGAGTGCAGACGGGCGACGTCGCCCGTGAGATAGTAAAAGCCCTGCCCGCTCGTGCGGCGTGCGCTGTCGATGTCGATGCCGTCGAGTTTTTCCAAGATATCAAGGTGATAGGGAACTTCGAAATCGGGGACCTTGGGCTCTAAGAAGCGTTTGCGCTCCACGTTCTCCGAATCGTCCTTGCCGATGGGCGTGTCGGGAGAGATGATGTTGGGAATGCTCATCATCACCTTTTTGAGCTGTTCGGAAACTTCGGGCTCCTCCTTTTCGATTTCGGCAAGGCGGGCGGCGTTTGCGCTCACCTGCGCCTTTACTTTTTCCGCTTCCGCCGTCTTTTTCTCCCGCATGAGCTGCCCTATCTGCTTGCTCAAGGTGTTGCGGGAAGCGCGGAGAAGGTCCCCCTCCTGCTGCAGGGCGCGCTTCTTTTGATCGAGCGCGATCGCCTCGTCCACGAGGGGAAGTTTTTTGTCCTGAAATTTCTTTTTGATATTTTCCCGCACGAGATCGGGATCGTTGCGGATGAGAGCAATATCTATCATACAAAAATACCTCTTTTTACGTTCATTTTTTATTATACATCATTTTGCTTCCGATTGCAAGGAAATTCAAACATTTCTTTCCTGTTGACATTTTGCGCGCGCGCGTGTATAATAGAAGAAAAGCAAAACGCGACTGCACATTGAGAGGTGACTATGAAAACACCGTCCGACGGACCCGTAAAGGGGAGCCCTTCGAAGGCGGCGGGAAAAACCGCCGCGAAAAAACCCGCGGCGGCCGAGGCGACAGCGGCAAAGGAAGTCCCCGCCGAGAGCGTGGAAAAGCCCGCCGAAGAGCCCTCGCCCGTCTCCCGCGCCCGCTCCTTTTTTGCGCGCATTCTCGACAGAAACGGCTCCGAAGATACCAAGTCCAAAAAACAGCACAAAAAGCTCATGCGCAAGTTCCGCCGCATGAAGGAGCCCCCCACGGGCGACGTGGAGCGCTATTCCCCGCCCATCGAGGAGGGCCTTTCCGACGCGCAGGTGGAGGAGCGCAACGGGCAGTTCCTCTTTAACGACGTCAACAAAAAATATTCCAAGTCCTACGCCGCCATCTTCATCGGCAACATCTGCACGGTGTTCAACTTCCTGTGCGTCGCTGTGGCGGTGGCGCTCGCGATCGCGGGGGCGGATATCTCGCAGTTCCTCTTCGTCGTCATCTTTACCGCGAACCTCGTGATCGGCATCGTGCAGGAGATCCTCGCAAAGCGGCAGATCGACAAACTCGCCGTGCTCATTTCCGCCACGACAAAAGTGGTGCGGGGCGGAGTCAAGAAGGAGATCCCCATCAAGGAGATCGTCCTCGACGATGTGCTCCTGCTCGAAGCGGGACAGCAGGTTCCCGCCGACTGCATTCTCGCCGAGGGGAACGTGGAACTCAACGAGAGCCTCTTGACGGGCGAATCGACCGCCGTCAAAAAACAGATCGGGGACACCCTTTATGCGGGGTCCTTCGTCTCGAGCGGCAGCTGCTACGTGCGCGCCGACAAGGTGGGGAAAAATACCTATCTCAACCAGCTCACTTCCCGCGCGAAAAAGTATAAGCGCCCCAAGTCGGAGATCATGAACTCCATCCGCCTCTTCATCCGCGTGATCGGCGTGATGATCCCCGTCGTTGCCGCGCTCATGCTCTTTACGAGCCTCAGAAGCTACGGCGTGCCCTATTCCGAGCTCGATTGGGAGAGCATTTCCCAATCCATTCAATATACGGGCGCGGTCATCATCGGCATGATCCCCTCGGGGCTGCTCCTCCTTACCTCGCTTGCGATGGCGGTGGGCGTAAGGCGGCTCGCCAAAAAACAGACCCTCGTGCAGGACATGAACTCCCTCGAAATGCTCGCCCGCGTCAACGTTTTATGCCTCGACAAGACGGGCACCATTACGGACGGCAGAATGACGGTGAGCGACTGCATGATCATCGCCAACGATACCGAGCACTCGGTGGATGAGATCATGGGCAGCATGCTCACCGCCCTCGACGACAACAACCAGACCTCGATCGCCCTTCAGGACCGCTTCGGACATGCCAACTCCATGCAGGCGACGGCGACCATTCCCTTCTCCTCCAAGCGCAAACTCTCGGCGGTGACCTTCGGCGACGAGGGCACCTTTGTGTTCGGTGCGCCCGAATTTGTGCTCCGCCCCATGTCCCCCCGCATCGAGCGCATCGTCAAGCAATATGCGCAGATGGGCCTAAGAGTCCTCCTCCTCGCCTATTCGCAGGGGCAGATCGTGGGCGACCGCCTGCCCGGGCCTTTGCGTCCCATGGCGCTCATCACCCTTGCCGACAACGTGCGCCCCGAGGCGGTGGAGACCATCAAGTCCTTCAAGGAGAACGACGTGGATATCCGCATCATCTCGGGCGACAATCCCGTCACCGTCTCCGAAGTCGCCCGCCGCGTAGGCGTAGCGAACGCCAACAAATACATCTCCCTCGACGGGCTCACCGACATCGAGGTGGAGAATGTCGCCAACGAATACACCGTGTTCGGGCGGGTCACCCCCGAGCAGAAGGCGATTTTGGTGCGCACCATCAAGCGGGCGGGCAACACCGTTGCAATGACGGGAGACGGCGTGAACGACATCCTCGCCCTGAAGGAAGCGGACTGCGCGATCTCGGTCGCCTCGGGAAGCGAAGCGGCGCGAAATGTAAGTCACCTCGTTCTCATGAACAACAACTTCACCAACCTGAACGCCGTCGTCAACGAGGGTCGCCGCGTCATCAACAACATCAAAAACAGCGCCTCCCTCTACATCATGAAGACGCTGTTCGTCACCCTGCTCGCCGTCATCTGCGTCATCATGCAGGAGCGGTACTTCTTCCTGCCGAGCCATCTGCTGCTCTTCGAATTCTTCGTGGCGGCGATCCCCTCCTTCGTCATCTCCCTGCAGCCGAACAACAGCCGCGTGAAAGGAAAATTTATTCTGTACGTGCTATCGCGAAGTATCCCGGGGGCGATCACCCTCATTCTGTGCGTGCTCGCGGTGTACTTCGGCAAGACATACATCAACGGCTATGGGTTCAAGACGAACTTCCAACCCATGCTCATTTTGGCGGTCACCTTCGGCGGCATCGTCATGCTCTACCGCGTATTGAAGCCGCTCAACGTCATCCGCTCCGTCCTCTACGGCGGGTGCCTTGCGGTGTGTATCATCGTTTTGAGCGTACCCCTCTTGAGCGAGATCGTCTACAAGGGCTGGTCGGTGGTGGAGTTTAATCTGGCGCAAATTTTGTACATTCTTGTGGTTATTCTCGCCGCCTTCCCCATCTCGGGCTGGCTCACCGCCGCCTGCGATTTGATGAATAGTGATTAGGAGTTTCGCACAATTCTTTGCTCGCGCCACCCCTTGGCTCCCCCTTGAGGGGGAGCTGTCACCGCAGGTGACTGAAGGGGTGTCGTCTCGAAAATAATTGTGCGAAGAAACCTTCCTTGTGCGTCAACTAAGTTGCTCTCTCATTCGCTTGGCTTTAACAACAAGCCGCAAGTATGCGGCAAATGTGGTCGCGCAGCGCAAAAGCGTGGTTTTGCTCGCGCAAGTGATTTAGAAAAAAACGGCGGAAGTGAATTCCGCCTAAGGCACATATTCTAAATTGTCATTTCGAGCTTGTCGAGAAATCTCTACCGCATTATAATAAGGACATTCCTCGACTCCGCTCGGAATGACGTAGTCAGAACACGCCCCCACCCCCTTAGTCCCCCTCCCACGGAGGGGGCAAATAAGAGGAACCTCCACGGAGGGGGTAAAATAGCCCTCCCACGGAGGGACAGCAGAAACCATACACTTACAACAAAGGGAAAAATAAAGGGAAGAAAAAATATGTCGGTGTTTTTATTGATCGTAGCGAGTTTGCTTCCGATGGTTGCATGCGTCGGATTTTATCTTCTCGAAAAAAAGACTCCCTTCGGGAAATTGCGCTATTTCGTCCGCCAGATCATCATCGGCGTGGTGTTCGGCGGGATCACGGTCATGGCGACGGAGGTTTTCAGCACCAACATCGGCACGGCGCTCATCAACGCGCGCGACGCGGCTCCGCTCACCGCAGGGTTGCTCCTCGGCGGTCCCGCGGGGATCATTGCGGGCGTCATCGGCGGCGCGGAACGGGCGCTTTGCGTGCTTTGGAACAGCAGCGCCTCCTACACCGCGATCGCATGCTCCGTCTCCACCGCGCTTGCGGGCGTATTCGGCTTTTTGGGCCGCAAGTTCCTCTTCGAGAACAAAGCCCCCTCGTGGTCGTATGCCCTCCTCATCGCGCTCACCACGGAAGTCCTGCACATGCTGCTCATCTTCCTCACCAACATGACGGACATCCAAAAGGCGTTTTCGGTGGTGGAACAGGCGTCCATTCCGATGATCCTCGTAAACACCCTCTCCGTGACGATCTCCGCCATGATCTTCTCCCTCCTCGAGGGGAAGAAGCCCTTCACGGTCGGAAAACGGACGATCGCGCAGATCTTTGAGACCCTCCTCTTTCTCTGCGTCGCCGTGGCGTTTGCGGCAACGAGCATCTTCACTTACTTTTTGCAGGACAACATCGTAAAATCGGATACCGAGCGCACCCTTTCCATGGTGCGAAGGGACGTGACCGAGGACATCCGCGACGCCTCCGATTTGAAACTTTTGGAGAATGCGCGGAGCGCCGCCGAAGAACTCGCAAAAGACCGACATCAAAGCGGGGCCGACTTCTCTTTCATCGACGCCTACGGGGATGAGATCAACATCGTGGATGAGAACGGCATTATCGTACAGTCCACAAAGGAGGAATTTATCGGCTTCGACATGCATGCCGACGGGGACGGCGGGGAGCAGTCGGCGGAATTTTTGTGCCTTTTGGGGGATACCGAGGAATATGTACAGCCCTACGGTCCTATCTCCATAGATGCGAACATCTCCATGAAATATGCGGGCAAAAAACTCCACCCCGACGAATGTGAATTTTTGCCGAACGGCGGCTTTGTGCAGGTTGGACTCAATTCGGAGAGTTATTATAAAGCGCTCGAGGAACGGGTAAAGATCGCCGCGGAGAACAGGCACATCGGGCGCAACGGGTTTGTCATCATTCTCGACGAGGATTTCACCGTCGTCAGCGCGCCCGCGGAACACGGCGACAACCCCTTCCCCAACCGCGGCGCGGAGGGCTTCCGCTTCGACGCGGAAAAGACCTTCCTTGCCGACGTCTCGGGAGTGCCGAGCTACTGCCAATTCAGCCACACCGAGGGCTACTTCATTGTGGCGGTCTGTCCCGAGAGCGACGCCGTGTTCAGCCGCAATATTTCGGTATATGTGCTCCTCTTTGTGGAAATCATCGTCTTTTCCGCCCTCTTTATCTTCATCTACCTTCTCATCAACAGGCGCATCGTCGGCAACATCGACAAGGTGAACAGCTCCCTCGCGCAGATCACCGAGGGCAACCTCGACGTTGTGGTGGACGTGCGCGACGGCGTGGAGTTCTCCCACCTTTCGGACGACATCAACGCCACCGTCGCCACCTTGAAGCGTTACATAGAGGCGGAGGCGAAGCGGCTCGACAAGGAGCTCGAATTTGCACAGCGCATTCAGCTCTCCGCCCTGCCCTCTGTATTCCCGCCCTATCCCGACCACAGCGAGTTTGACATCTTCGCCTCCATGGACGCGGCGAAGGAAGTGGGCGGCGACTTCTACGACTTCTACTTTGCGGGCCCCAACAAGTTCGTGTTTATGATCGCGGACGTCTCGGGCAAGGGGATCCCCGCCGCCATGTTCATGATGACCGCAAAGACCCACCTGCGCAACATGACCGAGAGCGGCATGGACATTGCGGAAGTCTTTACCAAGGTCAACCATAGGCTCTGCGAGAGCAACGCGGCGGACATGTTTGTGACGGCGTGGATGGGCGCGATCGACCTTACGACCGGCATGCTCTCCTTTGTGAACGCGGGGCACAACCCGCCCCTCATCAGGCACAAGGACGGCACGTTTGAATATCTGCGCACGAAGGTGAACTTTATTCTCGCGGGCATGGATATGACCCGCTACAAGAAGCAGGAGTTGCAGCTGGAGCTCGGGGACGAGATCTTCCTCTACACAGACGGAGTGACGGAGGCGACCAACCCGCAGGTGGAGCTCTTCGGCGAGGAGCGCCTTCAAAATTGCCTCAACGAGGCGCACGCGCCGAACCCCACCGTCCTTTGCAAGAAGGTGAAGAAGGCGGTGGACGACTTTGCCGACAGCGCGCCGCAGGTCGACGACATCACGATGGTCGCCGTCCGCTTCAACCACCTCGCGTGAGAAGAACAGGACAAACGCGCCCCACCCCCTACCCCCTCCCACGGAGGGGGTTTCGTTTACCCCCCCCCTCCTGGGAGTCCCCTCTTGCCCACCCCTCGAGGGGTGGGTGCCGACGAAGGAGGCGGAAGGGGTGTTTGCTCCTAAATCACGTCATGTTGAGCCTGTCGAAACATGTCCTTATTATAAATGTGGACACCCTTCGACAGAACTCAGGGTGACGCATTTAGAAATGCGGGCAAGGTGACATGATTTGGGAATACGAAGCACCATTCCCCAAATGTCATTTCGAGCTTGTCGAGAAATCTCTACCTTATTATAAAAATATGAGATTTCTCCACTTCGCTCGCGTTGCTCGCTTCGGTCGAAATGACATTAGAACACTTGGCGCCCCTGTAGGGGAGCTGGCGAGCGAAGCGAGACTGAGGGGTTTCAGAAACCCTTCCCCCCGCTTCGCGGGTACTTTCCCTTTCAGGGACAGCAAGGGGGGTAAGCGGAACACCGTTTCAAATCACGTCATGTTGAGCCTGTCGAAACATGTCCTTATTATAATGCGGACACCCTTCGACAGAACTCAGGGTGACGTATTTTGAACAAAGGACACCACCCCTACCCCCCCCCTCTAGAGGAGGGGGCACGTAAGCGACTCTCCCATAGAGGGACAAAAAATCAGCACGCAAAAAGCCCGCGCTTCCCGCGCGGGCTTTTGAATTACCGTTTCATTATTATTACTGATATTTTACCCGGCAGCGGCATTTGCAGTGGTAGCAATAATAACCGCAGCCCGAGACGTCGATGCCCAGCCCGTCGCCCCTGTTGCAGATTGCGCAGACGAGACCGCCGCTCTGGTCTACCCCGCCGCTGATGAGGTCTAAATCGTCGTCCGAGAGCTCGCACGTGCCGTGCCAGCGGTCAAAATAAATTTGCGCGTCCTCCTCCGAGAGCTCGATCCTCTGCTCCCGCGCAAGCGCGACCAGCTCCTGCGCCGACCCCGCCCGCTTGGAAAGTTCAATCAAATCAAATGGCGTCATCCCTTTTCCGTCCTTCGCCTTAATTGCACTGTTTTTATTGATTTTTTTGCGTTGTTATGATATAATATCTTTGTTCGATTTCAGACACCTCACGGAAGTGCGCCATGGACTGTCTTTTTGCCCGAAGGATCCTCATCATAGACGGCAACGCCGAAACCCTCTCCAAATACTTGGAGGAGCTCGGAAATCTTTGCCGCATTGCGAACACGCTCCAAGCGGGGCGCGCTTTTCTTGCCGCCGAACCGTTCGACGGCGTAATCTCCGAATGGGTCCTTCCCGACGGAAAAGCCGCCGACCTCCTCGGCGAAGGGATCCCTCCCCTCGTGGTGTATTCGGACAGAACGGACGACGCCGACGTCATAGACGCCCTCTCGCACGGCGCGGCGGATTATGTGTTCAAACCCTGTTCGCCCCGCGTTTTAGCGCTCCGCCTCTTTCTTCGGCTCCCGCCGCGCGGCAACCGCATGGAGCGGCACGGCCTTGCGCTCGACATGGATCTGCGCGCCGTGACCTACCGCGGACAGCCCGTGAAACTCACGTCCTCCGAATTCAACATCCTCTGCTTTTTGATGGCGCACCCGGGGATATTTTTCCCCGCGGACACCATCTATGAAAAGGTTTGGAACGCCTCGAGTATGCAGACGAGCGTGGTGCGCTTCCACATCGCCAACCTAAAGCGCGCCCTTCTTGCGGCAACGGGCAAGAATTTGATCTTCTCCGAATTCGGCGCGGGCTATGCCTTTGCGAAGGAGAGCGATCTCCCTAAGTAAAGAACCGCCCTTTTCGGACAACTTTTCCTTTGAACATTACCTTAAAACCGCCCTGCCGTCGTTTGCGGGGCGGTTTTCGATTACTTGCGTCTGCCGAGAAGTTTGAGAAGTTCGGACGCAACGCTTCCGCCCGAAACGCCTTCGAGCGTGTCGTCCGAAAGCTCGCCCGTCGGCTCCTCAAAAGAAAAATCTTTCTCCTCGGGGGTCTTTTGGCTCGCTTCCTTTGCGGGCTGTTTTTTCTTATCCTTTGCCATGACCGTTATCAAAAATACTTTTTTCTGGAGGCTTGCCCTTTGGTGATGCCGCCCGCGATCATTTCGAGGTCGTCCTCAGAAAGTTCGTCCTCCGCGTACAGTTTTGCAAGGAGAGCCTCCTCCGTTGTTTCGGTCGGCTCCTTCCGATGCTCCTTGGCGTGCCCCTCTGCCCCTTCTTTCTTTTTCTCCATGTTGATCTTCCCCAACAGTTAAAGATCAGCGTCTGGGACGAAGGGTCTCCGAAGGACCGGGAACGGTGCCTCCTACTTTGGGAATGACCGTCGCCTTATGCGTAGGATCCCCTACCGTCGTACCGCTCGGCATTTTGCCCATCTGCTCCCATTCGCCTGCGCCTCCGGCGACCACTTCGGTCTCTTCGTCGGAGAGCGCCGCGTTCTTTGCTTCATTTTTGAGAGATTCTTTCATTTTGATATCCTCCGCAAATTAGCGTTTGGGGTTGATCTTGGTCGTGGGACCGGGAACGGTGCCGCCTACCTTGGGTGCGCTCGACTGCTGCCTTAAGGTCTGACCAAGCGTTGTGCCGCCCGGCACTTTGCCCATCTGCGTCCAGTCGCCGATTCCGCCCGCTACGCCGTCGAGTTCTTCGTCGTTGAGTTCTTCCGCTTTGTTCTTTGTCTCTTTGTTTTCCATTTTGTTATCTCCGTTTTTTCTTATTTTCGGTCGGCGTAACGCTCCCCGAATCCCTTTCGGTTTTTACAATGACATTATATCATCATTTTTGCACAAATGCAACCCCCTCGGGCGTGCTTAAACAAATTCAAACATTTATGCCTCGGAGGGACCTTCCGCGGGCGCGTCGAGCTGCTGGCGGGCGACAAGCTCGGCAAACTTTCCGTTCTTTGCGATGAGCTCTTCATACGTCCCCTCTTCCGCGATCTTCCCGTTTTCGAGGTAGATGATCCTGTCGCACTGCTTGATGGTGGAAAGGCGGTGCGCGATGACGACGCGGGTGCATTTGAGGGAGGCAAGCGAGTCGGACACCTTCTTTTGGGTGAGGTTATCAAGCGCGCTCGTCGCCTCGTCGAACATGAGAATCTTGGGCTTGGGGGCAATGGCGCGGGCGATCATCAGCCGCTGGCGCTGTCCGCCCGACACGCCGCCACTCCCCTCCGAGATGAGGGTTTGCATGCCCATGGGCATCTTGCGGATGTCGTCGGCGATGCCCGCAAGCTCCGCCGCCTCCCACGCGTCATCGAGCGTGAGCCACGGCGCGGAGATGGTGATGTTCGAATAGATATCCCCCTGAAAGAGCTTTCCCTCCTGCATGACCGTGCCGATTCTGCGGCGGAGGGACTTTAAGTCGATGGTCGCAATGTCCTTCCCGTCATAGTAGACGGCGCCCTTCTGCGGCGTTTCGAAGCCGAGCATGATGCGCATGAGGGTGGACTTTCCGCACCCCGTTGCGCCCACGAAGGCGACGTATTGCCCGGGACGGATCTTGAGGGAGAGGTCGTCCACGACGTTTGGCATGTTCTCGCTGTAGCGGAAGGAGACGTTGTTGAGCTCGATCCCCCCCGAGAGACGTGAGATGACCTGCTTGCCTTCCGCGATCTCGGGAACGGTCTCCATGATCGGCTTTACCATTTCGAGAACGGGCTTGATGTTTGCGACCGTGAGCGTGATGCCCGCGAGCGACATGAACGCGCCCGACAGCATGCCGTAGGCGGTGTTGAAGGCGTAATAATCCGCCACCGAGACGCCGCTTACAACTGCCGTGAAATAGAGAACGAAGGTGCCCGCAAGGGTGATGAGCAGGGTGATGACGTTGCCGTATGTGAGGATCGCGGGCGGGTCGAAGTACGTTTTGACGTAGTGGGCATAATGCTTCCCCCACCGAGCAAAGGCGCGTTTCTCCGCCCCCGCAAGTTTGATTTTCTGCACGCCCGAAATGAGAGCGTAACTCATGCCGTTTTCATCCGCTTCGAGCATCATCGTCTTGCGCAAAACCTTTACCTGCACGACGGTGGAGACTGCCGAAAAGAGCAGCGTCACCAAGATGATGAGGACCGCGGGAAATACGAGCGCGGGCGCAAAGGCGACGATCTGCGAGATGTACACGAGGGAGAACAGCGTCGTCAGCCCCGTGGAGAGAACGGCGTCCACGAGCAATTCGCAGAGGGTGTTGAAAAACTCCGCCCGCGTGGAGAGCTCGCCCGCGCTGAACTTTTTGAAGAAGTCGGCGGGAAGGGACAGGATGCGCGCCATCGACGCCGCCTGCACGGTGACGTTGAGCTTGGTCGTGATCCGCGCCAAAATGAGCTGTTTCACCCCTCCGATGAGCACGGAGGAGAGGGTGACGCACACCATGAACACCGCAATGGAGAGAAGGAGCTTTGCCTCCCCGCTCTCGAATACCGCCCCTAAGAGCAGTTGGTTGAGTTTGGGCGTGAGCAGTCCCACCAACGTGAGCACGAGGGAGGCGACCGCCACCATGATATAGTCCGCGGGAGAGAGGATCCCCGCGATGTATTTGAGAAGCGCCCCCGTTCTGAGCTTTTTGAGAGGGAAGGGCTTGTAAAAGGCGATCGCCTCTGGCTCGAACATATTCTCGTTCTTGCGGGAGACGCGCACCCGTTTGCCCGTTTCATGGTCGAAAAAGGTGTAGCCCGAAATGCCCGAGGGAATGAGCGCGACGACCGTGCCGTCCGACTTTTTGACGCCGAGCATGGCGCCGAACGCGTCGCGGTACCACTTCTTTCCGAGCTGGACGCTCCGCCGCATGATCCCATAGGGCCTCATGAGGAATTCGAGCTGTTCGTTTGTATCTTTGATGTTGTCGGGAACTTCCCGCGTCTTTACGTGATAGTACTTGAGGATCTCGTCGATGGCGTTTTTCGCCTTGCTCCGCTCGTCCTGAAGGGCGGCGAAGGGATGATTCCCCGTGGCGGAGTGCGAAATTTCCGTCAACGCCTCTTCGATCGCCTCGCGGTCATGTTTTTTGCGTTCCTTGATCTGTTCGTCAAACCAACCCATGCCGTCGCCTCCTCACTCGTTGGACACAAGCTGGGTATAAAACCCGCCCTTGCGATACAGTTCTTCGTGGGTGCCGCGCTCCACGACCTTGCCGTGGTCCAAGACGACGATCTCGTCGCAGTCGCGGATGGTGGAGAGTCTGTGCGCCACCACGATACAGGTGATGCCTCTGTTTTTGATGGAGTTTACAACGTCATATTCGGTCTTTGCGTCGAGCGCGCTCGTCGCCTCGTCCAAGATGATGATGGTGGGGTCCTGCGCGAGCACGCGGGCGATCTCGAGGCGCTGCCGCTGGCCGCCCGAGAGGTCCTTGCCGCCCTCGGTGAGGACGTAGCTGTATCCCCCCTCCCGCTGCATGATGTCCTCATGGAGCTGGGCGTCCTTGGCGGCGAGGATCATCTCGAAATCTTCGATGGAGGTATCCCACATCTTGATGTTGTTGCGGATACTGTCCTCAAAGAGAATGATGTCCTGATCGACGACGGCGAGCGACCCCGTGAACACGCTGCGGTCAATCGACTTGATGGGCTTGCCGTCGAAGAGGATCTCCCCGCTCCACGGCTGGTAGAGCCCCGAAATGAGTTTGGCGAGGGTGGACTTTCCGCACCCCGAGCCGCCGACGAACGCGACGCGGCTCCCGGGCTTTAAGTGGAGGTCGAAGTCCTCGATGAGGGGCTCCGAGAGGCGGGAATAGCCGAACGTGACGTGTTTCATCTCCACGTCGCCCGAGAGTTTGCCGTATTCGCCCTCTGTCTCCGTCCCGTCCTCTATCGCGTAGTTGACGTCGGTGGGATACTCCATGACGTCCTCCACCCGCTCCATCTGCGTGCGCATCTCCTGAAGGGTCTGCCCCGCCGTGATGAGGGTCATGGCGGGCTCCGTGAAGGAGGCAAGGAAGCCTTGGAAGGCCATCACCATACCGATGGTAAACTGCCCCTGCATCGTGAGCCATACGCCGAGGACGAGGACCGCGATGTCCGCAAGAGAGGTGATGAGGGAGGGAACGAGCCCGAGATATTGGTCGATCCTGCCGTAGCGGACCTGCTGGGTGTTGACGCTCGCCTGATAGCCCGCCCATTTTTCGAAGTAGCCGTTCTCCGCGCCGCTCGCCTTGATGGTCTCGATCATCTCGATGCCCGCAACGGTCGCGCCCGCAAGTTTTCCTTCGTCGCGCATCTGCACGCGGGTGATGTTCACCCGTTTTTTGGAGATAATGCGCGCCATGAACAAATTCAGAACGATGGACGCCATGCCGATGGCCGCGAGAATGGCGCTGTAACGGATCATGACGATGAGATAAAAGATCATCATCGCCCCGTTGAGCACAAGAGGGGCGAAGGTGTTGACGAGGGTGGTTGCGATCTCGCCGTTGGCCTTGCCGCGAAGCTGAATGTCCCCCGCCATGCGTTGGGAGAAGAATTCCATGGGCAGACGGAGCACCTTCCACATGAAAGAGGTCTCCCCGATGGAGGTGAGCTTTGCCTCGATCTTCCACTTGGTGCGCGCCTCGATATAGGCAACGAGGATCTGAACGGCGGAGACGGCGGCGAGGATCCCGAAGAAGGGATACACCCACGCGGGGTCCTGCCCCCCGAGCAGACGGTCGAGGAACACGTTGGCAAAGACGGGCTGTATCACCCCGAAAACAGAGGTGAGCACGGTGGTGATGACGACAAAGGTGACCGCCGCGCTTGCGCCCACGAGCCGCTTCTTTGCAAAGGAGAGCATGCTCTTGGGCTTGCCGCTTCTCACGAACGCTTCGGTCGGCTCGAACATGAGGCACACGCCCGTAAAGCTCTTGTCGAAGGTCTCCATGGAGACGGTGTAACTTCCCCGCGCGGGGTCGTTGAGCACCGCACGGTTGCCGCGGAACCCGCACAAAACGACGAAATGGTTGAAGTTCCAGTGCACGATGCAGGGGAAGGTGCCGCCCTCCTTGAGCTGTTCGGGTTCGAATTTATATCCCTTTGCCGAAAACCCATAGCTGCGGGCGGCCTTGAGAATGTTGCGCGCGTTGGAGCCGTCCCGCGAGACGCCGCAGTCAGCGCGCACCTGCTCGAGGGGGATCCACTTCCCGTAATAGGCGAGGATCATCGTGAGCGCGGCGGCGCCGCATTCGAGCGCCTCCATCTGCATGACGACGGGAACCTTCGCTACCCCCTTTGTACGGGGCATAGGTTGCTTATGCTTGGCCATACCTCACCTCAGTTGAACAGGAACGAGATGGGCGAAATGCTGTCCGTGACGATGGACGCCTCATACACCCCATCCGCGAGATCGCCGCTGAGCGTAACGAGATACACCCACTCCCCTACCGAGAGCCCGCCGACCCTGAGGGTATAGGCGGTAAAGCTGTCGTCCACGGCGACGGGTTCGCCCGAGACCGAAGCGACGGTAAATTCCTTGTCGTTGATCCGCACCGTCTTTCCCGCCGTGACGTTTGCGATCTCGGAATCCCGCACATAGCAAACGACTGTGCCCTCCGAGGAGACGGCGGCCGCGGAGACCTTGCTCTCGAGCTTTCCCACCACCGCCCAGACGACAAACCCGACGAGAAGGGCGATCACGGCGATGAGAATGAGCCAGATGCCGGCGCTCGTCGTTCTGATGTAATCGTTGAGCTGTTCGGGCGAGGAAGCCCGCTCCAAACTTTTCTTTCTGAAAATAGGATGTTCCATATCCTTCCTCCATGTAATAAGAGAACGCGCAGGGCATACGCGCCCGCGCACTCTTTCCCGCGCCGTTTGCGCGGCTTATATCTTCTTGGTGATCCTGAGAATGTTCTGCCCGTCTTTATACTCGTAATCGACGCCGTCCATCGTCTTTTTGACCATGTAGATGCCAAGGCCGCCGATCCCCCGCTCCTCCGCGGAGAGGGAGATATTCGGGTCCTCCTTTGCGAGGGGGTCGTAGGGCACGCCGTGATCGATAAAGGTGAGCACGACGGCAAGCGGGTCCTCCGTGAGCTCTACGCGCACGGTGGCGGGTCCCACGCCCGGGTGATAGGCATATTGGGCGATGTTGCCGAACAGCTCGTCGATGGCGATGTCGATCTGGGCGCGGATCTTGAGCGAACAGCCGAGCGCTTCGAGCTGCTCCTCCACAAACTCCGTGACCGCGTCGATGTTCTCCACCGTAGCTTGTATCGTAAGTTCCTTCATGATAGCCTCCGCCGCCTCGATTGTTGGCGTTTATTCCACGGTGAGGATCTCGGCAAAGCCCGTGATCTCGAATACTTCCATGATCGTCTCGTTGACGTGGCGGATGACCATCGTGCCTTGGCGGTTCATGATCTTCTGCGCCGCAAGCAGAACGCGCAGCCCCGCCGATGACAGATATTCAAGCTCCGAAAAATCAAAGACGAGCGAAGTGACGCCGTCCACACTGCGTTTGAGTTCCGCCTCGAGCTGAGGCGCCGTTGTGGTGTCGAGCCGTCCGCTTACTTTGAGCTCCAGCTCCGCTCCCTGTACGTTTTTGTCGATGGTCATAGTAATATCCTCCGAAAATGTTCATTTTGTTTCATTGTTATTATATCATCTCCCGCGGGCGTTGTCAATGAAACGCCAATCAGAAGAACAAATAAATCAACACGATAAAGACGATCACGAGCGCATAGACGGCGCAGAACACCGAATAACTGCGCTTTGGGGTGGGCTTGCGGTCGTCGAAGAAGAAGAGGAAGGGAATGCACAGCGCGGCATAGTAGAACTTGCCAAGTCCCCACTTGCTTGCAAAGGAGAAGGCGCCGAGCAAATAGTCGAGCGCGCACAGAAGGAGCAGGCAGACCCCCAAAAATACCGCCGAAGAGAGGGAGCGCCGCTTTTCATACGCCGCCGTCTCGAAAATCGGAGCCGCATATCTCTTCTTTGCGGGAAAGATGGGCGTGAGCCCCCTCTCCACGCGCAGGGGACGGACGGGATAAAAGCGGTTACAAAGCAGAATGCACCCGATAAAGAGGAAGGGCGGCAGGTGCCTTGCGGGGAAGAGACACAAAAGAGTGGGGTCGGGCGGGACGATCCCCGACCGCGTAAGCCCGTTGAGCACAAAGAGGGTGAGGATATAGGCAATGGGAAGCAGCCCTAAGGAGCGGAACAGCCCGAGCTTTGCCCGCGTGTTTGCCCACTTCGGACGGGTGCAGAAGCAGATGCACATCAAAAGGCAGAGCATCTGGTCGATGAAGAGGTTGAAGGAGGGCATGTTCTTCAACATCACGACGATGATCTTGTCGGTCACAAATTCCTGCGCGACGGCAAGCAGCCCCGCGACGCTGTCCGCGGGGAGGAGCTGCCCCTCGGAATTCACCGCCGCAATGAGGTTGTTGACGAGTTCGACGATCTCGCCGTATTCCCCGATCTCCGCCGAAACGAGGGCAAACAGCTCCGCCACCAATACGGTGATGAGCCCGATGAGGAGGGAGTAGACGACAAGTTCGGCGAAAAAGAGCAAAATGGACAAAATGGCGGTGCGCCGCGTGAACCGCCCGATCTCGGCGCGGTTCAGATTGAGCACGAAGGACACCGTCGCCACAAAGTAGAGCGGAATGACGAGGGTCCCCAAATTGCGCATCACCTCGATGAGAACACCGAACGACCCCGAAAGGCGAAAGGCGGAAAACGCCGCCACCGTGCCCGCGATGTCGCCCGCGTCCATTGCGTCGAGGGCATGGTTCGCCTGCTGGAGGGCGTTTAAGATGACGTAGTAGGTTGCGAGCTGCGACAGGAAAAAGAAGACCATGGCAATATAGCGGAGATAGACAAACCCTCCCCGCTTGCCGTAGACAAACGTCTCGTAGATGTTCATGCTTTTCCTCCTTGGTGCGAAAGCTCCCGCAATACCTTTATATTATGCCTTGAACGCCGCAATCCGCGCAAGGACGTTCTCCTCGAGATTGCGGTAGAAGAATTGGTAGTCGTAGTAGTGATAGATCCCCTCTTCGAAGATCCCGAGCGTATTATTGTACTCCTCGGGGCTGACGTCGGTCACCTTGAGCGCGCCGCGCGTCTCGTCGATATACGCCCCCGTGAGTTCTTTCTTCTCCTCGATAAAGGAGCCGTCGGGGTTATAGAAGCACGCCCCCTTGTTGAGGGACTTATTTGCACGAGTTGTATCCGTTTTCCAATTCAAGGGGTTGATGCAGAGCGCCTTTGTCCCCGCGGGGATCATGAGCGAACTTCCAACCTCAGGCGCTTCGCAGTTGAAGGAGACGATGACCCCCGTGTCCTTTTCGCCCGTTGCGAACTTCAATTTCGCCGCGCCGACTTCCTCCTGCGTAATGCTCCAACCGATGGCGTAGCAAGCGACGAGGCGATCTTTCAGCGTGCTGTCGTAAAATTCCTTCATGAGGCGGAGGCAGTGGTCGGCTCCCTGCGAAAATCCCGCAAGGATGATGGGCCGCCCCTCGTTCCAATTTTGAAGATAATAGGTAAAGGCGTTTTTGACGTCCGCATAGGCGTAGGTGAGGTACCCTTCCCGCGTCTCTGCGCTCACCGCGGACGAATAGGTGTAGAGCGCCGCCTGACGGTAGAAGGGAGCAAAGAAACGGGCGTTGTCGTCGTAAATGCCCTTCTCCATATCGATCGCGCCGATGAAATTCTTTCGCGCGCTCGAGCGGGTGAAATCGAGTTTCTCCTGTCCTGCTCCCCCGTTGACGGCAGAGGGGGCGACAAAGAACACATCCGCCTCCTTGCCTTCCGCGTCCGTCTCCTTGTACGCCCAATTGAAGAAATTGGCGTAATTGACGGCGGCGTTTTTATCCGATTTTTCAACCAGAATGCGCAGGTATTCGCCGTCCTCTTCGATTTGCAGACTGAGCCCGATCACCCATCTGCTACCGTCTGCTGTGACCGCCACGACCGTACTTTCGTCGAGCGTTTCCGTCTTTGTTACGGTAAAGGGCGCAATCGTTCTGTCCTCCGTAAAGTCGCCGAATGCAAACAGGTGTCCGAGCGCGTATTCGCCTTCTGCAGGGTTGTAGCAGAAGGCGTCAACGCCGTAACGGCCGTCCGCGGTATGCAAGACTGCCCGCCAACCGTAGCGCACGGTCTCGGGGTCGGGCCGCCCGTTTTGCAGGATGAACGCGAGAACGCCCACGTCGCCGTCGCCGATGTCGAAATAGTAGAGCAGTTCGCTCTCAGACAAAAATTCCCGTTTGTAGCAGACGGTGAGCCGATCGTGCTCGGTGCCGTCGGGCCACGTCCAGCCGCCGTCCTCGAATACATAGAACGTTTCTTTCCCCGTTTGAGCGACGTCCTCCGCATACTTACATTCACCGTACCTGATCCTCATGTCAATGAAGTAGAGAGAGAAATCGACGCACTCCGCATCGGCAGGATAAAATTCGATGTCCGTCACACGCATTTTCTCTTCGCCGCTCACTTGGAGAAGGTCATAATAGATGATATAAATTCCCCCATCGTTCATGGTATAGTTCAAATAGAAGTGCTCCTCCCCGTCCATCTCGTAGGGGATTGCGCTGTCGACGTCAAAACGGAGATAGTCGCTCTCCGAGCTCTCCATGTCCTCAAAATGATAGTAGCAGACGGGGCCGCTGAGATCGAGCGCGCCCAAGCCGAAATAGCCTTCCTCGAAGTAGTGCCGCTTCCCCTCTTCGTGCGCCTCGTAATCGCCGACGGTGCGGGTCACGACGTATTCGCCGTGCACGGTCACAAAGGTTTTCCCGTCTTTCTCGGCAAATTCGATATCATAACGCTTCCCCTCCGCGTCCGTCAGGATCTTCTCTTCAAGGGAGAGGGTGAAGCCGTCCTTTGTCCCCTCTTTGCCGTCGGCGGTTTCATAGGAGAGGGTCGCGGGGTACTCCGAGCGTTCGCTGTCTCCCGAGAAATAGGAGAGTTCGATCGCGGTGTCATAAGGATTGCCGCTCTCGTGCGTAAAGACGACTTCCCCTTTGAGGGTGACGATCTCCTCCACAGTGAAGATGAGTTTGACTTCGGGACCGCCGTATGCAAGCGTGACGTGCCATGCGCCCTCGTCCGTTTTGACCGTGAAATCGCCGCTCGCGTTCTTTACGATGTCCGCGCCTTGGAAGAATTGCACCTCGCCGCTTTGCATGGGTCCGAACGCGAACATCGCGTCGAAAACAGGGTCATCGCCCGACATGTGGTAGAACATCTCCGTCCCCCACTTCCCGTCCTTGGTATAGCGGAGCCCGTGCCAGCCGGGCGCGGCGCTCTCCCAATCGACGTTCTCGCCGTCGCATTTGAAATAGACGCAAACGTAATCGTTGTCGTACTTCCAATACTCGTAGATGAGAAAGTCGCCTTCTGTATCCTCCACATGGATGAGATTTCCCGCGGGGCAGGCGAAATCGTGAATGCTGCCGTCCGACCATTCCCAATCCTGATATTCGTAGACGGAAAAGACCTCGTCGCCCTTTTCAATGCCGAACCCGTCCGCCGCATACACCACTTCCCCGTATTTCAAAAACATTTCGAGCCCTCCGAAGGAGCGGGGCTGGGTCTTTTTGCAGTCGGAAGCGAAGTGCACGACGTCGCGAACGAGCAGCTTCTCCTCGCTGTTCCCGTTCGACGGGACGAGATAGCAGTAAAGCACATAGTCGCCGTCCTTCGTCTCCTGCGTGAAGAACTGAAGGGGACCGTACTGTTTATGGACGAACGCGTCGGCGCCGCTGTCCGCCTCGGCATAGATACAGAGCTCGCTCCCGTCCGAAAGGCGGATGGGCTCGCAGCGGAACCGCCATTGCTTGCCGCTTGCGTCGAGCTTTCCCGCGCCGTAGTGTCCCTCTTCGAGCAAGAAACGCTCCCCCTCCTCGTGCTCCTCGTACTCCGAAAAGGTCTTATCGGGCACGAAATCGCCGTACACGGTGACGCGGTCGTCTTTGGGGTCCTTTGAATTCCACACAAGATCGAGCGCGTAGCTCTGCCCGTTCTCGTCGAGAAGGGTATAGTTTTCGCCGCTTTTAACGAGCGTGAAGCCCTCCGCCGTGACTTCCCGCCCGACGCCGTCCCGATAGGAAAGAGCGGCGGGCACGTTGAGTTCGCCCTCATTCGGGGTGAAGGTGAGGGTGATCTCGGTATCGTAGTCGTATTCGCTGTAGCTCTCAAAGACGATCTCCCCCGAAACGGAGACCGTAGTTTCTTTTTCACCGCAGGCGGAAAGGATCGCCCCGCAAAGAGACAGCGCAAGACAGAACACGAGCACATAAAAAAGTTTCGCATATTTCTTCATGATTTTTTCTCCGATTCTTCTAAAAAATCATATTCATTATATACGAAATTCGTTGGCAATGCAAATAAATTCGACAAAGACACGGCGACTTAAACAATTTCTAACAAAAATTGCAGGCGCCTCCGTGGGGGCAGGAACAGAACCCCCTCCTTGGGAGGGGGTTCTGTTCCTTTTAGGGAAAGTGGTGAACGCAAGCGAGACAGACGTCTCGTGCAACGGTTATCGGGTATTGGCTTATGACATTTTTAACTGCATTTTTACCAAGTTCAGACTTTGGTTGTTTCTCGTTTCCGACTGAAATTGTTGAATAATGTCGTGCATCGTCTCCGAGCTCCAATAAATCTTTAATTTTGACTTAGCTCTCGTGATAGCCGTATAAAATATGCCGTGCGTGATTTTCTCAGAGTTACTTTCCGGAATAATAATTTTTACCGAATTATACTCCAAGCCTTGCGCCTTATGAATAGAAACCGCATATGCAAGATGAAACGGAACGACCGATCTTCTTCTCGAAAATTCTCGTTCTTCCTCAGTGCTTCCTTCTTTTTCCGCATAAACGGTAAACATGACGCGAGTCGTGTTTGGACCCACAACGCCTAAAAATTTCAGTTCTTCTCTGCGGCAATCAGCCTCCGTCAAAATTGTTTCCACATCTACGGTGAAGTGAATGCTCCCCTGCTCTTTCTTGAGATCGATAATTTTTCCTTTCAAATTATTGTATAGAACGGAAAATCTTTTCGTGTCGTCAAAAAGAATCTTATCGCCCACTTTATAAGTCCACTCTTGCCAGACAACCTCTTCTCCCGCATGATTATTGTTCTGAAAGTATGCGTTGATGTTATTCAAGCCGAATTTTCCGTCATAATTCAGGCATAATACTACTTCATCGTCATTGTTTTGTTCCAAAATATTTGGTCCGATATCTTCGGAATACGGACCATCGTATGATAATTTTTCCGTAATCAAAGATCCCCTGTTGCGCACCTCGTTCCATAAACCGATCAGATCTCCGTCCTTAGTACGCCATGTACTCAATAGCTCTACATTTGCGCCCTCGGTTGTAATAATATCTTTCGCATAGTAGAACCAATTCCCGAATTCAATAGATTCGATCTGATAAATGTCGCCGGCGAGCACCAATAATGTGTTTGGATCCAATTTTCGGAGAAACTTTATCATGGTGCGATTGTCTATGGTACTACACTCATCAACAAAAACCACATCAAATTCCGAAGGAACGATCTTTTTTGCAAAGCTATCTATACTTACAAATTCCGAATTGGTCCCCGGATTTTCAATACGCCTTTCCAAATTCTTTTTCGCAGCGTGCGTTTTTGTCAAGAACAATTTCTTGCGGCTGCCCATGAGATTCGAAATGGCGTTTATCAAGGTCGTTTTCCCCGTTCCTGCGGCTCCATAGATCAGCAGAAGTTTCGATTTTACAAAAACATTTCGTAATGCTTTGATTTTTAAGCGATCATCAAAGCCCTCGATATGATGAACCTTGTCAACTTCGAATTTCTTCAGAAATGCACTGTTCAATTCCTTTTGCCCTTCGTTTCCGCTCTCGGAACGACTGCATAGATTTTGTAAAATTTCAACGGTTTCTTTTACATAAAAATCGATATAGAAATAATGATCCCGTTCCCTTATCCGATATCCTTGTTTGCACTCCCATCCGTCCAATCTGTCGTTAAACTTTTTAACGGCACCCTCACTGCACTCCGGTCCCAACAAATCTTGTGTAAAGTAAATTTCTCGCGTTTCGTTCACGAGCTCTTTCATCCGGAGATACGGGCGCATTTCTGCAATCGAATCATAACCAACGGCAGCGGCGACATCCCTCGTAAAGGCCACGCCGCTTGTCTTTCTTCCGGCAAGATCGGAGATGTACGGACTTTTTTCAAAGGGATAGCACCTTGATGTTACATATAAATCGTCACATAAAAATTTTTTGTCAAACTTCGTAGGCATGACGCTATCCAAGGTTTCTTCTCTCAAACGAACAAGCAAGTAGCGAATGACATTCCTTCCGAAAATTGCAGACGTTCTGGAGTATTTTGCTTTGAGCGTCAACAAGATATCTTTATAGCTTTCTTTTTTGGAGCCATCGTAAATTTTATCTATGATTTCCGAAAACTTTACATCTTGCAGATCAATCAAGTCAAGTAAACTTGTGCCCGTCCTTGTAAAGAATTCCATTAACGCCTTGTATTCTTTATAGGTCGAACTGATACTTGTATTTTTCTTCAAAATCTTTGCCAGCTTATTTAAACAAGTCGGATCTATGGAGGTCTTCCAGTCCGTCACCACCTTGATATGGGCGTCGTTCCCCCATAGGTTTATGACAGTTTCGCTATATCCTATTTGAATAGAATAATTCGAGGATATATTTTCCTTAGTATATACAGTAAGACGATTGAATTTACTTGCATAAACTCCTGCAAGCTGTAAAGTGATCTCGTAATACCGTTCTCCATCGATATAAAAGGGCGTCTTTTTTTGAATATAATATCTTGTATCTTTTAACTGATTTGAGGTGAAAGCCATCCCGCTGATCGATTTTGCCACCGATCGATAATACTCTTCGTCGGCTTGATCTCTCTCTTTAACCGGAAACTTCTCCAAATTTTTTAAAATGATGATTCCATAGTCATCTTTAAGATCCCGCCTTATCTGCCACATAAATTCATAATATTTCAGCATGAGCCTTTCGGCTTGTCCTGCGGCAGGAGTCCGGCTTCCCGGGTATTTCAACATGCGATAAAAAGATGACAAATATTTTGTTTTTATGTCCAAAAGCGCTTGTTCCCACGCTAAATCGACACTCGGCTCTTCCGTCCCGATTTTTTTGGAATTCAACAGCAAAGCGGCGACGCAAAGATCATTCAATTTTGTAAGAATTCTCCGTGAAAGAGTATCCCGCGTTGTCTGATATACGGCGAAATTGTCCAAATATTCCGTGATATCTTCGTTGCAGACACGAATAATATCGTTGATCTCCCTTTCGGAATACTCTCTATCATCCAGCTTTTTTACAAAAGAATGATGCTCCGCAATATCTTCCAATACGCTGCAAAATCCAAGAATACTCTCTCCTGTATTGAGCAACTCGTCGTCAGGAGTGAAATTTATTGTTGTGCTATCCTTGGAAAAATCAATCGTGTGAATAAATTCCGACGAAATATATTTCCAGAATACGCGCTCCTCCCCACGTTTTCCGGCGTGAAAGACCACAAACAAAATCCCGGGGTCAAGGGTTACTTCTTGATATACGTAAGCCAAAAATCCCAAATTTTTTAACGAATATTTTATGACGCCGTCCTTTTCCGTATATGGAGTGTTCGTCCCCTTGATTTGCACAACAAAACTTTGGGCCGGACGCCTCGAAATTTCCGGCTCCGAAACAAGTTCAAACCTCCCGTCTATATTGGGTTCTTTATCGTTTGTGTAGAAATTAGCATGAATTCGGCCATTCGATCTCAGAAAAAAGCCAAGCGTAGAAACAGCGTCTGCATCATCTGCCGAGCGTTCGGAATGCATTTTCAGATGTCGTTCTATTTCCGACTTGCAAAACATAATCTTTCCCTCTTCTTTGTGATATCATCCCAAGAGTTTATGTGTTTGAGAAAACCGATGAGCTTACAATGGACGAAGTGTTGAATGCAGTTAAGGCAGACTATTATATTTTAAAGTCGCTTTTTCAAGTCTCATTTTTTCTTGACTTTTCGTTTGACAATCTTCAACAAAAACGGTTAAATCGATATCCTCGGAAAATCTACGTATTGAGCGCAATTTTAATTCCCTCCTTTTGCAAGCTCTGCAATTTGTATAAATATTTTATTGTTTCTATAATATTTTGCATAGCTCAGCAGTTTTTCAAAATCAAGACTATATGTGTCAATATAATTACGTAAAATTTCCAAATAATTTTCCGCCTCGATTTTTATATTCATACGATTATCAAGTAAGTCTAAAAACTGTAAATAGCGATAATTTTTTTTTGTTACTTTCATAATGGGCTTTAATAAAAACAGTCTGTCTTTATTTAATGTAGCGCAAGATCTTGTCCGTTCTGTTGCAAGATACGTATGTGCCGGCATTTGGGTTGTAAGACCGATTTTATTCATAAATGACGGCCCCGTTTCATATCCGAACACTTCATCGTCATTAAACAAATACACTCTTTTAATAAGCTCAGTATAACTGATTTCCGCTTTACCAAACGGTGTTATTGTCGTCTTATAGTAGATACCTTTTTGATACCGGATAAATTCAGGGTTGCTATTGGCATATCTGACAATACATTCATTTAACGAGCTTTTCTTTACTCCGGGAATATGCTTTTCTACATATTTGTATATATCGTTTGTAAATATCGGGGCACAATACGCAATTTGGCTCACATATTCACCAATACAATTCATTACCGTCATTGTTATACCTCCTTGTTGTTATTATATTGTTCATAATATCCCATTTGATACACCAAGATAATAACATATTTTATGTGGAATGTCAAGCGTTACGCGTACAATTTTTAGTGCAAAAAATTGAAAGTCCACTGCTCAAATTTTTAGCATATTTGCCTGCGCTGCCGCTTAAAGCGAGACCGCCTCATATAAGCTGCGCCCTCCCGAAACGGGAGGGCGTTCGCAATTTCTTTCATTGTCGTTCGGCGGTACGCTTTGCCTTGCAGCAATTCACATTGGCTTCCGCGAGCAAAATCGCCATTTTGCGCTGCGGGACCCAATTTGCCGCATACCTGCGGCTTGTTGTCTGTACAAGCAGAGCGTGCGCGGGCGAAAGCGTTACATGAAAACAGTGACATGACCCCTCACGAAATTTTTCCGCAAGGAAAAATTTGTGAACTTACTTACTTCCGAGGATTTTTAATATTTGCCTGTGCAGTACTCCACTTTGATATGTATTTTTTGCTATACTGTCAATTTCCGTGAAGTACTGATTATGAAAAAAAGTAGGCAACACCCCGTCATCTTCTACCGTTCGCACATCCAACCGCAATGTATTTTTACGACCTTCCAACGTGCAGAACGATTGATGATACTCGCCTTCATCAAGCATCAAGAACCAACTAAAATGTGTTGGACTATCGACAATGATTGTGGCGACAAACTTCTCAATAAGCGTAGCAGGAACTTTTCCTTCTTTATAATCTGATAACTCTTGAAGTCTCTCTTTTACTTTTGTGACATCAATCTCTTTCCGAGTTTCTATTGTATCAGAAGATTTTGCCTTTGTCAAGTCTTGCTGTAACTTTTCCAAGTCGGATTCGGTTTCCCCTCGCAATTTCAAATAATCTTCTTTGCCAATTTCGCCATCGGCTCTCATGTTCATAAGATTGGTAAGTCTGTTTTTGGCTCTTTCTATCTTACCCTCTATCCCCGCAATTTCCTCTTTTGTTATTGCTGTATCACTTTGAAAATTACGATTGAAAATCTCTATCGCCTCCAATACAGCCTCTTTTCGATCCACCCAAAGTTCACGGAACAAATGCGCCGCCATGACTTCAAACTTCCAATCACAAATCATGGAACCGTCGCAGTAACCCTCTGTATCCAGCCCGCTTTGTTCACGCAGTGTTTTGGAGCCGTTATTTAAGACTCGATAGCATCTGTATCCGTATGACCAACTGCCGTCTTTCCTCTGATGCCACCTGTTTTTCCTTAACTTTGAACCGCAGGAGCAACGCGCCTTATGGAGAAAAACATCGTTAGTCTGTTTCACCCCGAAAGGACGCATCGTTCCATCCTCACGCCTCAGGTGCTGTGTCTTTTTCTTCCTTAATTCAGCACAATAGTCCCAAAGCTCTTCAGAAACAATTGGCTCAAAATCCCCTTTTATATATAGGTAAGAACTTTCGTCAAGATTTTTAATTCGTTTTTGATCGAGGTAGTTGTTGCAAAACGATTTTAGGTAGCATTTATATCCCTTATATGTGGCATTGCGCAAAATCCTTCCAACCTTTGAGCATTCCCAACTTACTTTTCCTACACCGTCTTTACGCTTCAAACGTGTGAGTTCATTTACTATCCGTTTCTCTCCGTATCCTTGGGAATATAAATCAAATATAATCCGCACAGTTTCCGCTTGCTCCGGATTGATTACATAGGTCCCTTTCGCCTTATCCCGATCGTAACCTATGATATTTCCGTTGCCATAAAGAACACCGTTATCGCGGCTTATCTTTTGTCCTGCCCGCACTCGTTCAGAGGTTTTTCTACTTTCTTCTTGCGCCAGTGTTGCCATAAGCGATAAGCGCAGTTCTCCATCGCCGTCCATAGTCCATATATTATCTTCAACAAAGTAGACTTCAACGCCATATTCTTTCAGCTCGCGTGTAACTACAAGAGTATCAACCGTGTTTCGCGCAAATCGGCAAACCTCACGGGTGACAATCAAATCGAATTTGCGTTTCTTTGCATCGTCAATCATTTCCATAAAAGACGGACGTTTCTTTGCTTGTGTCCCCGTAATACCCTCATCAATATACTTGCGCAAAACATGCCAGTTCTTATGATACTTTGCTTGATCATCATACCATTGTAGCTGATTTTCAAGTGCTGCAAGTTGCGCTTCATGTTCCGTGGAGACTCTGCCATAAAATACAACTTGCCTATCTCTGAAACGATCCGTATTAACATTCGTCGGCATTACAACTTTATTTTGGTTTTGCACAAAATCCATTTTTGTTCTCCTTTACTTATTTTTTGACCTTGTCCTTTATGCAGGTTTTCCGTTCTTCCTCTATCTTCTTGTAGGTCGCAAAATTTATTAAACCCTCTTCAAAAAGAATTTCTAAAAGTTTATAGGCGACATACTTATTATTTATTTGCTTCTTTGTTCCATTCCCCGTAATGGCTTCCTTTGCGGTGGAGCGCAAACAACTTAATTAGTAAACGCTCCACCGTACATCTTTTCTCCGTAATTCTGCCGAAGCACTACGTCCCACTTTTGGGTTTTATATCACTCTCTGTTATAGCTACCTTTAATTTGCTCTTGCAGGGCATGGTAGCCTTGCCGAACCAATTCAACTTTCGTGATACCATATTTTTTAAGAAACATATTGACTTCTTCCAACTCACCACGCGGCAGATAGGTACTGAATGTTCCATTTGTCGCCTTGCGTTTCTCTTTATTCCTTTCCTCATATCTCCGCTTTATAATACGGCTCGGTGTATCTTCTTTCCTGTCCATACCTATTACCTCAATCCACATAAACAAGTTCGGACAGAATTTCATCCTCAATCGCCTTGTCCATTGCCGTCAAGCGACGATAATCTTCCATAAAGTCACCCGTCCGCTTGTACTGTTCGGATTTAGAGAGCTTTTCCCGTAATATCCCATCCATTTCCTCTGCCTGACGGTCAATGCCGTGCAGATATTCGGGCAAGTTCACAATTCCCCACATCTTTGAGAGATTGTAGTCTTCAAGGTAATGAAGTGCAAGCGTTCCATATTTACCATAAACGTGTTTTTGCGGTTTCACAAGTTCTTGATATCGTTTAATTTCTTCTACAGTCATGCCCTCATTTTTATCGGCTTTTGCTAAAATCGTAGCATCGTTCATAGTTTACCTCCTGTTGCGCATTTATCGTAAGCATACGATACACTATATTTCTCGGTATGTCAAGAGTTTTTCTGAAAAATTATACTCTGTGCAAAAAATTTTATGTTACGAGCGCGGCGATGCCTCTGATAAGTAAAGGCGCAGCAATAAGAATTGTGAAGATAATAATGATGCCCACAATGTAGTTTACAAGCATTTTCTTTGCTTTTTCCTTATCCTCGTTTTTGTGTGCAAGAATTATTGCAACGCCTATGGCTATGCTCCACACTCCTGCCGTGGCAAGGAACACCCATATCATATACGGACTGTACTGCTCAAACAGATATTCTACATAGTTGGCAACTTCCTCATATTGATTGCCAAGCTCCTGCGTGTAGCTGTCGCCGCACTCGCGGCAAGTATAAGTCCGCGATGTGAATCCGTCCGAGGTTTGCATATCGGTTATCTCGTAAGTGTGCCCGTGGGCTTTGATTTTTGTATCATAGGTATGCCCGCAATTATCGCATATACTCCGTCTTAATCCGTCCGCCGTGCAAGTTGCCTCGGTTATAATCACGCTTGTATAATCGTGTCCCGTAGGCAAACTGCCGTCCGAATCTTCTCTTACATAATCGCATATTTGACAGCGATATATAATTTTGCCGCTCTCTGTGCAGGTTGGCGGCTTCCCTTCCTCTACTAAATTGTGTCCGAGCGGCTGTGAAATGTTATCTTTATAACTATCGCCGCACCGACTGCACTCGTGCAGAGTATAACTGCCCTCTGTGCAAGTTGCGGGATATGTAGTTTGCTTATAGTTATGACCTGTTGCGGGCGTATTCCCGCTTCTGTATTCGTAATCGCACCGGCTGCAAGAATAGAGTGTATATCCGCTCTCCGTGCATTTGGGGGCAACGACGGACGAAACAAGGTTATGTCCGAGCTTTGGCGTGTAATTATCGGTATAGCTATCCCCACACCGCGTACAGGTATATGTAGTATAACCGCCGTCCGTGCAAGTGGGCGCAACGGTTGAAGCAACATAGTAATGACCGAGTTCTTCCGATACTGTCATATAACTATCACCGCATTGTACGCAGTTATATTCTATTTGTCCGCCGCGCGTACAAGTAGCTTCCGATATTGTTTCCACATAATAGTGGTCTATCGTATGAGTATAGACCGCGTTAGCCACTCCTGCGGAAAGCACTACTGTATGCTTTCCTTCACTGCGAATCCAAGAGCCTTTTGTATAGCTGCCGCCGTCCAAAGTCGCCGTCCAACTGTCGCGCTCCCAAGTGAAATATACGCTGTTGTCCGAATCGGACTTTATAAACTCGCCCA
>CANQPO010000002.1 GCA_947625695.1 uncultured Clostridia bacterium | reverse complement strand
TTGCGTTTAAGAACGTCTCCTTCGCCTATGCGGGCGGCGGAAAAACGCTGGACGGGGTGAGTTTTACGGTGCAAAAAGGGGAGACGGTCGGCATTTTGGGGGGAACGGGCGCGGGCAAGAGCACCCTCGTCGATCTCATTCCCCGCTTCTACGAAAGCACCGAGGGGGAGGTGGAGGTCGGCGGCGAAAACGTGGGCGCGATCCCCGCGGACGAACTGCGCGCGCGGGTGGGCGTAGTGCCCCAAAAGGCGGTGCTGTTCAAGGGGACCATCCGCTCCAACCTCCTCTGGGGGAACAAAGAGGCGACGGAGGAAGAACTTCTCCGCGCCGTCAGACTCGCACAGGCGGAGGACGTCGTCGCCGCAAAAGGGGGTCTAAACGGCGAAATCGCGCAGGAGGGGAAAAACCTCTCGGGCGGGCAAAAACAGCGGCTCACCATCGCCCGCGCCCTTGTCAAAAACCCCGAAATTCTCATTTTAGACGACTCCTCCTCCGCCCTCGACTACGCCACGGACAAGGCGCTCCGCCACGCCCTCAAGACGCTCGAATGCACCGTCTTTCTCGTTTCGCAGCGGGCGACCTCCCTCATGCACGCCGATAAAATTCTCGTGCTCGACGACGGCAAACTCGTCGGGCAGGGCACCCACGAAGAACTCATAAAAACTTGCCGCGTATATCGCGAGATATACGCCTCGCAGGTGCGGGAGGGCGCATGATGAAGCAGGGCACTTTCCGCAAAATTCTCCGATATCTCCAACCGTATGCGTTTTTGATCGTCCTCACCGTCCTTCTTGCGCTCATCAATGTGGCGGCGACGCTCGCCGTTCCCTACCTCGCGGGGCTCGGGGTCGATTGCATCATCGGGAGGGGCGAGGTGGAATTTTCCCGCCTTTATCGCCTGTTGGCAGCCATAGGCGGGTGCACCGCAGTCACGGCAATTTCGCAGTGGTGCATGAACGTATTGAGCAACAGGGTCGCCTATCATGTGCTCGCGGATATTCGCACCGCCGCCTTCCGCAAAATTCAGATTTTGCCCCTAAAATATCTCGACGGCAGGGCATACGGCGAAACGGCGAGCGTCGTCATCTCGGATGCGGAGCAGTTTTCGGACGGCTTGCTCCTCGCCTTCAACCAATTCTTCACGGGGATCGCCACAGTGTTGGGCGTGCTCGTCATCTTGTTCGTCCTTCGGTGGGAGGTCGCCCTCGTCGTTCTTCTCATCACCCCGCTCTCCCTCGTCACGGCAAAGTTCATCTCCTCGCATACCTACTCCATGTTCAAAAAACAGAGCGAAGTCCGCGCCGAACAGACCGCCTTTATCGACGAGATGGTCGGCAATCTCAAGGTGGTGAAGGCGTTCGGGCACGAGGAGGAAAACGGCACGGTTTTCAAGGAAATCAACGACCGTTATAAAAAATGCAGCTTAAAAGCGGTGTTTTTCTCCTCCACGGTCAACCCCGCCACCCGCTTTGTCAACGCGGTGGTGTACGCCCTCGTCGCCCTTGTGGGGGCCTTCCTCGTCATCAATACGGCGAATTTGGAAGTTGCGTTCACGGTCGGCAATCTCACCTCCGTGCTGAATTATGCCACCCAATACACAAAGCCGTTCAACGAAATTTCCGAGGTTGTCACCGAGTTCCAGAACGCCCTCGCCTGCGCCGCGCGGCTGTTTGCGCTCATCGAGGAGGAGCCCGAAGTTTCGGACCAAGGCAACCTCGAATTGGGGCAGGCGAAGGGGGAAGTTTCCCTCGAACAGGTCAAATTTTCCTATACGCCCGAGCAAAAACTCATCGAAAACCTCAACGTTCACGCCCCCGCGGGCAAACGGGTGGCGATCGTCGGCCCCACGGGGTGCGGCAAAACGACGCTCATCAACCTCTTGATGCGCTTTTACGATGTAGACGGCGGGAGCGTCAAGGTGGACGGCAAGGACGTGCGCGCGCTGACGCGGAAGTCTCTGCGCGAAAATTACGGCATGGTCTTGCAGGAGACGTGGCTCAAAGAGGCGACCGTGCGCGAAAATCTCTGCATGGGCAGGCAAAACGCCACCGAGGAGGAGATGATAGAGGCTGCAAAGGCGGCGCACGCGCACAACTTCATCATGCGTCTGCCCAAGGGGTACGATACGGTCATCGGCGAGGAGGGGAACCTCTCGCAGGGGCAAAAACAGCTTCTGTGCATCGCGCGCGTCATGCTCTGCCGCCCGCCCATGCTCATTTTGGACGAGGCGACGAGCAACATTGATACCCGCACCGAACTCAAAGTGCAGGACGCCTTTCAAAAACTCATGGTGGGCAGAACGTGCTTCATCGTGGCGCACCGCCTTTCGACGATACAGAACGCCGATTTCATTTTGGTGATGAAATCGGGCAACATCATCGAGCAGGGCACGCATAAAGAATTGCTTTCCCGCCGCGGGTTTTATTACGAACTCTACAACGCCCAATTTGCGGAGTGAGTTTCGCGGCGTGAATTTGCTTCGCCATGCTGTGTCGCGCTACGTTTTGCTCGGTCATGTACCAAGTAGTACACTCCCGTCGAAAAGCCTCGCGCTCCTTGCCTTGCTCGCAACTTCGCACCGCTTGCAAATTTATTCAAAACAACGGAACCCCCTCCACTGGAGGGGGACGAAGGGGGTGGGCAAAGGCCTACCCTTTTTAAGGGGGAGGCTCCCGCGGAGCGGGTGGTGGGGGTTCTTGCTGTCCCTCGCGGAGCGGGGGAGGGCGAGAGACGACCTTCAAAGCGTCATGCTGAGCCGTAATCAAAAAACGCAGTCCGCAAAAGCAAGTCCGCGAAGGCATCTTGGTACGTTTGGCTTGGTTTTGAACGTACTTGGACGTAACAAGATTCCCTCGGAGAATTGCCATGTCGGACTTCGTAATTTCCTTAGCGGCTCGGAATGACGCAGGTTTGGTCGGTTAAAACGCACTTGGACGTAACAAGATTCCCTCGGGGAATTGCCATGCCGGACTTCGTAATTTCCTTAGCGGCTCGCATAGAACGTGCGGGCGGGGCGGAATGACGCTAAGAGTTCGATTTTAGCCTCTGCCGCCCGCAAAATTGCGGGCGGCAGAGGCAATTTTTGTTTCTAAAATTTTTATACGTAAATATCATGCACTTCGCGCATTTGACGGCGCATTTGTGCGGCAAGGTCTGAACTCGACTCTGAGATTTTTTCAAGCAATGCGCGGTTCATCTCTTGCGATGTCACTTGCGATGTTGTTTGTGCCGCCGCTTGTGCGCGAATTTCTTTGAGTTGCGCTTCGGAAGCGGCTTGTTGCGCCGCCGTCTGCTCTTCCATCGCATTCAACATCTCAACGTGTTGCCGTGACAATTGAGAGGAAAGCTGTGACATTTGCGAGGAAACCATATTGAAAGATTGTGATAATTGCGATGAAAGCAGACTGAAAGATTGCGACAAAGCATTACCGAGTTGGTTCATAGAATGGTGAATGGTCTTACAGATTTCTGCGGAAGCCATTTCGAGTGCGTCTGTAATTTGATCGGTTTGCCGCTGACGGTCCACAAGTTGCAACGCTTCTTTCATATCGTCGGCGCGCCCCGTTTCAAAATAATAGATGAGCAGGTCAACGTTTTCCCAATCGCGCAAATCAATGAGCGGGTAAGCCTGTGTTGCGCTTTCTACGAATGCCGAAACTTTCTCCCCATTGGCTTTCAATCGCTCGAGGTGCGGGTTTTTCTGTTGTTCAAGAGTTTCTTTTTTCTTCTCCAATGCGGCAACTTCCTTTTCATGTGCTTGAATCAATTCATTGATTTCAGCAAGGTTATGTTTCGGCGCAGTCACTTCTCGGAGAGCGGGAGATTCCCAAGAATAATTTGCATCACTGACTCTTTCATCGTATGCCTCGTAAATTTCAGTCGCATTTTTAAGTTCCCGTTCTGCTTGCTGTAATTTCGCATTGAGGTTCCGTTCTGCTTGTTGTAATTCCTCATTGAGTTCCCGTTCTGCTTGCTGTAATTTCGCGTAACATTGTTCCATTTGAAATTTATCATCTTTTCGATCAAAAACCGTTACGGGAATGCAAACTCCGAAAAAGTACGCACAAATGCCTGCTAAACAAATTAAGGCTGTAATCAATACGCCGGACCAATAGTCGCCTATGCTTGTGAAAGAATAATTATTCCATAGATTTCCTAATGCAAAGCTGAGCGCGATGCTTGCAATAATCAAAATCGCGAAGATTACGCCGAAAAAAGTAGGTCCAAAAAACCAAAGCTCGCCCCAAAGGCAAGATGCAAACGAACGATTTGCCTCTTTAACGGAACATTCATAACTATATTCTTTACTTTTCTTATTTTTGCGCAGTTCCTCAATTTTTCGCTCTTGGTCCTTGCGCAGTTCCTCAATTTTTCGCTCTTGGTCCTTGCGCAGTTCTTCCAAGCGCTTTTTCGCGCTTTTCTTTCTTTCATACAGCACAGATGTAAGTTTCTCTTCCGAATTCGAGATGGCACTTTGAGAATTCCGCTGTTCTCGTTCCAAATCTGTAATTGCTTTCCGTTCGGGCTCCGCATCATTTTCGTCGTTTTCGGCGACGAGAGACATCGTTGCGCGAATCGCATACAGATCGCTCAAGATCTTCTTTTTGTCTTGTTCCATTCCTGTTTCTCCTTTGAATTATATATTTGCGGGCAAAAAATAAGGACGCTCCACATTGGGAACGCCCGCAATGAGTATCCCGAATGTGTTGCGCCACAATAGAATTTTCCAGAAAAATTATGAACGGAAAATAAGGATACAACAAAGCCTATTGTAGCCATTCATAATTTTCCTATTCAATTGTGGCGCAGTTTCAGTATAGCACACTTTCGGCGAATTAGCAAGAGAATTTTTATAAAGGCTCCCGAAAAGATTGCGAGGTAGCGAAGCGGTCCTATTTGTCATTTCGACCGAAGCCGTAGGCGAAGTGGAGAAATTTCTCACATTATTATAATGCGGTAGAGACCCATTCGACTCCGTTTCGCTCCGCTACTTCGTCGCAGGCTCCTCGTGCCGCCCTTAGGCAACATAGAACGTGCGGACGGGGCAGAATGACGCTTAGGAAGAATTATTGCGCCGCCCCACTCGACTAAAAATTTCCACCATGTTCGAAAGTATATCCTCTCCTTTTCCTGCCCACAATAATGGCGAAAGGAGGACGAACATGGAATTCACCCAGACGCAGACATTTCTCAACTTAGCAAGAGGTTTTGCGGGAGAATGTCAAGCGGGTATGCGGTACCAACTCACGGTAAAAGCCGCGATGAAGCAAGGATACGAAGTTCTTGCAGACACCGTTCGCACGATTGCGAAGAACGAAACCAATCACGCGAAGGTTTTCTTTGAGGCGATCCAGCAGTATGCGGGAAGCCAGGACAATATTCACATTGACGCAAGCTATCCCTTTCATGCGGGAACGATCGAAGAAAACTTACACTTTGCGGCGATAGACGAACAGGATGAAGCGGAAGTGCTCTATCCCGAATTCGCGAGAATTGCGAGGGAAGAGGGGTTTGCGCAAATTGCGCTCAAATTCGAACAGGTAGCGAAGGTGGAACAAAACCATCGGATCATCTTCGAATATCTCTACGAGGCGTTCAAGGACGGCTCCCTCTACAAGGCGGAACGGCCGATGTTGTGGATCTGCGGCGAGTGCGGCTACATGCACACCTCCAAAGAGGCGTGGAACATCTGCCCTCTTTGCGGCGCGTCGCAGGGAGAAGTGGAACTTCATCTTCCTTTCAAAAAGGAGAATATATGAAGAACAAGCAAGAGAGCTCCAACACCGCTCGCAACACACAGAACAAGCAGAGCGAAACGAGCAAGACGACGAACAAGGGCGGTTGCGGCTGCAAGAAGAGTTCGAGCGCCAAAAACTGCGGCTAAGCGATGAAGAGCCGAAAAAACGCGCTTGAAAAGGGCGCAAAGATGCGTTCGAAGGAGGACAGCCTCGGAAGCTATACGGGGGTCACCCTGGACGAATTCGAGGTCCCGACGCAGGACGCAGACGATCTGTAACGGTTCAAAAAACGTAACGGTCGAAAAAAGGGAAAGAGTGACGTTTGTTGCTCTTTCTTTTTTGTGTTATACGAAAACCGCTAACGGAGCGGTTAAGAGAGAGCCGATGAACAAAAAAAGAGTGATAAAGGGGCGAATAATTTCTTGGCTGTCCCTTGAGGGGGAGCTGTCGAGGCGAAGCCGAGACTGAGGGGGTGTTATTCCGATTAAGGGACACCCCTTCCGTCCCTCGCGTTGCTCGTGCCACCCACCCCTCAAGGGGTGGGCAAGGAAAGGACCCGTTCACGGGGAATAAGTAACATAGAGGCGGTGACTGTAATATCGCGCCCTAATGCACTTGTGCAAGGGGGGAAATTTTCGGCAGAAGATAAAATATTTGCAAAATTTCACACGAATATTGACAAATCGACAAAACTGCGCGTATAATAAACCCTGAACATCAAGGAGTGATCATGAAAAAATTTCTCTTTCCCGCCGTCGCTCTTCTTACGGGCGCGCTCATTTTCTCCCTTTCGGGCTGTTCCCTTTTCAATGGAAACCCTTATGAAGTGGCGACCCGCGACGACAGCAACGTCAACATTTCCCAGATCCAAACCAAGTCGCAGGCGCGCGTCATGTACGAAGAGGCGTGCGCGGACGGCTATTCCGGCAGCTTTGTCGATTTTTTGAAGGAGATCGGCGTCTTTCTTGACGATTCTCTTGCCGTCAATTCCGACCTTCTCTGCACCGCCGAAGTGTATGCGGCGTTCGAAGTTTCCTCGCTCGGCATGGGCTCCTCCTATTATTACAGCATCGGCGCGGGCGTCTTTTTGGAGGCGGACACCGAGAAGGGGGACGCCTACGTCGTCACCAACTACCACGTCGTCTACAACGCAAAGAGCACGGGACGGGAGAGCATTTCGCACGTCAGCGACAACATTCTCCTCTATCTCTACGGCGGCAAGACGGACGAGAGGGGGATCAAAGCGACCTATGTGGGCGGCGCGATGAACTACGACATCGCCGTCCTCAAGGTGGAAAACAGCGACCTGCTCAAAGAGAGCGATGTGCACGCGGCGACCATCGCCGATTCGGACAATGTCACCGTGGGAGAAAGAGTTTATGCGGTGGGCAACCCGAACAGCAAGGGGGTCTCCGCGGTGAGCGGCATTCTCTCGGTGGAGGCCGAATACATCACCCTGACCGCGGCGGACGAGCGCACAAAGGTCGCCATGCTCGAACTGCGCACGGACGCGCCCGTCAACCACGGCAATTCGGGCGGCGGGCTCTTCAATGCGGCGGGGGAGCTCATCGGCGTCGTCAACGCCCGCTCGGAGGAGAGCGGCGTCGAGCACCTCGGCTATGCCATTCCCTCAAATCTCGCCTGCGCGGCGGCGTATAACGTCATCGACAACAGCAAGACGGACAACTCGCGCGGCGCAATGTGCGCTTCCCTCGGGATCACGGTGGAGACGGCGGACACCCACAGCGAATACGACGAAAAGACGGGCAAGACGCGGGTCGTTGAGGAGGTAAAAATTTCCAAGGTCAACGGCGGGCTCGCCGCGGGAAAACTCAAGGCGGGCGACGTGCTCCTCTCCATAAAAATCGGGGAGGCAGAAAAGGAGATCGTTCGCCGCCACATGTTTACGGTCGCAATGCTCAACGTTCGGAGGGGAGATACCGTCGTTTTGACCGTGCTCCGCGGCGGCAGGGAAGTGGAGGAGACGTTCGTCTTTTCAGACAACGACGATTTTACCCTCATGAATTGAAGGATGAAATTTCCGTGGGCGGAAGGAGGGCTTTTGCTTGACTTTCGCCCCTTTTTTTATTATACTTTTGATAAGATACCCTTCGGAGGGCGTTCATGGAGCGCAACGCGAAAATCAGAATTGCATATTCCGTCTTTCTCGGCGTGTTCACCGTCGTTGTGGGCGTTCTTTTTCTTGCGCAGGCGGCCGACCTCTACTATTCGGGGGTTTCGGAGCTCGGCGAGCTTCACGGCATGTATTCCCGTGAGGCGGTCGGCGCGCGCCTTCTCGAACTGCTCACCCCCGTGATTCTGTGGATCGTCGCCATTGTTGTGGGGATTGTCGTTTACGCCCTCTTTCCCGCTTTGGAGAGAAAAAAGCGTTCGCCCGACGACGTGAAAATTTATGCGCGCCTCAGCCGCCGCGCAAATACGGAAAGGGACCCCGAGGCGTTCGCAAACGTCAGACGGCTCGAAAAAATTCGCCTTGCCGTGCGCCTCGTCTCGGCGGCGTTCTGTCTGCTGGCGGCGGTGATGTGCATCGTCTACCTTGCAAATACCGCAAACTTTACCTCCCTTGCGGAGCTCAGTTCGGACGTTCTGCGCATGGTTGCAAACGTCCTGCCGTGGGTGGGAGCGGCCCTTCTCGTTCTCATCGGGGAAGCTGTTTTCGAGGTCGTGTTTGCAAAGAAGATGCTTCCCAAGGTAAAACCTCTCGTCGGCCCCGCGCCTTCTCCTACAAAATGGGAGACGGGCGTAAAAAAGGCGGCCGCGGCGATCGAAAACAAATACGTTATTCTCGGCGTGCGGTGCGCGCTCTTTGTGCTTGCCGTCGTCTTTATCGTCCTCGGCGCGCTGCCCGCAAACGGCGGGGCGCACAGCGTGCTCATCAAGGCGATCAACATCTGCACCGAGTGCATCGGGCTGGGATAAGGAGGGAGCGATGAATACAAGGCTTGCGATCATCATTGCGATCTCCGTATTCTTCGGGGTACTTCTCATCGGCGCGATCGTCACGGTGGTGCGGGAGATCGCGGCGACCCGCAAAAAGGAAAGGGAGACGGGCGAAAAGCAGGGAAATTGGTGGCAGAGGCACAAGCCCACCAAGCGTCGGCTCATTCAGCTCTATGCCGCCCTCCTCACCAACGCCAACATCAAGGGGTTCGTCTCGGGGAACATCTATACGGGGGGCACTAAGTATTTCTGCGTGCCCGGGCTCAACTGCTATTCCTGCCCGGGAGCGGTGGGCGCATGCCCCTTGGGGGCCCTCCAGAACGCCCTCGCGCAGTCGGGCACGGCAACTCCCTACTATGTGCTCGGCATTCTCGTCCTCTTCGGGCTTCTGCTGGGGCGGACAATCTGCGGCTTCTTGTGCCCCGTCGGGCTCGGACAGGAACTTCTGTATAAAATCAAGACGCCCAAACTCAAAAAGAGCCGCTATACCCGCATTTTAAGCTATCTCAAGTACGTCGTTTTGGCGGTGTTTGTCATTGCCATTCCGCTTACATACGGGCTCATGGACCCGACGGTGGGAGGGCCTGTCCCCGCTTTTTGTAAATACATCTGCCCCGCGGGGACGTTCGGGGGGGCGATCGGGCTGCTCATCAACCCCAATAATGCAGACCTTTTCGGAATGCTCGGGCCGCTGTTTACGTGGAAGTTCTGCGTGCTCTGCGTCATATGTGTTGCCTGCGTGTTTATCTTCCGCGCCTTCTGCCGCTTCTTGTGCCCGCTGGGCGCGCTGTACGGCTTCTTCAACAAGATCGCCCTCCTCGGCGTCAAGCTTGATAAAAACAAGTGTACCGACTGCGGACTGTGCGTCTCCCACTGCAAAATGGACGTAAAACGGGTGGGGGACCACGAGTGCATCAACTGCGGCGAGTGCATGGACGTCTGCCCTGCCAAGGCAATTTCGTGGAAGGGGAGCAAGCTGTTCCTGCACAAAAACGCGGTGGAGGCGACTTTAGCAGAGCCCGAACGCCCCATCGACCTCACCTCTCCCACTCTCTCGGTGCAGACGGCCGAACTTGCGCCCGTTGCAGAGGCGGCCGCGCCGATTCAAACGGCAGAGGCGGCGGTTTCTGTCCAAAAGCCCAAGAAAAAGCGCGGCAGGAACTTTTGGCTGCAGGTCGCGGCGTGGGGGGTGGCGCTCGCCGTACTCCTCGGCGCGCTCGTCTACTATAATTTCATTCACAAGGAGGAGCCGCCCGTCACGGTGGGCAACCAAGTGGGGGAAACGGCGCCCGACTTCACCCTCGACGAATATTTCTCGGACGAGCAGTTCAACCTCTATGCGACGCGCGGGAAGATCACGGTGCTCAACTTCTGGGGGACGTGGTGCACGCCGTGCATTCAGGAGATCCCCTATTTCGAGCAGATCGCCGAAAAGTACAGCGAGGAGCTCACCGTCGTGTTTGTGCACAGCGTAGATGTGGAGGAGGACGTAGAGGCGTTTATCCGTTCGCGGGAGTGGTCGCGCGAGCACGCCCGTTTCGTGCAGGACAGCAGCGAGCAGAAGATGTTCCTGCGCCTCGGCGGCAGAACAACGTGGCCGATGACGGTTATTCTCGACGAGGAGGGGGTCATCGCGTTCACGCAGCAGGGCTCCGTCACCTACGAACTTTTGGAAACGCAGATAACAGCGCTGCTTGGGTAGGGCGTATATAAGGCTCCTCCTCAGGAGGAGCTGTCGCCTCAGGCGACTGAGGTGGTGAATATGGTGGTGCATGTTTAGAACGAAGGACACCACCCCCCTACCCCCCCTCCTAAGGAGGGGGCAATTTCGACCCGTGCCAACGGAACCCCCTCCATTGGAGGGGGACTAAGGGGTGGGTGACATTCCCAAATCATATTGAGGACAGCAATGTTAAGGAGGGGGTTTTGCTTGCCCACCCCTTGAGGGGTGGGTGCCGACGAAGGAGGCGGAAGGGGTGTCCTTCTATTTGAAACAAAACACCCCCTCAGTCTCGGCTTCGCCCCTTGGCTCCCCCTCAAGGGGCAGCCAAGGAGAGATTTTTAACTTTTCCCAAAAAAAATAAAAAAATCTTCAACAAAATTTTCCAAACCTCTTGCATTCTACAATCTGATATGATATAGTATATTTAATAACTTTAATTCATCATTGCATTGGAGACACAGATGAAAAAGAGCGTAAAATGGGCGCTCGTGGCGGGGTTTATCCTCTTACAGACGGCCATTGTCGTCCTCCTCATTCTGCTCCTTGCGGGGGTATTCGGAATGGGACCGCAGGGCGATCGGGGCGACCGCGGAGAACAGGGCGTTTCGGGCGAGACCCCCTATATCGGCGAAAACGGAAATTGGTGGATCGGAGAGGAGGATACAGGCGTTCCCGCGCAGGGAGAAAAGGGAGAAACGGGAGAGAAAGGAGAAAAGGGGGACAAGGGCGACTCTTATACGGGCGGGCACCGCTGGGAGAGCGCATTCACCGTAGAGGCGCGCTGCGAAGAGCCGGGCGTCATTTTTTACACTTGTCTCGACTGTAAGGAGACAAAGATCGAGCCCCTTCAGCCCCTCGGACACGATTACGAGGACGGCGTTTGCACCCGCTGCTTCCAATTGCAGCCCGACGAAGGCTTGCGCTTCCGCAAGACGGCGGATAAAACGGGCTATCTCGTCTCGGGGATCGGCGAATGCGAGGAGACGGACGTCGTCGTTCCCGATACGTATGAAGGAAAGCCCGTCATCGGTCTCATAGACGGCGCGTTCCACAACAACACATCTATTACCGAAGTGCACCTGCCCGAAAGCGTTCTTTCCATCGGTTTGAACGCATTTGCGGGCTGTTCTTCTCTTAAGAGGATAGAGCTCCCCGCGGGCGTCACCGTCATTGAGGACGACGCCTTTCTCGGTTGCACTGCGCTCTCCGAAGTTATTCTCCCCGAGGGCTTGCACTCCATCGGAAGGAGCGCCTTTTCGGGCTGCAGGTCGCTTAAAACCATCTCGCTCCCTTCGCGGCTCTCCGCTTTGGGCGAACGGGCGTTCAAGGAGAGCGGGCTCACCTCTCCCGAATTTCCGTCCGCCCTCACCGTCGTGCCCTTGGGCCTCTTTGAAAATTGTGTGGACCTCGAGCGGGTAACTCTCCCCGAAAACGTGGAACGGGTGGAGAGTTTCGCCTTTTACGGGTGCGAAAAGCTCCAAAAAATCTCCCTTCCCAAGGCGCGCGAAGTGGGCGATTCCGTCTTTTACGGCTGTACGTCGCTCAAAGAGGCCGAATTGGGGGAAACGCTTACCGCTCTCGGCGAAACGGTGTTTGTAAACTGTACGAACCTTAAAGAGATTTCCCTTCCGCAGGGGATCAAAACGCTCGGAAGGGAGCTCTTTTACGGCTGTTCCTCCCTTGCCTCCGTCACCCTTCCCGAGGGGCTCGAGGAGATCGGCGTCTCCGCCTTTCAGGATTGCTCCTCTCTTGTGGAGATCACCATTCCCGCAAGCGTGACGTGCATTTGGAATTCGGCGTTCTCGCGTTGCGAAGGGCTGGAGCGCGCTCTGCTCAAAAATACCGAAGATTGGACGGCAGAGCACGGGGAATTGATCATTCATATTTCGTCCCAGCTCACCGACCCCGCCGCCGTCGCGAAGCTCCTCGTCAAAAATTATTGGAACTACATCTGGCGGCGCGAGCCCTAAAACAGCATACGTATTCATAAAAACAGCATACGGGTCCCTCTTTCCCGCGGGAGAGAGGGTTTTTTTGTGCCCTTCGCATAAATTTTCCCAAACAGCGCAAGTTGTGCATAGGAGGAAATTATGAAGAAGATTTTGGCAATCGGCGCGTTGACGCTTGCGCTTGCCGCCTCCGCCGCTATTCCCGCGGCGTATGCGGTTACCCGCGCGCACGGCGCAGCCGATACGGCGCAGACTGCCGCCATCGAGACCGCCGTGCTCCGCCAAGGGAGCAAGGGGGACGAGGTCAAGGAAGTCCAGCGCAGATTGAAACAATGGGGCTATTACACAGGCAGCGTAGACGGCGTGTTCGGCGCAGCGACCAAGAAAGCCGTCGTCGCCTTCCAGAAAAAGAACGGGCTCACGGCGGACGGCGTTGTCGGCAAGTCCACCTATGCCGCTCTCGGCATGAACGCGAGCTACAACGCCCTCGACGGCAAGAGCCCGAGTTCTTCGGGTTCAAGCTCGGGGAGCTCCAACTACACCTCGTCCGACCTCTACCTCATGGCGAAGGCGATCTACGCCGAGGGAAGAGGGGAGAGCTACACGGGGCAGGTCGCCATCGGCGCGGTCATCATGAACAGGGTGAGGAGCTCGTCCTTCCCCAACACGATCTCGGGGGTCATCTATCAGAAGGGCGCGTTTACGGCGGTTGCGGACGGGCAGATCAACCTCGAACCCAACCAAACCGCATACAACGCGGCAAAGGACGCCATGAACGGCTGGGATCCCACCTACGGGTGCCTCTATTACTACAACCCCGCCGTTGCAACGAGCGCATGGATCTTTAACCGTCAGACGGTGACGGTCATCGGCAAGCACGTCTTTGCCATTTAAGGAGGAGATATGGAAAAGAAAACGGTGAATGTTTCAAGCGGCGCAAGCAAGGTGGAGAGCCTTGAAAAGGAGAACGCCGCAACCGTCGCAAACGGCGGAAAAACGGCAAAGGCAGCTCCCAAAAAGAGCGGAGTGAAGTCGGTCAAGACGCAGGTCACGACCGAAAAGACGGTCAAAACGCCTAAAACCAAAAAGACCGCCGCCGAAAAGAAGGAAGAAAAGGCGGCTGAAAAGCGGCTCGCCGCCGCCAAGACCAAGGCGGAGAAGAAGGAGAAAAAGCTCCTTCACAAGGCGGAACTCAAACAGAAGAAGCTGGAAAAGAAGATGGCGATCAAGGAGAAGAAACTTGCAAAGAAGGAGGCGATCGCAAAGAAGAAGGCGGAGCGCAAGCAGGCCCGCCTCGACCACGCCGCCGCTCTCAAGGAGAGAAAGGTGGAGAGAAAAGCGGAGCGCATCGCCCGCCGCGAAATGCTCAAAAACGAGAGCAAGGCGGACCGCAGAGCCCGCATCGAACGGGAGAAGAAGGAGAAGATCGCCCTCAAGCGTCAAAAGGCCCTCGCCCGCGAAAAACAGCGCGAACAGCGCATGAAGGCGCGGGAAGCGGCGCACGAGAGAAGGGCGCAGGAACGCCGCCACAAGCGGGAGCAAAAGACAGAGCGGAAGAAGCACGCGCCCGGGTTCGGCGGCTGGCTTGCCGCCGTCATCTCCCTCGGCGTCGCCTGCCTTGCGCTCGGCGCGGTCGTCACCGCAGGCGCCTTCCGCATGAACGATATGACCCTCGAAACGGCAAACGGGTACCGTTCCACCCTCTATGAGCTTGTGGCGGCGTCCGAGGATATGGACAGCAACCTCTCCAAGCTCCGCGTCTCTTCGGGCGCGAACGAGCAGAGGACCCTCCTTACCGACATCTTGGTGGATTCCGAGCTCATGGAGAGCGCGCTCGAGCGCATGCCCATCGACAGCGTTACGAGCACGGACATTTCCTCCTTCGTCAACAAGACGGGAAGCTACTGCCGCAACTTGCTCGGCAAGATCAACCGCGGCCAGCCCCTCACCCAAACGGAGAGGAACACGGTGGAGTATCTCTACAACATCAACGCGGGGCTGTACAGCGAACTCAACGACATGACCACCCACATGACCGAAAAGGACTTCATGGCGTTCATCGGCGGCGGCGAGGGGGTCGTCTCGGAGAAGTTCGGCGAAGTGGGGCAGTCCACTTTGCAGGAACCCGAGGAGACGATCGACGCACCCTTCTCAGGCGAGGGGAACGTCGGCACGAACAGGCTCGCGGCAGAGGAAGAGATCTCCGAGAGCCGCGCCGAGGAGCTCGTCAAGGAATATTTGCAGAACTATCACATCGCAAATACGCAGTACACGGGCGAGACGCTCGCGCATGAGGTCACCTGCTACAACTTCACTCTCACGGACGAGAGCGGCAACGAAATCTTCGCACAGATCACCAAAAACGGCGGCAAACTCGCCTTCTTCGACACCTATGAGGAGTGCACGGAGAAGAACTTCGACCTCGACACCTGCGACAGCCTCGCAAGAGAATTTTTGAGCGGGCTGGGCATTGAGAACGTGGCGGCGGTCTGGCTCTCGGACGGCGGCATGGTGGCGGATATCACCTATGTGAGCGTACAAAACGGCGTGCGCGTCTATCCCGACCTCATCCGCGTAAGAGTGTGCGAGAGCAAGGGACGGGTCGTCGGCATGGACGCGATGGGGTATCTTCTCAACCACGACCCCGCGCGCAGCATCGGCACGGCAATGTCGAGAGAGAGCGCGCAGGCAAAACTTTCTGCGGGGCTCAAGCCCTACAGCGCCCACCTTGCAATCATTCCTTTGAATGGGGAAGAGGTGCTCGCGCACGAGTTCGCCTGCACCTACGGCGAGGAGGAGTACGTCGTCTATCTCGACGCAGAGACGGGCGAGGAGTTGCAGGTTTACCGTGTCCGCTCTTCCGCGCGCGGCAGCTTCCTAAGATGACGTCAGAAAGCAAAATTCGAATAACGGTAAGCGAAGTTCGAATAACGGTATATGAATAACGAAAAACTCTCGGGGTCATTCCGAGAGTTTTTTGATGACGTTTTTTCGCCCTCCCCCGCTTGCGGGGCAACAAACCCGACATGACATTTTGAACGGTGTGCTGTTACCCCTTGCTGTCCCTGAAAGGGAAAGTACCCGCGAAGCGGGGGAAAGGGTTTTTGAAAAACCCCTCAGTCACTCACTTCGTTCGTGCCAGCTCCCCTGCAAGGGGCGCCAAGCCTCTTGCTGTCCCCGAAAACGGGGAAACCCCCATACACTCGCCCTCCCCCGCTTGCGGGGGAGGGGTAGGGGAGGGGGAACCTCATTTATTCATCAAAGCGTCATGCTGCCCCGCGCGCAGTTCTGTTTATCTAAGCGCGGCACGAGCACGCAGTGCGAAGTAGCCGTAATGTTGTTACGTAGTCCGCGAGAGAAAGTCCGCGAAGGCATCTTGGTACGTTTTGGTGTGGTTTTAAGCGAACTTGGACGTAACAAGATTCCCTCGGAGAATTGCCGTGTCGAACTTCGTTCTTTCCGTTACGGCTACTTCGTCGCTAACGCTCCTCGTGCCGCCCTTCGACAACATAGAACGTGCGGGCGGGGCGGAATGACGCGAGACTATGTGTTCTGATTACGTCACCCTGCCCCGAACACTATTCCAAATTACGTCACCCTGAGCTGCGTCGAAGGGTGTCCGCATTATAATAAGGACATGTTTCGACAAGCTCAACATGACGTGATTTTAGAATGACGTTTCGTTTCCCCTTGGCTGCCCCTTGAGGGGGAGATGTCACGAAGTGACTGAGGGGGTGTTTTTGGGTTTGCGCCACCTCTTCCGCCTCCTTCGTCGGCACCCACCCCTCAAGGGGTGGGCAAGTGTTTCTATTCCCCCCATTCTTAAATGATTTAACAAACCCATTGACAGCAGAAGGCGGGCATGGTATAATCAATTTGTCGTACAAGCGGGCCACAAGGCAAACCAAAATAAACGCTGTGCGATGGGGGAGAATGATGAAAAAACGGCTTTTTTTGTTGGGCGCGGCGCTCGTGCTTGCGCTTATGGTATTCGTCGGATGCGGAGAGGAAAAAACATTGCGGAATTTACCTGAAGGGTTCGAGTATCCCATCACTTATGAAGATCACACCGTTGACTACACCGACAGCGAGGGCAAAGAAATTTCCCTCTTCGGGCAGCTCTGCGAGCCCAAGGAGGAGGGCAAGTTTCCCGCTGTCATTTTGAGCCACGGCTTCAACGGGCACTACACCGACTTCCCCACCGAGTGCGCCGCCTTTGCAAAGCGGGGATATGTGTGCTACGCCTTCGATTTCTGCGGCGCGCAGTCGGGCGGCAGAAGCAAGGGAAGGACCGCCGCCGACTACACCCCCTTCACCATGAAGGAGGACCTTCGCGCGGCGCTCAGAGATATCAAGAGACTTCCCAATGTGGACAGCTCGCAAGTTTTCCTCTTCGGCGGGAGTCAAGGCGGGTTTGTAACGGCGCTCACCGCGGCGGACAGCGACGTCAAGGATCAGATCGCGGGCATCGCGATGTACTTCCCCGCGCTGAACATTCCCGACGATTGGCGCGGAAAACCCGTGCAGAACACGCCGCTCATGGGCTATTCCATCGGCGCGAAGTTCATCGAGTCGGTGCAGGAGCTCGACCCCTTCGACCTCATCGGAAATTTTGAAAAGGACGTGTGCATCGTCTGGGGAGATCAAGACGCGCTCGTCGCCCGCAAATACATCGACAATGCTGTGACGGCTTACGGGGCGGAGCGGGTCGATTTGACGGTCATCGAGGGCGCGGGGCACGGCTTCGGCGGCGCGGCGCTCGACACGGCGACCAAAAAGGCGCTCGCCTTCTTAGAGGCCCACACCTACGAGTAACGAGATTGCGTTTATCAAGTAACGGAATTACGTATAACTACCATTGACGCGGGCGGCAGAATCTCTGCCGCCCGCGTCTGATATTGCTTTAAGTTTTTTTGGAAACGAGTGGAAATACACCCTTTTTATGTCTTGATTTTTGCGCATTTATATGATATAATCTACTTAACGTTTTATTGTTTTGCAATGTCGGGGTCGGCTACCGGTCAAGACTCTGTCTACAAAGGAGGGAATATACCAATGAAACGCGGCACAAAAGCTGTAATTTCGATCGTGCTTATCTTGGCTATTTTAGGGGGTGGAGCTGCGATGTTTCTTTTTACATCATGGCTTTCGAATATATTCACGCCCAAAACGGTGGTAGAATATCAACCCTACAATGAAAACTTTGCCTCCACCTCAAAATTGATTTCCTATGAGGAAGCAAAGGAAGAGCTGGGCGATGACTATATCAGTCCGGACGCAATGGGGGGAGATTACGAAGTCACCTATAAAAAAGTGGACGCAACAAGTTCGTATGAGGACATCTTCGCCATGGGCGTCAACAATGATATTCTTTGGCCCGGGGCGTTGGTGGATATTTCCACGGAGGCATACAAAAAAATAGACATTCCTCGTTCCGATCTTACGATCTCGGGGAATTTCGAATCTGCGATTGGCAGGACGGAAGGGGCAGAGCTCGCACAGACAGTAGAGTCTCCGTCCCTTGCGAACGTGCGTACCGCAATCGGAAATATTGTCAACAACAACATTCGTCCCGGCGTAAATCTTGCCAATGCGGGATTTTCTTGCAGCATACGCACGGTGCGCAGCGATCAAGAGTTTACAATGAACCTTGGGCTGGGATTGAAGATCGCCGGCTTTGGCTTGGAAAATAACTTCAAATACCAGAATATCAACAAGCAGACCAACCTCGTCATGGTGTTGAAACAAGTGTTCTATACGATCGACGCAGACGGCGCGGGAAACATCAAGACGATCGACATGATGCAGCTTGGGAAGGACGGCCAGATACCCGCTTATGTATCCTCCGTTTCTTACGGCCGCATTGCGATCATATCAATACAGACCAACTATTCCTCGGATGAAGTTTCAAATGCGTTGAAAGCTTCTTACAGCGGCGTTTTGAATATAAACGGAAGCTTGACCCTCGACGCTCTCGCTTCCGATTCGGACACCACGATCAGCTGTTACGTGTATGGCGGGAGCATGTCCGATGCGGGGAATATGGTAAACATCGCGACGGGCGATATCAGCGACACGCTGAAGAGTTGGGGGGAAGCAATCAACACAGAAGAAGCCATCGGCATGCCCGTGTCTTACAAAATCAGGCATCTCGACGGGGAGATGGCAAAGTTGCAGGACGCGGCGTCTTACGTCGTGAAAGAAGTGACATATAAACCCGAAAAGCTCATCAGTTGGGATTCTCTTGATCGTTTGATATTGAGCGGAAATTATCTCAAGAGCAAGCGCGTAACGATTGATTTGTCGTCTGTTATTTTGAACAGCTCCGATTTTTCACAACCGGGCGAAGTTCATGCCGAACGCATCATCAAAATTCCGAAAAATGTAGAGGAATTTGTCCTGATCGGAGCCAACGATCAAACAGACGTGTCGGTTTTAAGTCTGTCTTTGATCGTCTCCGAACGGGAGAAAGCGCCTTTGACAATAACGCTTCGCGGGATCACTTTTACTGCCCAGACGGGGGAAAGCGCTATCCGTGTAGAAGGACGGGACGATGTTACAATTGTGCTCTCGCAGCGCAACAGTATAACGGCATCGTGCACTAAGCCCGCGATCGACAGTCCGAACGGCAAATTGATTCTTCAAGGGACGGGGACCCTCACCGTTCACGGCGGAAACGGGGGGACCGAGGAAACGGGCGGCACAGGTCTGCGCGCCAAGGAGTTGGAGATCTTATCGCAGAATGTTGTGAATTTCTATGGCGGCAACGGAGGCGACGGCGGATCGGGTAAAAACGGCGCCGCCGGCGGAATTGCAATTGATGCTGAAGCGCTTACTATCAATATGTCGGATGGTGAAGTAAACGGCTACGGCGGCAACGGCGGTAATGGCGGCAACGGTGCAGATGGAGTTGATGGAGAACCCAGTGGCTCGAAATCCGCTCCGACGAAAGGTGAGAATGGAGGCAATGGGGGTAATGGCGGTAACGGCGCACTTGCGGTCCAATGTACACAATTAAACATTCTCGCGTCCGGAAAAGTTTGTCTCACCGGCGGCAACGGCGGTAACGGCGGCAACGGCGGGCAAGGCGGCGTTGGAGGAGAAGGTAAAACTTTCGTTAACATAGTAAGCGGAGGAAAAGACGGAAATAAAAATTATGGCGCCGAAGGAGGTAACGGCGGCAACGGCGGCAACGGCGGCGCTCCCGCTCACGGCGTTGCAACGGCGTGTACAATCAACAAAGACGATTCTGCTCGTTTTACCGATGAAAGAGGAAACTACGGCGCCGGCGGGAATGGCGGAAACGGCGGAAACGGCGGAAAAGGTGGGAATTATTATAATGGGTTTGGTTCAGTATGGAATTGTTCTGGCGGGTCGGGCGGCAACGGCGGCAACGGCGGCAACGGTTCGACTGCGGGACAGTGCGGGACACATGGAGCAATAGGAGCAAAGGGGGATAAGAATCCTGTCAGCGGAGTAGCGTTTGGTATTCCTGGAGATCGGTTTGAGGATAACGGCAACAACCCGCATGACGGAGAAGACGGTCATGACGGTGAGTACCTGAACTAATTCCGATTACGGAGTGGAAAACATCAGAATAATTCGTCCTTAAGGAAATCATTATTTACGAGGACAGAGTTCTTTCATAGTTCTATCAATAAAAGCCCCGCTCGTCGGGGCTTTTTATATGGAATGGAGCACAAAGAAATTTACACGTTTGAAAATCCAATAAAAAGTCGCTCATTAAAAATTCTGAAAGCCGATTTTTTACGAAAACAGAATAAAAACGAATACGGACCCTCATCCTTAATGGGAGTCCGTTTTTTGTACAAAACATGCCTTTGCGCCAAATCAGCAGATTATTCGACAGTTTTACAGTTTTACCCCATGGAAAAAATTTTCATAAACTGTTAAAATGTAACTATCAAAATCGGGGAATTCTATGGCAAGTCTTGATCTGAAAAACATCTATAAGGTCTATCCCAACGGGACGAAAGCAGTCAACGATTTTACAATGGAGATCGGGGACAAGGAATTTGTCGTCTTTGTCGGTCCTTCGGGCTGCGGAAAATCCACCGTTCTCCGCATGATCGCAGGGCTCGAAGAGATCACGGCGGGGGAACTCAAGATCGACGAAGCCGTCGTCAACGACGTAGACTGCAAGAACCGCGATACCGCGATGGTCTTTCAGAACTATGCGCTCTATCCGCACATGACGGTCGCCGACAACATGGCGTTCCCGCTCAAAATGGCAAAGCCCACCAAAGCGCAGAAGGCGGCGCTCAAAAAGCGCATTGATTGCAAATATCCGCCCGTCCGCTCAAAAAAATACTTTTATCATGCGGCGAAGACGGAATACGCCCTCGCAATGCACAAGAAGGAAGCTGCCCTCTCTTCAGCGGAGCTTGAAAAGGCCGCGGAGGAGGGGAAGGCGCTCTATGCGGCTTACCTCAAGGAACGCGCGCAGAACGCGGAGACGCGTAAAACTTACCGCGCGGAGAAGAAAATCGTTCTCACCGCCGAGGACAGGGCGGAGATCAAGCGGGAACTTTCGGAAGTCTTTCCCCGCTCCGTGCGCAATTTTTTGCTCAGACCCCTTCACCGTTTCACGCTTCGGCGGGAATTTATCGCAGGACTAAGGGAGGAGAAGGACTTAAAGCGTCCCATCTCCCTCCTGCATAACCTCTTCCGTCCCATATATGCCTCGCGGGTGAAAAAGGAGGAGATGTACACGCGCGTCGTTGAGATCGCGGACATTCTCGGCCTTAAGGAATATCTCGGCGTCAAGCCGGGCGACATGAGCGGCGGACAGCGGCAGCGCGTCGCCTTAGGCCGCGCCATGGTGCGCGATCCCAAGGTGTTCCTGCTCGACGAACCGCTCTCCAACCTCGACGCAAAACTGCGCACCCAGATGCGCAGTGAGATCACAAAGCTCCACAACCGCCTTCAGACGACCTTCATCTACGTGACGCACGATCAGGTGGAAGCCATGACGATGGGAGATCGGATCGTCGTCATGAAGAAGGGGACCATCCAGCAGATCGACACGCCCATCGACCTCTATGCCTACCCGAAAAATCTGTTCGTGGCGGGCTTCATCGGAACGCCCTCCATGAACTTTTTCGAGGCGGTCGTCACCTGCGAAAAAGAGCGCGCCTGCGTCCTGTTCGCGGGCGGCAAGAAGCTGTATTTTTCCGCCGAACATCTGAAAAAATTCGAGCGCAAATATTTGGGCAAAAAGGTGACCTTCGGCGTGCGGCCCGAACATCTCTTCCTCTTAGAGGACGGGATCGAGTGCATCGTTTTGGGGGTCGAAATGCTCGGAAGCGAGACCCTCTTGTACTGCGATTTCGATACCGAGAGCAAGGCGAACTATGAAAACGGGACCTATCCCTTCATCGTCAAGACGGCGGGGGTGTGCCCGCACCGCAGCGGCGAGATCGTCAAGGTCGGGATAGATTTTGCGAACGCGCACTACTTTGACGTCGATACCGAAGTAAGCGTCATGGACCGCTTTGTCGGCTACAACGATATTCCCGTCACCGTGAAAGAGGGAAAGATGATCGTCGGAGGCGTAAGCGCGCCGCTCCCGCCCGCTCTTCAGGGCGCGGAGGGGGACTTCGACGCCGTATTCCCCACTTCGGCGGTGAAAAAAGGAAGCGACTATCCCGCAACGCCGCTCGAGCAAGAGACGCTCAAAGAGGGACTTCTCGTCCGCCTCGGCGTTGGAACGCAAAAGCTGTATGCCCTCGGCGATTTGTCGGAGGCCGGCGGCGTGAATATTGATTGGCACACGGTCTCTCTGCTTCGCGGGGGAGAGGTGGTATTGCCCGCCCTCAACACTCAAAACGCGCTCTCCGTTACATTGCGCAAAGAGAAACTGACAAAACAGGCGCAGAGGGCGCTGCCCGCAGAGGAGGCGCGGGACATCGACGTCAGAGTCGAATGCGGAGAAGTTTCCCTCGTCTGCCCCTTTGGCGTGCTGAAGCGGCTGCTCGGCGCGAGCGACCGCAAACTGTTCGGCGTGGAGCTCACCCTTCTCTTCGGGGAGGAAGCGATCACCGAGGGAGGTCTCAGGGCGAAAATTCTCGAACGCTTTGACTACGGCGAAAAGCAATACGCGCGCTGCGAATTCCTCGGCACGCAGATCGTTCTGCCCTACCGCGGCGAACAAGAGGAGATTTCGTTCGGCATCGACCTGAATGCGGCGAGCATCTACGACAGCGCCCACGGGATAAAGTTCGCTTGATATGAAGAAGTTTTTTCTCTCCCTTCTCACATTGATATTTTTCGTAGCGGCCCTTGCCGGATGCGGGCCCCCCACCGCCAACGGCAAGGAGCCGCCAAATACCGACCCTCCGACCGAGCCTCCCAAGACCGAGGAGCCCCTCGAGCCCGAGGAGAAGGTGGGCTCTCTGAGGATCTACGATATCCCCGAGGGCGCCGCCCGCTACGAGACGGCGGAAATTTGGTGCAAAGGGGAGCGCCTTCCCGCCTATTCGGTGATGGTGAACACGTCGCAGAGCTGGACGCCCAACAACTACCGCAGAGCGGAGAGCGGGGTGTGTCTCTTTGAACTCGACGGGGCGGCGGAGATCGTCGTCAAGCCGAAGGTTGAAATCGACTATACCTCCGTTGTGCGTCCCTTCTCTGCAAAGATCACGCCGATTGCGAATTTAGAGGAAAACACCCTCACCTTCACCTTCCGCAGCGCGGGGGAATACGTGCTCGAGGTCAACGGCGACCCGTATAACGCCATTCACTTTTTCGTGAGCGCATACGACGGGGAGGGAATTTCCCGCTATCAGGGGTATTCCAAAACGGAGATCTTTTCGGCGGGCGTGCATACCGCGCAAAACGACAAACGCATCGGCGCGGGGAACGTCGTCAACCTTTCGAGCGACACCCTCGTCTATCTCGAGGACGGCGCGGTCGTGCGGGGGAAATTCCTTGCGCAGAACGCCGAGCACATCATGATCGCGGGCAGGGGGATCATCGACGGAAGCGCCTTCGAACGGGACGCAGACCGCGGCACGGTCACCGTTCCCCTCGAATTCAACGACTGCAAGGACGTCTCCCTTCGCGAATTTTCGGTGCTCGACCCCGCGGGATGGTGCGTGAATTTCTACTTCACCCAAAATTCCCGCATCGAGGACGTCAAGATCATCACTTCCCGCTCCAACGGCGACGGCGTCTCCCTGCAATCGTGCAAGGATATCGAAGTGGAGGGCTGTTTCGTGCGCACGTGGGACGATTCCCTCGTCGTCAAGAATTACCCCCGCTGGGAAAACCGCTCTCAGCACGGCGAAACGGAGAATATTTCCTTCAAGCACTGCACAATCTGGACGGACCTTGCGCAGAGCATGGAACTCGGCTACGAGACGGTGGGAGTTCCCTTTTCCCACATCGCGTTCGAGGATATCACGGTGCTCCATGCCATGCACAACGCCGTCATGAGTATTCATAACGCAAACAACGCGGAAATAAAGGACGTCACCTTCCGGAACATCACGATCGAGGACGGAAGGGCGCCCGCCGACGGCGCGGGACTCATCGACTTCCGCATTCTGTACAGCAGCAATTGGTCGGACCAGCACACCGCGCCCACCCCGCTCGGCTCGGTAGACGGCGTGCTCGTGGAAAACGTAAAGGTGCTCTCTGCCCGCCGCTTCTCCGCGACGATCGGCGGCTGCCGCGATACCCGCCCGAACTTCGAGAGCGATCATTTCATTTCGAATGTGACCGTCAAAAACGTCTCCCTCGCGGGGGCCCGTCCCACCGAGGAGGAGTGCAGGTTCTCCCTCATCCAAAGCTATCTGAGAGGCTTTACCTTTGTGCAGGAGGAGGGGGAAGTGACGGGCGCGAGTTTTGTCTTTACCCAGTCCGCGGAATATCTCAGCTCGCTCAACGGCTGCGCCGTGCAAATCATATCCCTATCGGAGGAAAAAGTATGAGAAAAAGGTTCGCATGTATTCTGACCGCTCTTTTGATGGGCTTGACGTTCGGGTTTGCCGCCTGCAAGGAAGAGCAGGTAGCGCCGCCCACGCCGGGCGGCGACCCCGAAGTTCCCGAAGCCACGGTGACGGAGACCAAGCTCACCGTGTACGAGGGGCCCGAGCTACTCGAGAGCTCTTCGCGGCTGAAGGCCTACGTCGAGGACGAGGAACTCTTCGTCTACGACACCCGCGTCAACCACAACCGCCTCTTCTCCTTCACCTATTCGAAGGACGAGGGGCAGGTCGTTCTCTTCGATTTTGAAGGGAAGGTCCACATGCGGGTGGAGATTGCGGGGGCTCAGAGCCTTTCCGAGGTCACCGTCCGCCCGCTCTCCTATGGAATTACGCCCAAGGTGAGCGGCAACACCGTGGAGTTCGATCTCGAATATTGCGCAAACTATACGTTGGAATATAACGACGGAAATGTGAAGGACGGGGCGGACAACGCCCTGCACATCTTCGCAAATCCCCTCGAAAAGGACCCGATCTCGGCGGACAACGTGCCCGTGAACACCGTGTACATCGGTCCCGGGGTCTATTCGGCGGGGGCGATCCCGCTCAAGAGCAACGAGACCCTCTATCTCGCGGGCGGGGCTTACGTCTACGGGCAGATCAGGGCGGAGAGCTTAGAGAACGTCACCATCCGCGGAAGGGGGATCATCAGCGGGGAAATTTACGACCGCCGTTCGGACGCAGAGTACACCCTGCCCATCGAGCTCCGCTTCTGCAAAAATGTGAAGATCGAGGGTATCGCCCTTTTGGACCCCGCGGGCTGGGCGGTCACCCTCTATCACAGCGAGGGGATACAAATTGATAATCTTAAAATCATCACGGCGCGCGGCAACGGCGACGGCATCTCGGTGCAGTCCTGCAAGGACGTGACCGTGACGGGCGGCTTTGTGCGCACCTTCGACGATTCCCTCGTCGTCAAGAACAACGACCGCGGCGACACCGAAAATATCACCTTCGACAACGTCGTCGTGTGGACCGACCTTGCGCAGAGCATGGAAGTCGGCTACGAGACGAACGGCGTCAAAATGGAGGGGATCACCTTCAAGAACATCACCGTCCTGCACAACTACCACAAGGCGGCAATGTCCATCCACAACTGCGACGACGCGGAGATCAAGAACGTCGTCTATGAGAACATCACCATCGAGGACGCCCGCATGCTCGGCGACAACCAGAACGACGGGCTCGAAGATTACCTCATCGACATCACCATCGCCCAGAACGAGAATTGGTCCAAGGCGAAGGAGAGGGGAACCATCGACGGCGTGCGCTTCGAGAACATCAAAATTCTGCAGATGGCGGACAGCATCGTCTGCCGTATCAGCGGCGAGAGCGCAAAGAGCAGCGTAAAGAACGTCACCGTGACGGGAGTGGAGATCGCTGGCACGGCGGCGGATACCGCCGACAAACTCAAACTCAAGACCAACTCCTACGTGGAAAACATCACCGTGAGCGGCGCAAGCTCTGTCACGGGCGCAAATGTGAAACTTCCCTACAAATTGGAACTTGCCGAGGGCGCGTCCGTTACAAAAACGGTGAAGCCCACTAACCCGCAGGAGGGACTCGAGGTGCCCGATTTCTCCATTCTCGACGTGCAGGAGACGTACATGGGCAGGGGACAGAACATGGCGGAGGTGACTCCCTCCGTCACCCACGGCAAGGGCACCACGGCGAAGTCGGAATACGACGACGGCAGCGGCGACTTTGCGGACGCCTCCGCCCCCGCAAGTAACCTTCTCGACGGGAACAGGGCGACCCTCTTCAAGGCAAAGGAATGGACGGGGGAGAAGGACGAGTTCGCCGCCCTCACCCTCGACTTCGGCGAAAAGCTCCCCGCGGGCAGCGTGAGCGTCCTTCGGGTGTACCTTGCCGAGGACAGCGCCTATGTCTATGACTTCGACGTGAGCGTCTTTACGAGGAAGGAAGCGGGCGGCAACTTCGCGCGTACCTTGAACACCGTGCGCTACACGGCGAGCCCCGCCACGGGGAACTACTTCGACATCAAGCTCTCCGCCACCCTCGAAAGCAGCGCGCTCCAGCTCCGCTTCTTCCGCGTAGACGGCATGACGGGGCAAAAGACCCTCTCCATCGGCGACGTCAAAATTTTCCCTTGTTCGCTCTCTACGACGAAGGCCATTGTGGACTCCACGACGCACTTCGACGTGTACGGTCCCAACAACCTCGTGGACGGGAACGAGAACACCTATTGGGAGACGGCGCCCGCCGACTGCAACGGGGCGTTCCTCACGGTGGACCTCGGCGGCGTCTACGGAATTACGGACGTCGTCATGCACCTGCCGCCTCTCCTTACGTGGGAGGCGCGCGTCCAGCGCATCGAGATCCTCGTAAGCACAAACGGCAGCGATTGGCAAACGGCGGTCGAAGCAACCGACTACACCTTCGACCCCATGACGGGCAATGTGAACGCCATCAAGTTCAATTCTCCCGTCGAGGCGAAGTTTATCAAGCTCGTGTGGTCGTCAAACAGTTCTTCTCGCTACGGCGCGCAGCTCTCCGAGCTGTACGTCTACGGCGAATAAGATAAAAAATAATTGAAAGGGGTGTAAAAAAGTATGAAAACAAGACAAAAAATCTTGCTGACGGCTCTTTCGGCCGCGCTTGCCGTGACGATGACCTCCGGTCTCGCCATCACGGCGCTTGCGGATGAGGCAGCCAAAGACCACGAATTCGACGCCAAGTCGGACGTCGTATTCGAGGACTTCGACAGAGCGGATATCACCGACACCGTAACCGCCTCCGCTACGGGCGCAGAGACAGGCGAAAAGCCCTATCTGCACGTCGTGTACACGGCGGGGAAATCGGCGACGCCCGGTGACGCCATCTATAAGCAGGGCTCCGGCTCTCTTGCGGAAGTCAGCACCGGCGGGACGATCACGCTGAGAATGCGCGCTCCCGAAGGGGACGTTGCCCTCTCCGAGATCAAGTTCGGCGTGCGCGGGGTGGATGACGACGCCGCCGTCCTCGCAAAGACGCTCGACGAGCTCACCGACAGCGAGGGAAGTGAACTTCCCGCGCTTAGTACGACGTGGCAGGACTACGAAATTTCCTTTGCGACGAGCTATGAGGATACCGACGTATTCCCGACGACGACGGACTCCGTTGCGAGCAAGCCCCTCCTCGCCATCCACCTCTTTGCGGCGGACGCAACTGCAACGGGTACCCTCGACATTGCCTCTGTCAGCTATAATAAGACGGGCGACGTCGTCATGAACGACTTCCGCGGCGGCGACACCGTAGATGTGACCGCCAAGGTCGCCGATTCGGGCACGTGGTGGTCGGGCTCCTCCGAGGGCTATATCGTAAAGCGCGCCATTAAGCTCACGGCGGGCGGCAACTTCACTGTGGTGAAGGCAAATGCCGTCGGCGACTACAAGTATGCCATCATCGAGACGGACGGCGATACGGAGAATCTCAAAGTCGCCACAACGGAGGACGGCACAACGTGGGGAGAAGCCGCCGCTTACGACGGATACTCCGTCGCGCTCACGGGCAAGGAGAAGGGCTTCAAATTCTCCTATGACGGAACCGCGGAGGGCGGCGTCACGGTGAGACGCATCTACCTCTCCAATATCGTCACCCGCACTCCCGCAACGGCGGTCCCCGTCATCGACGCTTCGAGCGCGCAGGCCCTCGAGGACTTCTCTGTCGCGCAGAGCGGAATTTCCGGAGTTTGGGAAGATATGAGCACCGCGCCCGAGCTTGCAAAGGCGGGGCTCGATTACCGGCTCTCCTATTCCAACAAAAATGCTGCTGAAACGAAGGTCGAAGTAAAGGACGGCTGCCTCGTGTTCGACGCAACCGACCTCACCTCAGGCGGCCATGGAGACTATATCAACTTCAAATTCAAGTCCAAAAAAGTCGTCAACGGCAAGTACGTCGTATTCAAGATGAAGGCGGAGGACGGCGCAAACCTCGACACCTTCCGCTTCAAGCTCGGCTCCCCCGAAGATCAGTATGGGTCCGAAGTTTGGTCGAACGCATTCAAGGCGGCTTACGGGTTCAATACCCCCCTCCTCACCGAAGCAAACCCCTACAAGGCGGGCGATTGGTATTATATCGTTGTGGACATCGAGGAGAGCGGCTTTGAGACGTATGAGGCAGGCTACAGCGGCATGGACCTCTATCTCGGCGGCACGGGCAAGCTCTATATCGACGCCATCTTCTTTGCGGAGAAACTTCCCAACGTGGAGCAGGACTTCACGGCGACGGACGTTGATTTTGCGGGGACGGAGCTCGATTATCAGTATGCAGGCGGCTTTGCGCTCAACAACAAGTACGGCACCGCAACGGCGTTCAGCTTCGACATCACGCCCAAGGGGGACGACTTCTCCCCTGCCAATCTGAGGCTTGGGCTGGGTAGCGGGACCTATTGGGGAAGCGAGAATCAGGAGGGCACCCTCCTTACAAAGGACGGCAAGAAACTCACCGAACTCACCTACACGAAGGAGGCCCCGACGCACGTTGACATCGACATTGAGGCGAGCGGCATCGGCGCATTCGACTATGTCCACGTCCACACGAGCGATATGGGCGGCTTTAAGCTCGAAAACGTCAAACTGCACACCTCGACCCCCAAGGAGGACTTCAAAGAACTTTCAAACACTGTCCTCACTCTCCAAGATACCTTCACTGCAAATCCCACTACCGATGGTTACACCTATGTCGGCGGTGCAAGCGTTACGGAGGGCAGGTACGGAAAACTCGAATTTACTTTGACGCCCGGGGAAGGCTTCAACGGAGAGGAATTCCGCGTAGGGCTTACGAAAGGGGAACCTTCCGTCAAAGATATCTGGATCGCACAGCAGGGCAATACCGTCATCACGGCGGACGGCAAGGTGTATAGCGACATCAAGTTCGAAAAGGACACTCCCGTCAACTTTGTGTTCGATCTCTTTGCGCTCAACGCAGACGCGCCGATCGACGGCTTCCATGTTCACAGCACGGGTAGCAAGACGGGTCCCTTCACCGTTAGCAACGTCAAACTCACCGCGGTTGCGGACAACTATGCCGAAGAGCTCGGGAAGATTCCCGCGCACCTCGACGCAACGCCGCCTCAGGTTGCAATTTCGACCGCGACGACCGCAAAGGCGGGCGACGAGATCACCGTCTCCTACACCGCGACCGACGATGTGACCGAGGCAAAAGACCTCACCGTCACCGTCTCCGTCACCAAGGACGGCGAAGCAGTCACCCTCACGGGCAATAAGTTCAAGGCGGCGGAGGGCGTTTACACCGTCACCGTCACTGCGCGCGATGCAAACGGCAACGAGGGCTCGGCGACCATTCAGATCACCGTCGCCGCACAGCAGGGCGGCACAGAACCCGGCGGAACGGAACCCGGCGGAACGGAGCCCGGTGGCACAGAGCCCGGCGGCACAGAGCCCGGCGGCACAGAGCCCGGTGGAACGACCCCCGGCGGCACGGAACCCGGCGGCACGGAACCCGGCGGCACGGAACCCGGCGGCAGCGATAAGGACGACGGCGGGCTCTCTACGGGCGCGATCGTCGGCATCGTCATCGGCGTTGTCGCGGGCGTAGCGCTCATCTGCGTGATCGTTCTTGTCGTCATCAAAAAGAAAAAACACTGATCGCTTTGCATAAAAACAAAGCATAACTGAAAAAGGGGCAGGCTGTCCGCAGTTGCGGCAGCCTGTTTTCCCGTATTCTCTTGAAAAATTTAAAGTTTTGTAGTATAATAAGAGGGAGGATACCATGGATAAATTGTTGATTGTGGACGACGACTATCTCGTGCGGGAGGGGCTGCGGGTCGCGATCGACTGGCAGTCGATCGGGATCGAAGTCGCCGCCGTGGCGGAAAACGGCGAAGAGGGGTTGGAGATGGCAAGACGCCTTCGCCCCGACCTCATCATCGCCGACGTCCGCATGCCCGTGATGGACGGGCTGCAGATGGCAAAGGCGCTCTTTGAGGAGGGCGCGGACCTCGCCGTCATCGTGTACAGCGGGTATAAGGACTTCGAAAACGCGCGGCGCGCGCTCGACAGCGGCGTTGCGGGCTTTCTTTTAAAGCCCATCGAGAGCGAGGAGCTTTTAAAACGTGTGAGCGAAGTCATGGCAAAACTGCACGAAAAGCGCAGGGACAGCCGCATGCTCGGGCAATTCATCAGCAACCTTCCCATCGTGCGGCAGCAGCAGTTCGAAAAACTGCTGACGGAGGAGGAGAACGCCGCGGCGGCGGAACAGCTCGCCCTCCTCGGCGTCACGCTCCCCTCGGCGGGCACCCTCATCTACGTCTACACGGCCGACCCCTACATCTCTACCTTCTTTGCAAACGCCGAAAAACTCTTTTCTGGCTACACGAACGCCTTTGAGGTGTTTCCCGACAGGGCGGTGATGCTCACGTCCGCGGGAATAGACTGCGTGCGGCAGGAGCTCACCAAGCTCCTCGAAAAAACCCTCAAACTCACCGATACCCGCTTCCCCGTCGCCGCCGCGCCCTTCCGCGGGAACATTCCGCAGGCTTACCGCGCGGCAAAGCAGCTCAGCAAGAACACCATCTTCACGGCGATCAACTGCGTGGTGACGGAGAGCACGAACGGGCGGCTCAAGAAGGTGGTCCGCGACGCCCTCTCCGTCATCGAACGGGACTACGCAAAAAAACTTTCGGTGCGCTCGGTCGCCGAGACCCTCTTCACCTCCGAGAGCCACCTCATGCACGAGTTCAAGGCAGAGCTCGGCAAGACGTTCAACGAATGCCTCACCGAATACCGCATGCTCAAGGCGCAGGAACTCCTTTTATGCGGCGACATGCGCATCGGGGAGATCGCCTACGCCGTCGGCTATAACGACGTCAAATATTTCGGGCAGGTGTTCAAAGATTTCTTCGGGTGCACGGCGAGCGAGTGGCTGGAAAAGAAAACGCAATGAAGCTCAAACATATTTCCACCAAGTTCATATTGTCCTTTGTCTGTCTGCTGACCGCCGTCTTTTCCATTCTGATCGCGGTGTTTTACATCGGCTTCCGCATCTCGATGAACAACGACATCCGCCGCAGTTCCTTCTCCATGCAGGAGGAACTCGACCTGTCCGTCACCGACGTCATCAACGAGAGCGCCTACCTCTACGGACGCATTATGGGCAGTTCCAACGTGGAACTTCTCCTCACCATTGCAGACAAGGGGGCGGACCGCACCCGCCGCGAGGAATGCTTTATAACCCTCGCCCAGCGCGCGGGCGTCGAGGCGGAATATTTCAACGACGTGGAATTTCTCATCGGGGAGGACCGCTTTTCCCTCCACGGGAGCGCCGCCCCCGCCGAGGAGGACTACCGCATGCTCGAGGAGCACAAGAACGGGCTCCTCTATGTCGGGAACGTCGGAGCGAGCCTTGTTTTCGGTATCTGCTCGAGCGGGGTGGTCAACGGGTTCGAGGGGGTCATTCTCTTCTATATGTCCGAGAGCAAGATCAGCGAAATGTGCAACCCCGTCTCGGGCGAAGAGGGGTATTCCTTCATCATGCGCTCGGACGGCTACATCGTCTCGCACATCGACCCGACCCTTGTGGGAAAGGTCATCGTCTACAGCGACGTCTACGACCCCGCCTCCTCCCCCGAATACAAGACGGAGACGATCAACGGGGTGAAGAGCATCGTCGTCACGAAGCGGGCGGACACTCTCAATTCTCGCTATGGTCTCGATAGTTGCATCGTCAGCGTGCTCGACTACCGCTATTATTTCGGCGAGATGGACATGACGCTCACTATCGTGCTCTGCGTCTCCTTTGCGGCGCTCGTTGTCTCGGTGGTCATCGCAGTGCTCAGAGCAAGGAAAATTTCGCGTCCCATCAAGCTCCTCAGCGAGAGCATCAGCGCCACGGCGGAACCGACGCGCACTCACGCCTCCGTCCTTCCCGCGGGCGACGAGCTCGTCCAACTCGAACGCACCTACGACGACATGATGGACAGGATCTACGACCTCGTGGAGAAGAACAGGGAGGACATGCAGCTCCAGCGCAGGTTGGAACTCGAGAGCCTGCAAATGCAGATCAACCCGCACTTCCTCTACAACACTCTGGACGCCATTTCGTGGATGGCGCGCATCAAAAAGCAATCGGAGATCGACAGGCTCGTGATGAACCTTGCGCGCTTCTTCCGCCTCTTTCTGCACGGCGGGGACAAGTTCGTCAAGGTCGCCGACGAGATCGCAATGGTAAAGAGCTACCTCGAGATCGACGCCATCCGCCACCCGGGGAGGGTGACGGTGCACATCGACATGGAGGAGGAGATCGGCGGCGAAATGACGCTCAAGCTCATTTTGCAACCGATTATCGAAAACAGCCTCAAATACGCCTTCGACGGCGGCAGCGGAAATCTCTATATCCGCGCCTATCGGGAGGGAGAGGACGTCGTGTTCGAAGTGGAGGACGACGGCAGCGGGTTCGACGTCCCCGAGGACATTCTCGCCCGCCCCGCAGGCGTGGAGGGAGGGTACGGGCTCAAGAACGTCAACGAGCGCATTCATCTCCAATACGGCGAGGGGTACGGGCTCACGGTGACCTCGGAAAAGGGGAAGGGGACGTGCGTCAAAGCGCGTCTGAAAAAACTGTAAAACGCATAACGGTATAAAAAACAGCGCCGCTCGGCGCTTTTTTTGTGGGAACGAACAATCGGAACGAAGGATACCATCCCCTTAGCCCCCCTCCTCAGGAGGGGGGGGGAGACCTCGGCGCCCCCTCATAGGGGAGCTGTCACGAGCTTGCGCGACTGAGGGGTTTTCCGAGAGCTTGTAAAACCTTTTCCCCGCTACGCGGGTACTTTCCCTTTCAGGGACAGCGAGAAAAAAGCCCTACCCTTCGCTTGCGAGGGGGAGGGTGGCACCGCAGGTGACGGGTGGGGGTATTCCCAAATCACGTCATGTTGTCCCGCCCGCACGCTCTATATTGCCTAAGGGCGGCACGAGGAGCGTCAGCGACGAAGTAGCGGAACGCAGTGGAGTCGAAACATGTCCTTAATATAATGCAGTCACCCTTCGACGGAGCTCAGGGTGACGTAATTAGAAATGCGCGCGGGGCAGGGTTTTATGGACAACTTTTCTCGTCCTCCCTCGCGTTCGCGGAGGAGGGGAGGGGAGCGGGCAGCTCTTGCGCCTTCATCTTTGCCGTGAGGCGGTCGAGCCGCCTCGTCACGCCCTTGGCGATCCCCATGGCGGCAAAGTGGACGGCAACAGCCAGCACGGCGGAGACGGCAAGCAGAATGCCGATGAGCACGGCGAGTTGGCGGCGGTAGGGGGCGGCGTCCTCAAACACCGTGAGAGAGAAGGGCGCATCGCCCGCCTCGTATTTGAAATATCCGCTGTGACCGCCCGTCAAAAGGTCGCTGTGCGCGGCGTTCCCGCTGTAGCCGAAGTATTCCCCGCCGAAGGAGATGAAGGCGACCGCGTCCCCGAATTGCTCCCGCTCGAGGAGGAGGTCGTAGAGATTGGAGGGCAGAATGTCGGCAAAGATGTAGCCGACCGTCTCTCCCTCGCTCTCCACCTTTCTGCAACAGGTGATCACGCCCATCTCGTCGGGATAGGAGACGTTGTTGTAGATGTCCGCGACGCACTCCGTGCGAAAGGAGGTAAAGTCCTCCTCGTCCCCTTCAAGGAAGGAAGAAATTCCCTCGTTTTTTTGCAGTTCTTCAAGCGCAGGGACCTCGGAAATGCCCGAGGAGGTATACACCTTCCCGTTGAGGGAATAGGCGCACACGCCGTTCATTTTGAGGGAATAATTGCAGGTATTATCGAGCAGACTTGTAAGCGAAGTATCCGATCCTTCCCGAAGCTGCGCAATCAGGGCGCCGTTCTGCGAGAGGTTGTAAGTGGAGGCGGACACCGAGTTGATGTAGAGCTCGCAGGAGTCGAGCGCGCGCGAAACGCGCTTCCGTCCCACGCTGAAAAAAGCGTTGCGCAGCGTGTTCGTGATCATGACGACGGAAAAGACGTCCACGAACACGATGAGTGTGAACGCGAGGAGCACGATGGGCAGATAGATGTTGCGGAACAGCTTTCGGAACATGCCTTTATTATACCACGCCGCCCGCCGTTTTGCAAGAGGTAAGCAGTTTTCTCATCGTTTTTGCTGTTTTACCCTATTTATCTTTCTTATCTGTTATTTTATAATATTATCGAGGAAGAGTATCGTCAAGGAGGAAAAAAGAGATGAAAAAACTGTTTCGCGCGGCTGTGTCCGCATTGCTCGGGGGTGTGCTCCTTGTGTCCGCCGCCGCATGCGGAAAGGGGGACGAAAAGATCAGGGTCAGCATCGGCATGTGGCCCGACCCCACCCTCACGCAGGACGTAGAGATGTACAAGCAGTGGGAGGCGGCGTTCGAGGCGGACCATCCCGAATACGACATCGTGGCGGACAGGTACGAATACAGCGCGGACACGATCACGGCAAAGGCGACTTCCCGCCAGCTTCCCACCGTATTCCAGACCTATTTCACCGAGCCGCAAAAGCTCATTTCAAACGGTTGGATCGCCGACGTCACCGACGAACTTCAAGAGCTCGGCTGGCTCGACAAGATGGATACGAACATGCGCGAGGCGGTGTCCAAAGACGGCAGATGTTACGGCGTCCCGCGCGACGGCTACGGCATGGGGCTGCTACTCAACCTCAACATGCTCTACGACGTAGGCGTCATCGAAAAGAACGACGACGGGACGTACAAACTGTACGACGAAGAGGGGAAACCCCTCTATCCCACCACCTTCGATCAGGTGCGCGAGGTCGCCGAGCTCATCGTGGAGGCCTACGACAACACCTACGGGCTCGTCATTCTCTCTGCGAACAACAACGGCGGCTGGCAGTTCTCCAACATGGCTTGGAACTTCGGCTGTGAGGCGATGCAGGTAAAGGGCGCGGACGGCAAGTACACCGCCAACCTCAACGACGCTGGCGCGGTCAAGGCGCTCGAGTGGATCAGGGACATGGCGGTCGATGAACTCATCTATCCCGACGCCTCCCTCACCTACGCCGATTGGTACGCAAAATTCGGTTCGCAGAACGTCGCCATGGCCTTTTGCGGGAGCGACAGCATCATGCTCCCCGTCACCAACTTCGGCTTCAACAAGGACGACATCGCCTTTGTGCCCATGCCCACGGGGGACGGCACGAGCCGCTATTCGCTCTACGGCGGCACGCCCTACGTCTTCCCGAGCTATGCCACAAAGGAGCAGATAAAAGGCGCCCTCCTCTTCCTCAAGTACATGGGGCGCTCGCCCGAGATGGACGAGATCTCCCTCGACGCGATCGAAAAGGGGCACCAAACGGCAGAGAGCAAGGGGATGCCCATCATTCCGACCATCCGCCCGTGGACGAACAGCGACTATCTTGCCGCCGCAAACGCCCTCGACGAGCAATATATCAACGTCAACCTTGACTACTACGACGATTTCTTCGACGCGCTTGCGACCATGAAGCGCGCCGAGGAACCCTACTACTGTCAGGATATGTATAAGCTGCTCGACGCGGCGATCCAGAACGTTCTTTCCAACAAAGGGACGGCGAACTGCAAGAGCCTCCTCGATACCGCAAACAGCCAATTCCAAAAAGATTTTCTCAATAAAGTCAATTAAGGGGTGTTTTCATGAAAAAGGCAAACGCGCTGCCCGAGGACCGCTCCTCCCTCTCCTATAAGGCGAAGCGGCTCTTCAAACGAAATTGGAGCGGCTGGCTTTTAATGCTCCCCGGGCTGCTTCTCTTTCTGTTCTTTGTTTGGGCGCCGCTCGCAGAGAACGTTCTCCTCTCCTTCAGTGAGACGAAGGGCTTCGAGGCGGTGGGGTTCAACAATTTCGAAAACTATGTGCGCGTCTTTCAGGACCCCATGTTCACAAAGGCGCTCCTCAATACCTTCAAATATATCTTCTGGTCCATCATCATCGGCTTTTTGCTGCCGATCGCGCTCGGACTGCTCCTCAGTGAGGCGGTACACTTCAAGTCCTTTTTCCGCCTCGGCATCTACTTTCCGTCCATCGTATCGGGCATGGCGGTCGTCATCATGTGGTCCTATCTCTTCGACCCCAACCCGGGGGCGGTTCTCAATCAGCTTTTAACGGCGCTCGGGCTGCCCGTGTCCACCTTCCTCTCCGACCCCGATCTCACCATTCCGCTCATCGTCGTTACGATGACGTGGCGGGGCGCGGGCGGGACGGTGCTCGTGTACCTCTCCGCGCTGCAGAACATCGACAATTCGCAGTACGAGGCGGCGAGAATGGACGGGGCGGGCGCGCTTGCCCGCATCTGGCACGTCACCCTTCCCCACATCCGGCAGACGATCCGCATGCTCTTTATTCTGCAGATCATCTCCGTCTTTCAGGTCTTTTACGAGCCGCTCGTCATGACCTCGGGCGGGCCCGACGGGGCGAGCGTCTCCCTGCTTCTTCTCAGCTACCAATACGCCTTCCAATCCTTCGACGCGGGCGCAAGCGCGGCGACGGGCGTCATTCTCGCCGTCATCATCATCGCGCTCACCATCGTCTATCTGCGCCTTTCGACGCCGAAAAAGAATACCGTTTCGCGGAAATGGAGGAAATATGCAAAAAAGACTGCGCAGTAAAACGAGCGGCATATTGACCGCCGCCGACTACAAAAAGGCGGGGTTCCGCGTCGTCTATTCCCTCATTCTTCTTGTGTTGTTCGTCGCCGTCCTCACGGCCCTCATTCCCATTCTGTGGCTGTTTCTCTCCTCCTTCAAGGAGGCCTCGGAACTGACGGCGATGCCCTATCACCTCTTCCCGAAGGTCTTTGACTTTCATAAGCTCGCGGAAGTTTGGGAGATGCTCAACTTTTGGAAGTATTTCCTCAACACGATCATTGTGGTCGTCGGCGCGGTGATCTGCTCCGTCGTGTTCAACGGGCTGCTTGCCTACGTGTTTGCCATCGTCAAACCCAAGGGCTATAAGGTGATGTTCGCGCTCGTCATGGCGAGCTACATGATCCCCGCGCTCTTATCCATCGTGCCCCTCTATCGGGAGATCATCAATTTCGGAATGATCAACTCCTATGTGCCGCTGTGGTTCATGTTCGGCGCGAACGCCTACTATGTCATCATGTTCAAAAACTATTTCGAGTCCCTTCCCAAGGCGCTCTTCGAGGCGGCGGAGATGGACAAGTGCGGGAAACTTCGCACCTTCTTCCGCATCATCGTCCCGATGTCCCGCCCCATCATCGGCGTGGTCGCCATCTTCACAATGACGGCGGCTTGGTCGGACTTTCTGCTTCCCTACCTCGTGTTGAACGACGACAGCATGATGACCGTCATGGTAAAAATCTATAATTTGCAGGCGACGATGGGGACGGTGCAGGGTTTTGGGCCCGACAAACTGCTCATGCTCCTCACGATCTCCATCATTCCGCAGATCTTCATCTTCACCATCTTCCAGAAACAGATCACGGGGAGCGCGGCGGCGGGCGCCGTCAAGGAGTAAAAAGGAGAGACCCTATGGGAAAGAAAGCGGACAAATACCTCGAAACGCAGGAATGGAGCATTGTCGAGCGGGGTTTTCACAGGGAAAAGAACGCCGTCTCGGAATCGCTCTTCAGCATCGGAAACGAATATTGCGGGCTTCGCGGCTATGCGGAGGAGGGCGCTACGGCGCCCTCTTTGCAGGGTTGCTACTTCAACGGCGTCTACGAATGGTCGGAAAAAGAGACGGAGACGGCATATAAGGGAATTATCAGGCGGGGGCACTACATGGTGAACGCCGCCGACCCCATCAAGACGGAAATTTTTGTCGGCGGGGAGAAGCTCGACACGGGCAAGTGCGACCTCTGCGATTTCGAGCGCAGGCTCGATCTTCGCTCGGGGCTCTATGTGCGCACCTTCTCCGTGAGGGGAGTCAAGTTCACCTTCTCGCGCTTCCTCTCCATGACGGAGCCCTGCAACCTCTATCAAAAAATTGAAGTGGAGAGCACGCAGCCCGTCTCCCTCGAGATCAAGTTGTCCGTCGATTTTGCCACAAAGCATTGGGGGAAGAAGGGCAGATGGGAGAAGGTCTCTTCCCATGCGGAGGGAAATTACGCCCAGATCGTCGGCAAAACGCAGTCCACGGGGCAGTACCTTGCCTGCGCGCAGGAGGTGGAAGCCTCAGGCGATTGCGCCTTCCGTCCCGAGGAGGACGCCCTCTCCGCAGGGGTGCGTATTACAGCGACCGTTGCGGGAAAGTTCGCTCTCACGAAGCATGTTGCATGCTATGCGGACAAGACGGGCGAGACGAAGGGAAAAATGCCCGCCCCTTCCCCGAAGAAGAGTTTCGAAGAGGCCCTTGCGGAGAACATTTCTTACTACAAAAAATTTTGGGCGGAGCGCGACATCGTGATAGAGGGGGACGAGGAGAACCAACAGGGCATTCGCTTCTGCATCTTCCAGCTCGGGCAGACCTATCACGGCGCATGCCCCACGGACAACATCGGCGCAAAGGGGCTCACGGGGGAGGCCTACAGCGGCCACGCCTTTTGGGACACGGAGACCTATTGCCTTCCCTACTATCTCTTCAACGACCCCGCCGCCGCACGCGATCTGCTCCTCTTCCGCTACCACACCTTGGCGCAGGCCAAGGAGCGGGCGAAGATGCTCGACTGCAAGGGGGCGTGCTATCCCATCGCCACCCTCAACGGCAACGAGGCGTGCGACCTCTGGCAGCACGCAAGTTTGCAGTTCCAGCCCTCCACGGGCGTCGCCTACGGCATACGGCACTATGTCACCGTAACGGGCGACGAGCAGTTTCTTATCGACTACGGCATGGAGATGCTGCTCGAAATTTCCCGCTTTCTCCGCTCGCGCGGGGAGTACGGCGCGGACGGCAGGTTCGGCTATTTCTGCGTCATGGGGCCGGACGAGTTCCAGATGATGGTCAACCACAACTGCTACACCAACTACATGGCGAAAAAGACCTTCGAATACACCGTGGAGTGCTTCGAAAAATACGGGGACCGCACCCGTCTCAATGTGGAAAAAGAGGAACTTGCCGCCTTTTCGGCTTGCGCGGAGAAGATGTATCTTCCCTACGATGAGACAAGAAAGCTCTTCGAACAGCACGACGGGTTTTTCCGCCTGCCACATATCGATATCAAGAGTATCCCCGCGGAGGAGTTTCCCCTCTACCACCATTGGAGCTACGACCGAATTTACCGCAACGACATGATCAAACAGCCCGACGTGCTCATGCTCATGCTCCTTCACGCGGGCGACTTTACCTTGGAGCAGAAGCGCGCCAACTACGAATATTACGAGCCGCGCTGTATCCACGAGTCCTCCCTCTCTCCCTCCGTGCATTCCATTCTTGCCAGCGAGCTCAAAAAGGAGGACGACGCCCTCAACTTCTTCGGCTTTGCCGCCCGTCTCGACCTCGACGACTACAACCGCAACACCTGCGAGGGGCTCCACACCACCTCCATCGCCGCGGCGTGGCTGAACATCGTCTACGGCTTCGGGGGCGTGCGCAGCGACAAAGACCTGCTCGTCCTCTCCCCCTCCATTCCCTCCATTTGGCGGCGGTATGCCTTCCGTCTCCAATACAGGGGACGGGTCATTTCGGTGGAAGTGGAGAAGGGCAGGGCGGCCGTCTCCGTAGAGGGGGACCCCCTTCGGGCGATCGTCTGCGGCAGGGAAGAGACCCTTTCGGGAACGCGGGAATTTGAGCTATGAAAATTTTGAAAGAGAGCGGATTTTCGGCAGAGAAGATCGTCGAAAATGGAAATAAATTTCTCATCGGGAACGGCTACCTCGGCTATCGGGGGACGCTCGACGAGTTCGGCGCAAAGGAGTGCGTCGGGCTCAATATCGCCGGCCTTTACGACGGGGTAGCGGGCAAGTGGAGGGAGACCGTCAACGCCTTCAACCCCTTCTATTGCCTCATTTGCGCGGACGGGGCGCCCTTAGATGTAAGGGGAGAGAACATTTTCTCCCACGAGATCGCGCTCGACATGGAGAAGGGGACCTTTTTCCGCGAGACGGTATTTTCGGTCGGCGGAGGGCGCGTCACGCTCTTCTCGGAGCGGTTTATAAGCGCGGTCGAAAAGGACCTGCTCTGCTCCCGCCTGCGCCTCACTTCCGAGAAAAATATTTCTCTTCATATCACGGCTGGGATCGACGCCGATATCTGGGACCTCAACGGCCCCCATCTTTGCGAGGTGGAAACGCATTGCGGCGGGACCTTCGCCGAGGCAAGCGGCAAAACGCAGGAGCTCGGCATTCCCGTCCGCGTCGTCTGCACCTTTTCCCACCCCTTGAAACGCGTTCGCGGGGGAATGGGGGAGATTTCGATAAATTTGAAGGCGGGGGAGAGCTTTGTCCTCGACCGCGTCGCCCGCGTCCTCGTCGGTGAGGAAGGGTTTTCCGAGACGGACTTTCTCACGGCGCAGGAGGCGCACAGGCGGGAATGGGCGCGGCTTTGGTCGCTCGCAAGGCTGGACGCAAAGGGGGACGCGCGTGCGCAGTTTGCCCTCGATTACAGCGTCTATCATCTTCTCATCCTCGCCCCCAAGGGGAATTATTCCATTGCGGCGCGCGGGCTCTCGGGGCAGACGTATAAGGGCGCGGTCTTTTGGGACACCGAGATCTTCCTTCTGCCCTTCTATATGGATGTTCTGCCGCAGTGCGCAAAGCGGCTCGTCGAATACCGCGTCAACACCCTTCCCGCCGCAAGGGAGAAGGCAAAAAGCTACGGTTTCGGCGGGGCGTTCTATGCGTGGGAGAGCCAAAACGGCTACGACGCCTGTTCGGATTTCAACGTCACCGACGTCTTTACCCACCGCCCCGTCCGCACCTATTTCAAAGAGAAGCAAATTCATATTTCGGCGGACGTCGCCTATGCGATTCTGAAGTACTACGGCCGCACGCAGGACGATGAATTCATGCTCCGAGGGGGGCTGGAGACAGTGCTCTCCTGCGCAGAATTCGCCCGCACCTACAGCTACTATAACCACGTCAAAAAGCGGTATGAACTGCTCGACGTCATCGGCCCCGACGAGTACCACGAGCGGGTCAACAACAACGCCTACACCAACTACATGTTCTATCTTACGGCAAAGGAGGGCGTTGCGCTTGCGGAAAAATTCCTGAAAAAATACCCCGCCTGCGGTGAAAAGTTGTTGGAAAATCTTCCCGCAAAAATTTTGGAAAAGCTGAAGGAGTGGACGGAAAAGCTCTATCTCCCGCAGCCGAACGGGGAGGGGATCATCGAACAGTTCGACGGCTACTTCCGCTTGGAGGACGTCGGCGTGGAGGAGGTAAGGTCCCGCCTTTGCCATCCCAACGAGTATTGGGGGGGAAGCGGCGGCGTGGCGACGGCAACGCGGGTCATCAAACAGGCGGACGTCATCATGCTCTTCAACCTCTACCCCGACCTCTTCTCGGAAGAGATCAGGCGGGCGAACTACGACTTTTATCTCCCGTACACCGAGCACGGGTCCTCGCTCTCCCGTTGCAGCTATGCCATCGCCGCCTGCAACATCGGGCGGCGGGAGGAGGCGTATAGCGCATTCTTGGAGAGCGCGGAGATCGACCTCCGCGGCGGCGGAAAGCAGTGGGCGGGGGAGGTCTACATCGGCGGCACCCACCCCGCGGCGAGCGGCGGCGCATGGATCGCGGCGTTCTACGGGCTCGGTTTCGGGAAAAAGGAGGACTTGCAATGAAGTACAGGGCGATCATCTTCGATTTGGACGGCGTCATCTGCTCCACGGACGAATATCACTATGCGGCGTGGAAGCAGCTCGCCAAAGCGATCGGCGTTACTGATTTTTCGCGGGCAGACAGCGAACTGCAGCGGGGCGTGTCGCGCATGGAGAGCCTCGAAATTATTTTAAGAAAGAGCGACAGGCATTTTACCGACGAGGAAAAAGTCGCGCTCGCCGAACAAAAAAATCAAATATATAAGTCCATGCTTGCAACCATGTCCCCAAAAGACCTCTCGGAGAGCGTCCGCTCCACCCTCAATGCGCTCAAGGAGAGGGGGCTGAAACTTGCCATCGGTTCCTCGAGCAAGAATACATCGTTTATTTTGGAACGGCTCGGGCTCGGCGACTTTTTCGACGCCGTTGCCGACGGAAACATGATCTCCCGCGGCAAGCCCGACCCCGAAGTCTTTTTGAAGGCGGCCGAACTTTTGCATTTGGAGCCTCGTGAGTGTCTCGTCGTCGAGGACGCGCATGCGGGCATTCAGGCGGCGCTTGCGGGCGGGTTCGACGCAGCCGGCGTCGGCGGCGCGGCAAGCTACAGCGGAACCACCTACCCGCTTACCTCCATATCCGATCTCGTCGCAATCGCGCTCTGACCCCTCCCCGCGCTCTGTTATAAAAACCGCTCCCCCTGTATTTTTTAAGATGATTCGACTTCTTTCGACAATGGCAGCGACGGTATCAACGGAACCTCTTCCCGTGGGAATGGCACGTTGGGAGGTCTTTCCCTCGTGCTGCTCGGGTAATTTGCCCGCTTCGGGCGAAATGACAAATTAAAAAAGCGGAGGGCACCATAAAACCCCTTCCGATGGGAGGGGTTCTGACTTGCTGTCCTCCCCGCGAAGCGCCCCGCTCCGCGGACAACAAGGGTCATTCCGAGTTTTTCACCTCTTGTTGAGGCGTTTCGCTTTCGGTATAGGGGGCGTCTTTCTCGGGAGCCGAACCTGAAAGCGTTTCTCTCTCCTCCGAAACTGAACCTGTAAGCGTTTCTCCCTCTTCCGAAACCGAGCCTGAAATCGTCTCGCCTTCGGGAAGAACTTGCGCTTTTTTGCGGCGCTGTCTCCGCGCGATGAGGTGCGCGCTCTGCAGGCAAAGTTCATACGCGACCGCGCCCACGATGGCGTCGATGAGGTCCATCATCGTATCCACAACGGCGGATTTTCCCGCAGAGACGAGCATATCGGCGTCCTGCGTATCGGCGTTTAAGATCTCTCCCGCGACAAATTCGAAGATCTCCCAGAGCGCGGCGAAGGCAACGACGAGCAGAACGATGACAATGTGGTCGATCATATCGAGCTTATTTTTTCGCCAGCGCAGAAAGAGGTAGTAGATCCCCGCGCATCCGATCACGCCGAAGGAGACGTGCAAAAAATCATCCCACCAAGGGAACTTATAATACCAGCCGAGCGCAGTCCCGAAGTGGACGGAGAGCACGAGATGCACACAGACGATCCATACGAGGGAATAGGGGATCCCGAGGCGGAACCTCCGGTTGAGAAACACGAGCGCAAACGCAACGGCGGCGACAAAGACGATATCGAAAAACACCGTCGCATGCTGCACATATTGCGTGTGGTCCATTTCGGTCGGCATTCTCTCAGCAAAGAGGACGAGGGTGACGACCATGCTCACGAGCACGCAAAACGGGGGAAAATAGTCGATACAGAATTTTTTTACGGACTGCTTTTCCATGGCTGCCTCCGCGGCGGATTTTTGCCGCATGACACAGATTATATTCCCATTCGAAAAACTTTGTCAAGTAATTTACAATCGTTTGGAAAAATTTCACACGTTTAACACGCAGTCAATCAGACGGAGAAGGGCGCAAATGAAGCTGAACGAGGCGATCGGAAAGAGAATTGCCGATCTGATGAAAGAGCGCGGGCTCACCGCTTACAAATTGAGCAGAATGGGCGGCGTGTCCAAGCAACTTGTGTATATCCTTGTCAAAGCGGCTTTCCTTGCGGAGAGCCGTTTTTCATCGTCGGGGGGACATTCCGCATGGTTCGGGCTAGTGAGTGAAGAATATTTCACAAATTATTCGACTTTTTTTTCTTGCGTTGAACGGGAAAATAAGGTATAATACAAATATCAAGCGAATTTTATCATTTTTCGGAGGATATTATGACGATCAACAAACAGCAAGAGGGGACAAAACTCGTCGTTGCGCTCGAGGGAAGGCTCGACACCACGACGGCTCCCCAGCTTGAAACCGAATTTAAGCGCAGCATTGCCGACGTTACCGAGCTCGTTCTCGATTTTGCAAAGCTCGAGTACCTCTCTTCGGCGGGTCTGCGCGTTTTACTGTCGGCGCAAAAGGTCATGAACAAGCAAGGGTCCATGGTCATCAAAAACGTCAACGAGACGATCGCCGAAGTGTTTGAGATCACGGGCTTTTCCGAGATCCTCACAATAGAATAAAGTATGAGCAATCTGAAATCATATGCCCCGCAGCTTCCGCAGGAGGAAATTTTGCGGGAAGAGAGAGTTGCCGAAGGCGCGGCGTTCAACACCATCTCCGTCACCTTGGAGATAGAGGGCCGCAGCGCGGAGGAAGTTCGCCTTGCCGCCGATCGCGTGGTCCGTTCGGCGGACGTTTTTGCCGTCCGCTTTACGGGAGAAGCCTTTGAGGACAGTGCGCCCCATTTTTCCTGCATTTTGCCCGAAATGACAAGAGACGAGGCCCTCGCCTACATGCGGGGAAGGGACGCCGAGCGCATCGACCTCGAAAAGCTCTATGAGGCGGAGATCATTCCCTCCGAGGGGAAAGTCTTTCTCTACGCCCGCTTCCACCACGTCATCATGGACGGGAGGGGAATGTACCTCTTTGCGCAGCGCATACTCGACGCGCTCGAGGGGAAGGAGCCGCCCGTCTCCCGCTATTTCGGCGAGGAAACGCAGGAAGAGGCGAACGACGACGCCTATTGGAAGGAGCAATTCGACGGCTTTTCCAAGGAGACAATTCTCTTTCCCGACGGCGGGACATGGGAAAAACTGACCTGTTCCCGCAACTTCTCTTCCGCGCTCCTCGAAGAGCTCTCCGCATTTGCGGAGCGGGAGGGGTTCCATCTTCCCTACGCCTTCCTCGCGGCGGAGGCCCTCTACCTCGCCCGCGCGACGGACGGGGAGGAGGCGACGGTGCTCATGTCCCGCCGCAACCGCAACGCAAAGACGGCGGACGTTCTCGGCTGCTATATTCTGCTCGTGCCGCTTCGGATAGGGCTCGAGGGGTGCGAGAGCTTTGCCGACCTCTGCCGCCGCGCGCAGGAGGTGGGAAAAGAGGCCTCCCGTCACAGCAAAATCGGCTATTCCCGCCTTGCGCACGTTGCCCAAATCAAGAACGTTTCGCAATACGGGTTCAATTATTACGACTTTTCCCTCCAATCCTCCGTGCCGCATAAGATATCCGTGAGCGTTGCGGGCGCGCTCGGCAACCACCTCGTTCTGAACGTGTTCGCGGGGGAGAATATGGCGTGCTCGCTCGACTGCCGCAAGGGAGTGTACGACGAGGAGCGCGCGGGATATTTCTTTGAAAGTATCGAACAAATTCTTGCGCAGGGCGTGAAGGATGAGCCGCTTGCCGAGATCGGCATTCTCGGGGAAAAAGAGCGCGCCCGTTTGAGCGCGGTGCATGGGGAGGAGTACCCCATCGACAATGCGGAGACCATTCCCTCCCTTCTTCGCGCCGTTTCAAAGGAGCGTCCCAATTCGCCCGCGGTGTATGCGGGGGACAAGGCGCTCACCTTCTCGGAGCTCGACGAACAGTCGGACGCGATCGCCCGCGCCCTCGTCGAACGCGGGGTAAAGCGGGGGGACAAGGTCGGGTTCATGCTCAAGCGGGACGTCCGCCTTCTTCCCGCCCTCTTCGGCATTTCCAAAGCGGGCGCGGCGTTTATCCCCGTCGATCCCGCCTATCCGCAGGACCGTATCGACTACATTTTGCAGGACAGCGCGGCCGCCTTTCTCATCACCTCTTCGGAGACGGGGAAGGGGCTCGACATCGACGAACTCTTAAAGGGCGGCAATGCGGCTCTTCCCGACGTTGTGCAGACGGACGTTGCCTATATGATCTACACGTCGGGCACGACGGGCAGGCCCAAGGGGGTCATGCTCTCCCACCGCGGCATTGCCAATATCGTAAAGCCTCAAAACAACCCCTTCAACCGCTATTTTACGGGGCACTGCAAGGGGCTCACGGCCATCGGCTCCGTCTGCTTCGACATCTCTTTGTTTGAATTTTTCGTGACCCTCTTCAACGGCAAATTCGTGGAACTTGCCGACGAGGACGGCATGATCAACCCCGAGCGGCTTGCGGAGTGTATCGCCGCTCACGGCGCGGACGCGCTGCACTGCACGCCCACCCGCCTTGCGAGCTATCTCAGAAACCCGCACTTCCTTGCGGAGGCGGAAAAACTCAAGGCGGTGCTCTCGGCGGGAGAAGTATTGCCGCCCTCCCTCATCGCCTCTCTGAAAGAGCTCGGCGTGCACATCTTCAACGGGTACGGCCCGACGGAAGTCACCATCGGCGCGACCATCACGGAGGACGGGGACAGCCGCTCCATCGGAAAGCCCATCGCAAATACGGGCATTCTCATCGCGGACAGAAAGGGCGACTCCCTGCCCTACGGCGCGGCGGGCGAAATCTGTATCTACGGCGCGGGGTTGGGGCTCGGGTATCTCAACCGTCCCGAGGAGACGGCGGCGCACTTTGTCGTGCGGAAGGGGAGGGGGCTCTATCGCACGGGCGACATGGGCAGGCTCCTTCCGGACGGCAGGGTCCTCTATTTGGGGCGGCGGGACAGACAGGTCAAGCTCCGCGGCCTTCGGATAGAGCTTCCCGAGATCGAGAACGCCATGCTCTCCTTTGCGGAGGTGACGCAGGCGGCGTGCCTCGTCAAAAAGAGCCGCCACAGCGAGCACCTCGTCGCCTTCTATTCGGCGGCAAGGGACTTAAGCGCAGAGCTCAAGGCGCACATCTCGGCGACGCTTACCCATTACATGGTCCCCGACGTCTTTGTAAAGCTTCCCGCTCTTCCGCAGACGGCGGGCGGCAAGACCGACTATAAAAAATTGGAAGCGGAGAGCGTCGAGCTCCGCGGCTCCTACCGCGCGCCCGAAAGCGAACTCGAAAAGCGCATTTGCGGCGCGTTCGAGGAAGTGCTCGGCGTTACGGACGTGGGCGCGGACGACGACTTTTTCGAGCTCGGCGGCGATTCCCTCGGGGCCATGGAGCTCATGCTCGCCTTGGAGCGTATCCGCAAGGAAAACGCCCCGAGTTACAGCGACATCTACCGCTGTCCCACCCCCGCGAAACTTGCGGAGCTCATGGAAGGGGGGAGCGAAGAGGAGCAATATCCCATTCACGACCTCAACTTCGAGGGGATCGGGGAATATCTCAAGGCGCATGCCCCGCTTAAAGGGAAGCTCGGCAACGTGCTTTTAACGGGCGGCACGGGCTTTTTGGGCAACCATATCCTCGCCGAACTTTTAAGGAGCGGCAGCGCGGAGCACATCTACTGCCTCGCCCGCACCAAGAAAAAGATGACGGCCGAAAAGCGCATCCGCGGCGCCCTCTTCTACTATGCGGAGGACGACTTCACCGAGGAGAACAAGTGGACGGCCGTCGAGGGGGACATCTCGAACCCCGCCCTTTTTGCCGAACCGTTTGAAGAAAAGATCGACCTCATCATCAACTGCGCGGCGAACGTGGCGCACTTTGCCTATGGCGACGCGCTCTCCCGCGTCAACGAGGGCGGGGTGCAGAACCTCATCGCCTACGCCTTAAAGACGGGCGCGCGCCTTCTTCAGATCTCCACGGTGAGCGTGGGGGGAATGGCGAAAAAGTCGGCTCTTTCTCAAATGCTGTTCACAGAGGAGGACCTTTATGTCGGACAGCACATCTTCAACGAATACATCTATACCAAGTTCAAGGCGGAATACGCCCTCCTGCGCGCGGCGGCGGACAAGGGACTCAAAGTGCAGATCATGCGCGTGGGCAACCTGCAGGGCAGGCTCTCGGATGGCGAATTCCAGATGAATCTGCGCTCCAACGGCTTTACGCGCAGGCTCTCCGCCTATCTCGACATCGGCGCGGTGCCGCAGTCCCTCTACGAGTCCACCGTGGAATTCTCCCCCGTCGACGAAGTGGCAAAGATGGTCGTCGCGCTTGCAAAAAGCGGCGAGGGAGGCGCGTTCCACGTCTGCCCGCCCGCGGAGACGGCGTTTGCCCGCCTCTTCGACATTTTGAAGAAGATGGACCGCCCCGTGGAGATCGTCCCCGACGAAGCGTTTGAGAAAAGGATCGAAGCGCTCAAACAGTCGGGGGAAAAGAGTGGCTCCGTCGAAATGCTCTCCATCGAAAGGGGGAACGCCGATTTCGACTACATTCCCTTCTCCCGCGCCTATACGCTCGAAAAGCTGCATGCGCTCGGCTGTAGCTGGCGGGAGATCACGGACGAATATCTTGAAAAATATCTTACCGCGCTCGGCGATATGGATATGTTTTGATGAATGGAGGATAAAATGGATTTTACTGTCATCGCATTATGGACGTTTGCGGTCTATCTCGCTTCGGTATTCAGCGCGGTCCTCACGGGGATCACCCTCATGCCCAAGTACAAGGGGTGGATCCGCGCCCTCGTCTGGGGCGCGGGAGCGATTGTGGGGTACGGGCTCGCCTTCCTCTTCTATTGGCTCGACCTCACCAACGACGCCTTCGGGATCCTCGGGCTCTCGGCAATGGTGTGCATCATTTCGCAGATCCTGTATAAGGACACGTGGTCCACAAAGCTCTCGGTCGCGCTCATGGCCTGCCTTGTGGGGAATGTCTCCACCTTCATGCTCTGCGGCACCACCGACTCGCTGCTTGCCCCCGTGCTCGGGCTCATCAAGGAGAGCCCTTACGAAGTTCCCAACCTGCTCTTCTTTATCGGCGTCAAGCTGTTTGTGTACATCGTCATCGCGGTGCTGTACGCGATCTTCTTCAAGAAGCGTCTCCACGCCACCGTCGAGGCGGTGAAGGGGAGAATGGGCGTCTTTGTGCCCCCGCTCTTCATCTCGGTCATCGGCTTCTACGTCGTCAACCTCATCAGCAACAGCGTGGGCATTTTCCCCAACCATCAGCTGTTTTTCCCGCTGTACCTCACCATGTGCATCATCTTCGTCGTCGAATTCTGGATGATCTTCTATTCGGTCAACCAGAGCGCAAAGGCGATGAAGACGGAGGCCGAGCTCTCGGTTGCGGCGAACATCCAGCAGTCCATGCTGCCCTGTATCTTCCCCGCCTTCCCCGACAGGAAGGAGTTCGATATCTTTGCCACCATGAACCCCGCAAAGGAGGTCGGCGGCGACTTCTACGACTTCTTCATGGTGGACGATACCCACGTCGCCATCGTCATGGCGGACGTCTCGGGCAAGGGGGTGCCCGCGGCCCTCTTCATGGTCATCGGCAAGACCCTCATCAAGGACCATACGACGAAAGGAGCCGACCTCGGCGCCGTCTTTTCGGAGGTAAATGAGCTTCTTTGCGAGAGCAACAGCGAGGGGCTGTTCATCACGGCGTTCATGGGCGTTTTGGACCTCGTGACGGGGGAACTGCGCTACGTCAACGCGGGGCACGAGACCCCCTTCCTCTGCAAGAAGGGAGAAAAATTCGTGCCGCATAAAATTAAGCCCGGGTTTGTGCTCGCGGGCATGGACGGCATGAAGTACCGCGCGGGCACGCTGACAATGGAGGTGGGGGACAAGATCTTCCAATACACCGACGGCGTCACCGAGGCGACCGACTCCGGCAATCGCCTTTACGGCATGGAACGGCTCGAACAGGTGCTCGGCGAAAACAGCGAGCTTTCGCCCTCCGACCTTCTTCCCGCCGTCAAAGCGGACATCGACAAGTTTGTGGGCAGCGCACCCCAATTCGACGACATCACCATGCTCTGCCTCGAATATAAGGCAAAGGCGGAGGTAGGGGAATGAAAGAGCTTACCGTCGATGCAAAGACGGAAAATCTCGATCGGGTGACCGACTTTATCAACGAGGAGCTCGAAGCGCGGAACTGCCCGTTAAGGACCCTCCACGTCATCGACATCGCCGTCGACGAGCTGTTCGGGAACATCGCAAACTATGCTTACTTTCCCGAAACGGGCCCCGTCACCGTGCGGGTGGAGGTAAAAAACGAGCCTCTTTGCGCCGTCATCACCTTTCTCGACCGCGGCGTGCCCTTCGACCCTCTCAAAAAGCAGGACCCCGATATTACCCTTTCCGCCGAAGAGCGCGGCATCGGCGGCCTTGGCATCTACATGGTAAAAAAGAGCATGGACGGCATGCGCTACGAATACAACGACGGCCAAAACATCCTCACCATCGAAAAGAACCTTTGAGCGGTTAAATGGAAATTATAAGAAATATTTGAACGACGAAGAGAAAAATCAGAATAAAAAAGTCCGTCATGACCGATTATCGGCTCATGACGGGCTTTTTGTTTTTGCGATCTTGGATCGCAATGAGAGCAACGAGCATCGTGGAGCATACAAAGATGCGCGTGTGTTCGTTTACTCCCCATGTGGTGACCCCGAGGCTGTAAAAGGCGAACTGTTTACCTCTTCAAAAGTGACGGTTTTGGACTGTCCTTTGTAGTTGAACGTGATGATGAAATGGTCGTCATAGAGGTAAATCGAATTGACAAAGCTATCTATGAGCCGCTGTTTTCCCTCTTTCGTGTTCAGATCCAATTTGCGGTAGTTGCAAAGCGCGTGCAGAATTTGATCTTTGGAAAGAATGGGATGCCGCGTTTCCGCTTCAAACAACTCTATTTCAAGTTTCTGTTTTTGTTCTTCCAAATCGTCAAGCAGTTTCTTCGTCGTGGACGAGAATATGCCCTGTGCAATCGCCTGTGCCAAGTTGTCGAGTTTTTTCTGTACCTCTTCGAGCTGTCCTTTGGTCGCAAGCGTCGCATTGCTTTCCTGTGATTGCATTTGGTAGATGCGCTCCGCCAAATCGTCCAAAACGCCGTCGTCCGAGATAAGGGAGATGACCTCTTGGATGACAAGATCTTCGATCCAATCTTTCTTGACGGCTTTCTTGTCGCAGAGATGTTTTTTGGAACGGGAACAGCGGTAATACCGATACTGTCTTGACGTATGGCTCGTGCCGATTTCTCCCGCCATCATTGCCCCGCATTTCCCGCAGAAGAGCCGCGTCGTCAGAAGATAATCGTCCTCGCTTCTGTGCATGGCGGGCGCTTTTTTATTGTCGGCGATCCGCTTTTGTACACGGTCGAAAGTTTCTTCATCGATGATCGCGGGCATCGCGTTGGGAAGCACAATATCCCCGAATTTATATTCGCCGATATATTTTCGGTTGGTCAGAATACGGTAAAGAAAATTATAGCCGATTGGATATTTTCCGTGGGTGATGCCTCTTTCGGAGAGCAGGGAAATGAGTTCTTTCGGTTTCTTGCCGTCGAGAAAGAGCGCGTAAATTTCCTTGACGAGCGGTGCGGTCGTTTCATCGATTTGATAATGGTCGGTGTCGTCCACATAATAGCCGAACGGCGGATGTACGCCGTTGCTCTTTGCTTTTAAGGCGTTTTCTGTCATTCCGCGCTTGACCTTTTCCGAAAGTTCGGCTGAATAGTATTCAGCATAGCCTTCCAAGATTGCCTCAAGCAAGATGCCGTCTGCACCCTGCGAGATACTCTCTTTGATCGAGATAACGCGCACGCCGTTCTTTTTGAGGATATTTTTGTAATACGCGCTATCATAGCGATTGCGGGCGAAACGATCCAACTTCCACACAAGGACGGTGTTGAACATATTCTTATAACTGTCCTTGATCATGTGCTGAAATTCGGGGCGGTGGTCTGTCTTTGCAGACTGCGCCCTGTCTATGTAATTCCCGATGACCTCAATTCCATTGAATTGGGCATATTCCAAGCACTCGCGGAGCTGACCCTCAATGCTCGCCTCGTTCTGTTTTTCCGATGAAAATCTCGCGTATATTACTGCTTTCATTGCTTTTATATGGCTTTTACAATATTCCTGCGTTTTTTAAAATAGACTCAACAAAGGTATGTACAGTTGTGTCTGGATTAGCCAGGATGTATGAAACTCCATACGACTGCCGTTGCAATGTTGGATTATCGCGGTAGCATTTTTCTACAAATCTTTTGCATTCTGGGATAGCGTTATGGATTACATCGTCTAATGTTAATTTGCTAAGTAAACTTTTGAAATTCTTTTCGTGTTTATAGTCGTCATTATTTACAAACGATGTATCATATGCTGAGTTTATTTCTTGATAATAATAAGCTCTATCGCCCATTTCCCTCACCTTAGCTTTGTGTGCTAAAATCCATACTTCAAAGGTAAGGTTTGAATACCCTATGGTAAATGAAATTGTTTTATACAGTCTCTTAGCTTCTTTGGTAGACTTAAGCAATGAATGAAAAGCGGCAATATGTTCATCACTATAATCCTCAATGTCCTGAATCCTACAAAATACGGATCCAGTTATCATATCCTTAGTAAAGGTTCCAGCGTTGGACTTTGCAAAAGAAGAAGGCATAAGATTTTTATATTTGAAAGTTATCTTATGTCGGGTTCTTGGGTCGTTATTGATTTGTTCCTTCAACCAATCAAAATACAAATGTTCCGTTTCACCTTCACAAGAAAGAAAATAAGTCATTCTTCTTCCTCTCTTTTACAGCCATTAAGAGCCAATGCTTCCGCAATAGCATCACTAAAATCTATATAGTTGATTGCTCCATATCTTCCGATAAGGTAATTTTTCATAATATCGGTAGAGTTTTTCACTCCATTAGTTCCAGATGTTCCATAGTCTGACAGAGAGTGGATGCTACTCGTTTGTGCATCTCTTTCTATGAACTTAATTTCGTCGCGCCGAAAAATCTTAGCCTTCTGATAAATAGGATTGTGCGTAGTAAATATTAACTGCGCTTTCCTTACATTAAGTTCATTATTGTGAAACGCATTAATGATACTAAAAACAGCAGAGGGATGTAATGAGGAATCCATTTCATCTATAACCAATGTTGCTCCTTTAGTCATTACAGCGATTACCAACGGAACAAAATTAATTATCTTCATGGTTCCTTCCGACTCAACAAAACGAGCCACGACCGCTTTATCGTCGATTATTGAAAAGGGTTGAAGATTGTGGTCATTATCCTTTTTCAAATATCTAATGGTTGTTGAATTAACCCCCGCCTCTTTAGCGATCATATCAATTATATTACTGGATAATTTAAATTTATCTTCTGTAACATCTCCTATCTTTTCATATTCGTATTTTGGTGTTGCCGAAACGAAGTCAATTTTTCTTACAACAACAAGACATTCTTTAAACCAATGCAAAATGATAGAATACATATCAGTATCTATAAGTGTTTTAAACCCATTGGCTAAAAAAAGTTCGTTTGACAACAAACTGTTCGCTGCTTTAATAAGAATAATATTTTCTTGGTCATGTTCAATTATTGTATTTGGAACATTCAAAGTATTATCTATTCTTTCAAAAGCTATTTGACCATCTATGTGCAGAATTTCCCTCTTTACAAAAGGATGAGCGGTTTCCGATAGGAATCTCGCATCGCCTATTTCAATTTGGTATTCAAATAGATGTTTTTTATGAATGAATGAAATGGACAATTCAATCGAATCACACTCTTTTTGACAAAATCCAGGAATAAGTTGAATCGGGATGCTCCGCTGATTTTCAATGTTGCCACTAATAATTATTTCGCGCAAAAAATCCAACGCGAGAATAACATTGCTCTTCCCGCTTGCATTAGCTCCATATAAAATTGACGAAGCAAGTGCCTTATAGGTTTTATGCGAAAATTTCTCTGTCAAGATACTGTAGGGTATATCTTTAATATTTGCAGGGGTCATAGATAATGTGCTTTTTTCTTGGAATGAGCGAAAATTTCTCAAAGAAAAACTTAATAACATAACATCCTCCTTTGCCATTTATTTGTATCTTGCTATTCTATTATAGCTCATATCAACCCAAAAAGCAACTAAAATTAAAAGAAATTCTGGCGACATTTGCCATTTTTTGGCAAACGCGTGGAATTTTAATATTAGTAAAAGCGTTATTTGTCGATTATCTTTTCCGATTCACAAAGTTCTTTGTCAGAAGCGCAGAGCGGTTGTCTTTCGTCGGCGGTTTGGGCGTCCCCGCCATGTCGGGGTGCTTCTTGATGAACAGTTTGTAGCGGGCGATAATGCGCTCCTTGCCATGGGGAAACAGAATTTTATCACGGTATTCTGCGACGGTCATTCCTTTGGATGCCGCCGCTTTTTGCACCGCTTTCAAAAACTTTTCGTTCGGGCGGCTGTCTTTAATTCCATATTGTTTCATGAGCCTGTCAAGTTCTGATTCGAGCGCAATAAAAAGCTGTTTCGCCCATGGTTTCAGTTTCGCGGCGTGTTTTCGATAAAGCTGATAGCTATACTTGCTCAACACTTCCCGTGCGTTCCTCGGCGCACGGTCTTTCTCCATAAAGAAAAGGCACAGCCACTTGAAACCGAAGCGGATGAG
>CANQPO010000001.1 GCA_947625695.1 uncultured Clostridia bacterium | reverse complement strand
AAAGACCTCGATTGGAAAGAAAAGGCAAAATTTCTTGCCGATAAACACACGAGAAATCAAATTTGATTGCGCAAAAGTAATCTTATTTGTATTTATAAGATAGTGTCATAAAGATGTTTTACAGTAGTTGTCGCAAACTATTGGAAGTAGCAGGAGGAGCGCGCCTTCGGGCGCGCTTTTCATATACTCACTTTTTATAAAAAGAGCGCTTTTGCGCTCTTGTGTTCTAATCAATTTCAAGTTCGGGATCCTCGAAGATCGGGTCGTCGAAAAACTCTGCCGCCGTGATCCCAAGTCCGCGAATGATCAGCAGAACTGTTTTTAGGTTCACCGTTTTATTCTTGTTGCCCATTAAATATCGCATTGTTTCATGCGGCATTGCAATATCATGTTCAAGTCGATACATTGATTTGTTTTGTTCGGCAAGCAATGTTTTGATACGCTTAGAAACGGCTTCCGCTACCGTCATTGCCTTTCTCCTTTAAGGGTGATTCTACACACTTATTCTAACAGCAGAAACGACATTCAATACCTGTGTTTGCTCGCCCTTATTTTGTTGATGTAATTGAGCTTTTATGTTATAATGAGGGCGATGTATCACACATAATTTTAGGTGGGTATTATGGACATAAATCTTTTATCAAAGGGAAAGACGGTTTGTTTTACGGGGCATCGGGTTCAAAAACTTCCGTGGAGGTCTAATGAAACCGACGAGCGGTGTGTAAAGATGAAAGAGACGTTACGCGCCGAACTTAAAAAAGCAATTATGAACGGATATAACACATTTTTATGTGGTATGGCGCTCGGTTTTGATTTGATATGCGCCGAGGAGGTAATTTCTTTAAGGGAAACGTACAAGGACATCAGAATTTACGGAGCATTGCCGTGCATGGATCAGCAGAAGATGTGGCACATAAATGATAAGTTGCGCTATCAAAAGCTGTTGGAAAAATTAGACGGCATTCGCTGTCTCCATGAAACGTATTGCGGAAGTGAATGTTTTTTGGAGCGCAACCGTTTTATGGTGGACAATTCGTCGCTCATGATTGCTTTATATAACGGTGTCACAGGTGGCACAAAATCTACGGTTGACTATGCCCGTAAAAAGGGGTTGGAAATCGTGATTATCAAGCCATGAAATATTGGAAACGTCCTCTTTAAGGGACTTTTTAGCTACGGAAGAAAATCGTTCTCCATCGTAAATCAAACGACTTTGTTCCCGTGAAAATACCCGAAGTATTTTTATCGGGACGCGTTCCGCAAAACGCAAAATTTGAACTTGAAAATTTCTGCACCCACATCAAAGAAAAATATGGGCTATAAACCTGTTAAAATTCTAATTCGACAAAACACGACAAGTTGCCATGAAAATACAAAAATTATTTAATAAATTACATGCTAATATGTGCATGTGCGGCAAGAATAACACTTAAAAGAAATTCGTCAAGAGGAAAAAAATGAGAGAATAACAAACACATGCACTACCGAAGAACGTGATGAACTCAAAGCACGGTTTACTGTTTGGATGGAAAAGTTGTTGCAAAGAGGGAAAATCGATTACATACGACACTTAAAAACAATCCCAAACGAGGTATCGCTCGAAACCATTGAACGGTTCACATTCACGGAAGAACCAACTGAAAGCACATCGTTTGAAAACTTTGAGTTTGAAAATGAGTCTTTAAGCGCGGCATTTTCATCTCTTACCCGAAAGCAAAAGGAAGTGCTGAAGCTGATTTTCTTAGAGAGCCTCAATTCGGAAGAAGCCGCAAAAAGGCTCGGCTGTTCGGTAGAGAACATATATAATCTGCGTTCTTTGGCGTTGAAAGCTCTGAAAAGACAAATGGAGGAGGGGAGAAATAGAAAAGGATGAATTCCGCGTGGTGCTTGAATCTGCCATCAAAGGCGATGGGGCGAGCATAGAAAAAATCATATCCCTATATATGCCACTCATAGAAAGTAAATCATATTTACACGGGAAATTGGATGAGGACCTAAAACAATACCTACTCATAAAGGTCTTTCGGAACATTTCAAAATTCAGAATAGAATGACCGACGAACAGCGAAAAATTTTCGCTGTTTTTTTGTAAAATCATGAGCTTATCAGTAGCCAAAACGTTTTTAACTGCGAAAGATCAGAACCTCAGAATCTAAGTATATTTTCTGTGTTTTTAGGGAATGAAAGTAAGGTTATAATGATTTCTTTGGACTACCTGGAAACATGCAGAAGAAAAAGTCTAAATGATGTGGATCCCAAAGATTTGAAAGAGATCACCGAAATTCAAATCGATCAAACGAAACCAATCCCGCAAAGAATCCTGTCTTTTATCGAAGAGACCGGTAATCCATATATGTTTCGCGTAAACGGCGTCCCCGTCCAAGTCGAATTCGTCTCAGATGTTCCCCTCCAGGAAAGGTTGGAAAAACTTTTATTGAGGAAAATGGGGAAATAAGGGTTGAAATTTGATTGGCGAAATGATATAATGCATTTGTGTTAAAAATGCCTTAGCGTTATCGCCAAGTTACACTTGGAGGTATCGATATGGCGCGCATCAGTAAATATTCCGCTCATCATGAAGCTTTGCCGACCGCAAAATCGTGGAAGGCAGGGCTTTATTTGCGTCTTTCAAAAGAAGACGGCGACAAGGACGAAGAGGGGAAACTTGAAAGCGACAGCATTTCCAGCCAACGTTTTATCGGAGAAAATTTTTTGCTTGAAAATCCGGATATCGAATTTATTTCCGAATATTCGGACGACGGATTCACGGGAACGAACTTTGAAAGACCTGAATTTCTTCGTTTGATAGAGGATATTCGCCTCGGAAAAATCAATTGCGTTATCGTAAAAGATCTTTCGAGATTCGGTCGGAACTACTTAGAGGCGGGGCGATATCTTGAAGTGTTTTTCCCTGTCATGAACGTCCGCTTTATTTCGGTTTTGGACAACATCGACAGCATATCCGCACCGGCTTCCATGGACAATATTTCCGTTTCTTTCAAGAACGTGATGAACGAAGAATATTGCCGCGATATTTCTAAAAAGATCCGAAGCACCTTCGTTGCCAAACGGGAAAACGGAGAATATATCTGCGGATTTGCTCTCTATGGTTATCAAACCGATCCGGAACATAAAGGGGCGCTCCTCATCGATCCGGAAGCCGCGAAAATTGTTTCGAGCATCTTTCAATGGTACTTCGAAGGTTCTTCCTATCGCGCTATCACTTTTCGCTTGAACGAACTCGGAATCCCGAACCCCGCCAAATACAAGAGTCAAAAATACCCCAATTATCACAAGGACTTTGGTTGCGGTCTTTGGAGCGTTCAATCCGTAAGAGACATCTTAAAGAACAGGATGTACACAGGGGACCTTGTTCAGGGGAAGTACGAAAAAGTCAGTCATAAGGTCGATAAGATCCGCAAGCTCGATGAAAGCCGATGGGTGATTGTTGAAAATCATCACGAGCCGATCATAAGCAAAGAACTCTATTGGAACATCCAAGACCTCATGAAACGAGATCAGCGTATTTCTCCAAGTACGAAGGAACTCGCTCTCTTTTCGGGATTTTTAAGATGTGCCGATTGCGGGCATACGCTTGTCAAGCGAAAAGCGAGCCGAAAAGAAGCACAATTACGATATCATTACTACACATGCTCCACTTATGATTCCAAGACAAAATCGGCATGTTCCCGTCATACGGTTCGCTCCGATATATTGGAAGCGACCGTTCTCATGGCTCTAAAATCTTTTATCAGCCTTTCGGTCGATATTAGTGAATTGATCCAAAGAATAGAACGCTCGCCTCAAAAGGTATCTGCCCGTCAACAAATGCAGGGTTTGATTGAAGCGAAACAAAAAGACAGGGATAAAACCGAAAAAATTTTATTGGATCTCTATCCCGATCTTAAAAGCGGTCTTATCACGAAAGCGCAGTATCTAATCTTGAAAGAACGGTATGAAACAGACCTTCACGCTATAAATAAGTCTCTCGATGCTTTGAGAGAACAGCTTGATAAACCGCTGGAAGAGGAAGTAAGCAAATTTGCAGAGTGCATGACGAAATATCAAAAATTTGACAGGCTTACGCGAGAAATCTTGATCGAACTTGTGGATATCATAGATGTATATGGGGACGGAAAGATGAAGATAAGTTTCAAATTCCGCGATGGATTCCATAGCGTCGTAGAATATCTTATTGCCAATCAAAATCTCTTTTCAGAGTGCAGACCGCTCCTTGACCGGATCGAAAGTATGGGGATCATGGAGGCACAATAATGGCAGCAGGAAGAATCAGCAAATATACAAGTTCAACTCCCGAGGCGCATGAATGGCGTTGCGGGGTATATCTTAGGTTATCCCGCGAGGACGGCGACAAACTCGAAAGTGACAGCATTGTGAACCAAAGAAAAATCATCGACCGCTATCTGGCCAAAAATGACGATCTCAGTGTGTACGATTTCTATATTGACGACGGCTTCACCGGCTCAAATTTTGAAAGACCTGGTCTGAAGAACCTGATGGAAGATGTCAGAAATCGCAAGGTCAACTGCATTCTTGTAAAAGATCTCTCGCGTTTCGGAAGAAATTATTATGAAACAGGGCGGTATCTCGAAGTGGTTTTTCCCTTGCTCCAAGTACGGTTCATATCGGTAAATGATTACATTGACAGTTACAAAGATCCTCAATCCTGTCAAAATGCGTCTGTCTCCTTTAAGAACGTAATGAACGACGAGTACTGCAAAGACATCTCCCGCAAGATCAAAAGCAGCTTTCAGGCAAAGAAAAAGAGGGGAGAATATCTCGGTTCAGTTCCTCTCTACGGATATCGGAAAGATCCGGAGGATCGGCACAAGCTGCTCATCGATCCCGAGGCAGCGGAAACTGTCAAACTCATCTATCAACTCTTTACGGAAGGATACAGCATCTACAACATCGGGTTACAGCTTGACGAGAGGGGGATCCCCAATCCGACGAAATATAAGCAGCTCAAAGGGATCAAGGGCAACCATAAGCTTGCATATCAAAGCGGCGGGTGGTCGTCCCAAACGATCAGAAGGATCTTGCAAAACGAAATGTACCTCGGAAAGATGATACAGGGGAAATCCCGAAAAGTCAGTCCGAGGCTGAAAACTCTTGTATCAGTTCCAAAGGAGAATTTTATCATCGTGGAGGGGACGCACGAGGCGATCATCACTGCGAAAACATTTCAGCAAGCGCAGGAGCGCTTCAGACATGATACATGGCAGGCAAAGGGGACAAGGGAGATAAAAGACGATTTTATTACGGGCTCCCTCTTTGTCGGAATGATAAAATGCGCCGATTGCGGCCGCGCTATGCAACGCACGGGCCGTATGGACGGCGACAATCCTTTATACTATTTTGTCTGTGGCACACATCAACAGTGGCGGCAATGCACGCGACACGCGATCCGCGTCAAAAAGCTTGTGAAAACCATCTTGACGACCATCCAAATGCTCGTCAGAATTGCTTTCAATATGGAGAAATTATTGCAAGAGCTCGAAGAGAGTCCGAGCAAGGCACGAGCGCTTTTGGAACTTTCTAAGGAGATCGGAACGTGCGAGAAACAAAGGGATAAGTTGCTTCGCCTTCAAAATGACTTGTATCTTGATCTTAAAAACGATATCCTCACCAAAGAGCAATATCTCTATTTTCGAGAGGATTATAAAAAGCAAGTAGTCACACTCGAAGAGCGGATCGAAAAACTTCGTGAGCAATATGCTTCGGAAGAAGAAAATCTCGCACACAACGATTTCGTGGAGGCATTCAAGCGATATCAAAATGTCACGGAACTCTCGAGAGATATGCTTAGCGAACTGATCGAGACGATCTATGTCAAGGAGAACGGTGAATTGAAAATAAAATTTCATTTCCAGGATGAATTTCATCGCGCGATGTCGGTCATTCAATCCAATGCAGATGAAGGCGAGGGGAATTTCGTCGAACTAAATCAGAATTTGCAGAAGGCTGAGGAAATTTTCTGCGAAAATAGGTTATAACTTATTGACACTTTAAAGATTGCGAGAGCAGAATTTTGCATAAAACTCTTGACATGGTAGACAAACTATGTTATAATATGACTACCAAAAGGAGGGAAACCATGTCAATCGGAATTTCTATCCGTCCGTCGAAAGACCTTCGCACCAACTACGGGCAACTTTCCGCGCTGACGAGGCAAAACCCCGTTGCCATCACGGTCAACGGGAGAGAGGACACCGTCCTCATGAGCCATGAAGACTTTCTTGCCCAGCAGGCGGCTTTGGAAGAAATGAAAGAGCGGCTTGAACTGTATGCGCATTTGGCCCAATCGGAGGACGATATTCGTCTCGGAAGGGTGAAGCCCCTCGATACCGCGTTTGACGAGATTGTAAAAGCCATTTTGGAGTGAGCCATGCGTTGCAACGTACTGATGACCGAAACCGCGATCGGCGACTTTAAGAAGATCGCGCGGGACATTTTGAACGTCTCAAGGGATGCCGATACCGCCGTGAAATTCGTCACGGAAATGAAAGCGGAATGCGGCCGCCTTGCGGACTTCCCGCAATCGGGGGCGCTCCCGAACGACAGAAACCTCGTCTGCCAAGGATTCCGCTTTCTCGTACACAAAGATTATCTCATCTTCTATACCTACGAGACGGGCGACGATACCGTCTATATCAAAGCAGTCTTCAATGCAAAACTTGATTATAAGCGGGTCTTAAGAGGGAATCTGATTTGATAATCCAAATAACTAACTCCTTCATGCACCTATAGTATCAGCATTGAAAAAAGCTCGCATATCATTATGAAAAAAGATATGCTACATTGGTATGCCTCTTTTCCTTTAATTCTCCATTTGAATGAACCGCCTTGTTTGAAATAATTGCCGTCCTATTGATTTTTGGCGGAATACGGTTTATAATAGATATATCAATTCCAATGGAGACAAAAATGAGCAGAGACTGTTTTTGCGATCTGCATACCCATTCTACAGCGTCGGACGGGACCGATTCTCCCCGTGAGCTTGCATCGAATGCTACTAAGTTGGGAATCCGTATTTTGGCATTGACAGATCATGACAATGTGAACGGCGTAAGGGAGTTTGCCTCTTTGCAGACGGACGTGCGTATTATCCCCGGGGTAGAATTGAGCTCGCGGACGACCTCACAAAAATGCCACATCTTGGGGCTTGGCATCGACCCGAACCATCCCGCCATGGTCGAAGTGTTGGAAAAAGCCAAACTGCTTCGGCTCGGAAAATTGGAAGCGCGGATCGAAGCCCTTCAACGGTTTACAGATAAGATCCCAGAAGAGGAATTTGCGCCGCTGCGCCAAATCGACGGCGTGGGCAAACCGCACCTTGCAAATTTACTAATGAAGTATTCCGTCGTAGCCGACAGACCGACGGCGTTCCGTATTTTGGATGAAATTCCGACTCCGCCTTCGAGGTTAGACGCCGAAGTTTCCGTCCAAGCGATTTTGGCGTCGGGCGGCGTCCCCGTTTGGGCGCATCCGATGGGGGAGGAGGGAAGAAGCCTGACCTTCGAACAGATGGAGGCGGTCCTTCCCGAGCTCCTGAAGATCGGGATCGGGGCGATGGAGTGTTGGTATTCCAAGTACCCCGTGGAGCTGAGCGAAAGGCTGGGAAAAATTGCCAAGGAGCATCGTCTTTTCGTCTCGGGCGGAAGCGACTATCATGGAAAAAACAAAGCCGTGACGCTCGGCCAACTCAATGCAGACGGCTTGCCCGTGACCGCAGCGCGGCTTACCGTGTTGGAAGCGCTGTAAAAAGGAGGAATCAAATGACATTTGAACTCAAACAATACGACGCCGAACTTTTAAGATTCCGTATGGACAGAACAAGTTTGGGTGAAATCGTTTATCAAATTGACTGGGTAAACGATGAGTTGAAACACTTGTTGCCGATTGGGTTGACTCTAAGTTCCGACGGTCTTGCGAAGTGGTTGTCATCTCGTGTAATACCTAAAAACAGGGAGTTCGTCGATCAGATTCTCTCGAAGAGCGGTCTTTCCACGAACGATACGCTTGGGATAATTCGGCTGTGTAAAGGGCTTTCTCTTAACGACAGCTATTGGATCGTCGAGGAAGGATTTAGCGGCAAATTTGCGAACTACAATCTTTATGAAAACAGTTTTGCCCGCACTCTGGCTTTGATAGCATATACAGGTTACGGTAGCAATACCCGTAAAGGGTTTACTTCATCGCCTGAGTATACGACGAATGGTATGCTGAGAAAGTGCTGGCGCAGGATCAACAAAAAAATTTATCTTTATAAAGGCGGCACATCAGGTGCGGCCAATGCGGGGAAGGAGCCTTATTCGGAATTCTATGCTGCACAAATCGCAGAAAGAATGGGCATCAAACACGTCGCTTACGGCTTGTCCAAATGGAAAGGGCAGTTGTGCTCTACATGCGAGTTGTTTACGGACATCGATACATCGTATGTTCCGATCCATAAATTTTTACCGAATTGCACGTTGACGAAGACAGTGGAGTATTTGAAATCGCTTGGCGGCAGTTATTACGATGAGTTCGCCGATATGATGATATTCGATGCTCTGATCTGCAATACCGACAGGCATTTCGGAAATTTCGGTTTGCTGGTAGACAACGCGACAAATAAGCCGATAGCATTGGCTCCGATCTTTGATAATGGTTTGTCGCTTTTCAACTTTGCGATGGAAGACGACCTGGAGGACATCTACAAGTATGCGCAAACGCGGATGCCCGCATTCGAAGGTGTTTCCTATGACGCGTTGGTCAATGGGTTTTTATCTGACAGACAGAGAGATCAGTTGCACAAACTGATCAACTTCAAGTTTGAAAAACACCCCAAGTACAATCTGCCCGCCGCTCGGCTGAAAACCATCGAGGCATTTATCCAGACACGCGTACAGGAAATGTTAGGCACAGGGAATAAAGGGCTCACAAATTGATATTATAGTCGAAAAGACAACAAAATGCTCAAGTCCCCTTAGGAAGTATAATTTGACATTTACACCGATATCTTCGAAAGACGAGAAAACTCACGGTTGTCAATCTTTAATTTGTCAACGGTTTTCTTATGTTATAATCATGATTGTGGATCAGTCGCAAGCAACGATTCATGGTGGGAGTTTTTAGGATGGAAAAAAATCGGATTTCGGATTTGAACATAAAAACTTCAAATGCATTCAGTACGGGAGGCGGGGGAACTAACTTTGAGACGCGGATCGACGCTGTCTTTTTGCTCTTTTTATTGCTCGGAACGCCCGTTCCCGTCCTGCGTCAACCAATCGAAAAGGTTTGTTTCCAAACAAAAAGATCTGGGATCAATACGGACGATCTGTTGGTCGTTGGGAAGAACAACCGAGCGAGGCTGTATTGCCAGATAAAGCATAGCTTGACCGTTTCCGAAAATGATACAACTTTTTTGCGGGTGATTAAAGACGCCTGGCATGATTACAAGAGTGAACGTTTTAACCACGAAATCGATAAGATCGCATTGTTTACAGGGTACATTGCGAAGGGATCGGTCGATGCATTGCAACAGCTTCATGCGTTAGCAATGAAATCGCCGAACGCTGAAAATTATTTAATGAAGCTTCAACAATCTTCGTTGATTTCGGATGGGACGCGAAAGAAATTTCAAACCGTAAGATCTGCAATTCAGTCCGCCGATTCTTCTGATACGCCATCCGACGAGGACTTGTGGGGATTTTTTAAGGTCTTTCACCTTGTGATCTTCGATCTGGATTTCGAAGCCAGCGTAAATAAAGATTTGCTGAAGACCATTATCCGTTGTAAGACCAATTGCGATAAGGAATTTATTTGGGAGAAGCTGGTAGACTTTTCGCAGGATTGCAACCAGAATCCCTCCGATATCACGTTACAAAATTTTGACCAGGAGCTTCTGGAGCTTTTCCGAAAAGATGAACTTAGAGGGCCAACGGAACTCAGAAGGGAGCTTAGTGTCGATAATTTTTCTAATAAGCTCGACGATTTTACGGCAAAACTTGCATTGTTTGGCAGTTGGAATGATTCAAACCGTGAAGATAGAAAGCTCATTGAGGAATTCTTTGGGCTTAGATTTGCCGAGTTTCAGAAAAAGGCGCAGATATTGCTCGCAGACGGCTTTCCATATATGAGCAAAAAAGATCATATTTGGGAGATTTCCGACCGGAAAACGTTGTTCAAATTGTCCGAAAAATTTTATACAGACGATGATATCACAAAGCTTTTCTCATGTGTCCGATCCGTAGTTTTTTCTCACGGGAGAAAGAAGTATGCCGATACCGGCAAAACTTTGATTATCCATTCGAATGAGCAAAAGACACTCTCAAGAACGATCTGCAACGGAATCCTTGCGGGGGCATGCATTGTTTGCAGTGACACGCCTAAATTCTGCACGGAGGAAACGTTCGAGACAAACAAAATTCAACTCGTTCGGACCGTCTTCGATGCATTCGGCAAGGACAGGCTGCTTTGTCTCGGAGATGCATTGCCGTATCTTGCGGAAATTGGCGGGGACAGCTACCTCGAAAGCCTTGAGGAGCTTCTTTCCAAGGATCAAAGTGCACTTAAAACCGAGCCTCAATCGGAAAATGGCTATCTTTTCAGGGATGAAATATGCTACCTTTTATGGTCGATCGAAGCCCTTGTCTGGGATCCCAAGACTTTCCTCATGGCTATCCGCTGCTTTGCGGAACTCGAGACTATCTGCCATGATAACGACAATTCATCCAATTCGCCGGTGAACTCCATGGTTTCCGTGCTACTGCCATGGTATCCGCAAACTCTTGCCTCCGTTGATTTACAGAAAAAAGCCATCCTATCGCTTTGCGAAGAATACCCTGAAATCGCCCAAAAGGTCATAAAAAAGCTTTTGCCCCGAGAAAGGGAAATCACCGCGCCGATTTACAAGCCGAGATTTTCACAGCTCTCCATTCCAGAAAGCATCTCTCTAAAGGATGGTCAGTTTGGGGAAATGAGCTCCTTTCTCTTTGAACAAGCGATGCTTCTGTCGAAGGATGACCCGACGAGCCTGTCTGAGCTCGTCAAATATCTCTTTCCCTTTGAAATGCAGCAGGCCGGTCTATTGGAAAAGCTAAATGAATTGGGTAAGACATGGTCAGATGAGGAAAAATTTCATCCTTGGCTGGCACTGACGGAGTTGAAGTATCGCTTGATCGAAAACAATTGCGAAGAAAGAGATCCTTTCTTTTGCACTGTCGTAGAAACAATTGCTCTGCTCGAACCAAAAGATATCTTCTTTAAACATCAAAGATTGTTTGTTTCATTTTGGAATGAATACCGAATCATGGAAGATTATCAGCGCTCTTATAAAGAGGAACTGGCAAAAAAACAGGAGTTAGTGCAGGAGATACATACCCAATATGGAATTCGCGGCGTCATGAAATTTGGTCGTGCTGTCGATCGAGCGGAGGAAATTTGTACGCTCTTCGGCTTTGGCGCGTCAATGGACACGATTCGGGAGCTTCTCCTGTACTATAAGGACATCAAAAGAGATAGAACACTCGCTTTTGTTGCCTTACAAAGCTTTCTCAATCAGCATGGATATGCGACTCTGCTGCAAATTGGTCTTCGGGAGGAGCTCAACGACGATCTTATCCTTGACATTTTGACGAACTTTGTCTATTGCGATACGTTGAAGAGTGTCATGGAAGCGCTGATTCCCGAGCGGAAATATGATTTTTGGAAAAAAGTAAAGCTACCATATGGATATATGGACGGTTGCGATATTGACCTTAAAGCACTTCTCGGGTCACTTGTCGCGTCCGAAAGATACACGGAAATCGTAAATCTCCTGGGGAATTCTCCCAAAATTCCGTCTATAAACGTTGACCTTCTCTATATGAGTTTAGAACAGGCCGCTACAGCTACCGACGCGGATGTGTTGAATCCCCATGCCGCATTGAAACTGATTGGATTCCTGCAAGAGAGCGATGCTTTCGATCTCAACCGCCTATCGGTTATCGAATGGTACTATCTGCCATTTTTCCGAGATAATTCCAAGATAAGGCCAAAAGCCTTGAAACTCCGTCTTGCAAATTCTCCTGCGTTTTTCTGCCAATTCATTCAGATGGCATTTAGAAAACATCACGAGGTTAAGGTAGAAAAAGAGGAAATGAACGAAGGCCTCTCCCGCAGGTTGTTCGATCTTATTTTTAAGTTTGATGTCGTGCCCGGGATGGACGAGAACGGCGTCTTTCATGAAGATAAATTTCTATCATGGACACAGGAGGCAATCCAATGGTCGATCGAGAACGACCGCGAGGATGTAACTAAAAACACCATTGGAAACGGGCTTTCCTATCTTCCCCTCGACATAGAACATCCGCTACCCTGTTCTGTTCTGAAATTTTTAAATAGTAAGGAAAATAAAAGCGTCCGTGCAGGGTATTCTATGGGAATTTATAACCAAAGAGGTGTCCACATCGTCGATCGGGAGGGAAAAGAGGAGACGATACTTGCAAAAAAATATGAAGACATTGCCGATGCTGTTCGCGCCAAAGGGTATTCGAGATTTGCGGAAACGCTCGACGAGATTGCGAATCATTATATAAAAGAGAAAGAATGGAATGCAAAGCACGATCTGGACGAAGAATAAGTGTCGGTGGTCTAAAGAGGCATACCGTTTAATGAGGTGATCGCCTCTCTAATCGCAAAGCGCTTGAATATCCCGCATGTGGAATATGACATCGTCTGGGAGGGGAGGGGGTGAGAGAGAGAACCTTATAGCGCTTGTGAGGACTGCATCGACAAAGAGACGGAGCTTGTCAGTGCCTGGCGCATCATGAAAACCATGAAGCGCGATAATGCGACCTCCGTCTATCGCCACTATGTGAATTATTGCGGGAAGCTCTGGCGCTTAAAAGAGTTTGCAGGCCAGCATAAGCCTCAGGACGACAGACCCGAAGAGGACGTGACGGAAAGTCTTGCAAAAACTTACAAAGAATGAATGTAGATAAATACGAGGGGAATTTCGTCGAACGAAATCAGAATTTGCAGAAGGCTGAGGAAATTTTCCTCGAAAAAGGGTCATACCTTTTTGACATTCACATATTCCATAATGAGAGGGGAACCTCTTCGCAAATCTTGTTGTATAGCTGAAGGGCAATCTGAAAGCAGGTACCTTTCAAATTTTGCGTATCATGATAAGTATTATATATAATGCCATCTAGCCATTGAGTATATTTTGATGGAATGTCACTATTTGTAATATCGAAGAGAATTGGAAACACTTCTATTTCCCCTTCAAGATTTCGTTTCATGATGCATTCCATTTCGCTTTCCGCACAAGGCTTCAAGAAGATATCTCGTGTTAAAATTACAATAGCAAAATTTGATTTACAAATTCCTTCTTCAAAGTTTTTTTGTATTTTTTATCGCCAAATAGCATACTTCTATAGTCATACCATATATTAAGACCAACATTTGTTAATATATTATAAATTGGTTCCGCAATAGTCAGCCGAGCCGAACCCGAAAAACATAAAAAGCATTGTTTCAAGATATTTCACTCCCAATAATCAATAGTTATTGAAAGCGCATAGCACAAGAAATTTCGACTAATATTTTAACGATCACTTGACATTACAACGATTATATGCTAAAATATTAGTGATATGAAAAGCTTTGATATTGGTGATTTTGTTCCAACGGTCACAGAAAAAGCAACGATTAACAATTTGGTGGAACGTTTTAAGGCGAGGCGTAAAGAGAGGAAACTCTCCCAGCAAGCGCTTGCACAGGCGTCGGGCGTATCCTATGCTTCGATTAGGCGGTTTGAGCAGACGGGGGAGATTGCACTACATTCTCTCGTTAAACTCGCAAATGCAATCGGCTGCCTTTCCGATTTCGAAGAACTCTTCAAGCACGAGATCATCACAAGCGTGAGGGATTACAAGAAATGATTGGTGAAGTGATGAAATCGGCGGTAAAATACAATGAGCGCACCGTGGGCTATCTTGCAGTCGTGGAAGAGGGGATCGCCTTTCAATACGATTCCGAATGGCTGAAGAACGGCTTTTCCATCTCTCCGTTTTCTCTTCCGCTCAAGGGAGAAGTCTATATCGACCGTAAGGACAACTTCGAGGGACTGTACGGCGTCTTTCATGACAGTCTCCCCGATGGCTGGGGTGAATTGCTCGTAAGCCGCATGTGCGCGAAGAAAGGCATCAATTATGAGAAGCTTAACCCGCTGACAAAACTCTCTCTCATTGGCAACAATGGGCTCGGCGGACTCAACTATGAGCCGACGCAGGCAGTAGAAGCGGCTGATTCTTGCTTTGATTTGGAGGAGCTTGCCGAAGAGGCGAATGCCGTTCTAAACGATGCGGAAAAGCCCGTCGGCGATTTGGATGGGCTGTATCTGTTGGGTGGCTCGAGCGGTGGAGCCCGTCCGAAAGCACACCTGCGGATCAATGGAGAAGAGTGGATCGTCAAATTCCCGTGCAGGATCGACCCGCCCGATGTCGGACTTATGGAATACGAGGCGAATGCGGCGGCGAAAAAGTGCGGGCTCGATGTCAACGAGTTCAAGCTGTTTCCGTCAAACCGATACAGCGGATATTTCGGCGCAAAACGGTTCGACCGCAAAGAGTGGAGAAGAGTACACGTCGTGTCGCTGTCCTCCCTCCTTGAAACGACGCACAGGATTCCGAATCTCGACTATGTACATTTATTCCAAGTTGTCGAGAACATCTGCGCGGACAAGGGGGATCTATACGAAGCGTTCGCCCGCATGACTTTCAACGTACTTTACGGGAATAAGGATGACCATGGGAAAAACTTCTCCTTCCTCTACGACGAATCGCTCGGCGGATACCGGCTTTCGCCCGCCTACGACCTCACAAGAACGGAAGATAAGCCCGAGCATGAGATGACAGTGATGGGAAATCCGAATCCCGCGGAGAAAGATCTGCTTGCCCTGGCGACCTACGTCGGGCTTGCCAAGGGAAAGACGAGAGCAATCATTGAAAGGATCAAAGAAACAATAAAAAAACTTTAATTTTCTGTCATATTAGGTTGAAAAACAAAGACAAATATGGTAAAATTACTACAATAACTCTTTATTATTTGGAGTCTTCAATGCGAAAAGATTCGAAGAAAATTTTCGAAATTGTAGTTGGTATTATATGTTCTCATCTGTGATCAGGAAAATTGATCTGGGTTTGACCGCTCATTACACAAAGAAGATGAGCGACTATTATAAAAACAAAATGCAAAATGACCTTGCAGTTATAATGCTTTTATCCAGTCCAAATCTAAAGGATAATGATATAAAATTAATAAAGAAAGTCTTACTCCGGAAACTTAAATTGGACAGGGAAAAGCGCGTCGATTATAGTCTTAAATTTTACAATGCATATGATGAAAATTTATTAAGAAAAATACAACTTTCCTCAATGTAGATATATGCGAGGGGATTTTGTCGAACAAAATTAAAATTTGCAGGAATATAAGAAAATTTTCTGCGAAAATGGGTTATAACTTATTGACATTCACACACGTCTTTATCAACGACCCGACGAGGGGATATGGAATCGGAATTGAAAAAATGATAGGGGAATAAAATCATGAAGAAGCCTCGGGGATACCCGCGGGCTTTTTCGTTCTAAAAAGAAAATCTCCGTACAGCCCAAATAGAAGACTTGACAAAAAAATTACCAATATATATAATAAAACACAATCGAGTGTAGAACTTAAACCGAGAGATCGAAAGAAACCTCCCCAAAAAGGTGAACTGCGCATTTAGAGCGTGCGTTTTACCAAATCGTTTGATTGGTCTGCGAAAGGATAACAAAGATAAAAACGGAAGAGGATCGTGATATGGCGAATGTTTTCACGAAAAACGGAAAGAGAAAAAACGCAATGAAAAAGGCCGCGGGAATTTTCTGCGCTCTGGCGCTGACGCTCGCGAGCGCCGTGGGATGCGGCGGGAACAACGGGATAGACCCGAACAAAGCACAACTCTATGTGTCGAGCTATGAAGGCGGTTTCGGCAACGATTGGCTGAAAACGGTCGCCGCACGCTTCGAAAAGGAAAATTCCGAAAGCAGTTTTCTCCCCGATAAGACGGGCGTGCAGATCGTGATCGACGGCAATAAAAAGAGCGGCCAAACTTTGCTCGCCAACATGGAGGCCTATCCGCAGGACCTCTTTTTTACCGAACGCGGCTACTATTACGACGGTGTCTTTCAAGGTCAGTTCCTCGATATCACCGACGCCGTAAAGGAAGATCTCTCCGAATACGGCGAAGAGGGGAGCATCTTCGACAAATTTAACGAAGCGCAGAAGAACTACTTCGAGCATGACGGCAAGATCTATGCGGTCCCGCACTATGCCTCTTATTTCGGGCTCTCCTATGGCATTGATCTTTTCGAGCGGGAAAATCTCTATTTCGCGCGAGAGGGCGGGGAGGGAAGATTTGTACAGAGTGCGGAGGAAGAGCGTTCCTTCGGCCCCGATGGAAAGACCGGAAAAGAGGGAGACATCGACTACTCGGCAGATGACGGGCTTCCCGCGACTTACGATGAGTTCTTCGAGCTATGCGATCATATGCTCGAAAAGGGCATTACGCCGCTCACCTATGCGGGAGAGACGCGCAACGTCTATTTGAACAGCTTTCTGACGGCGCTCCTTGCCGATGCCGAAGGAGAGGAACAGATGATTCTCAACTACTCCTTTGACGGTGTGGCGGACGACCTCGTGAACGACTTTCAAGTGGACGCCTCGGGAAAAGTGACCTCGCTCTCCTTTGCAGAGCCGACCGAAGTCGGACAAAGTTCGGGCTGGAAACTCATCCGACAAGCAGGACGCGCCTATGCCCTGAGCTTTTTGGACCGCCTCGCCTCCGACGAGCGGTATCTCCACGCAGACGCAAAGAACGACGCTTGCTCCCATATCGAGGCACAGTACGGGTTCCTCGAAAGTAGCTTTACAGACGCTCCGATCGGGTTTTTCATCGACGGCATCTATTGGGAGAATGAGGCGGAAGCCTCCGGAAGTTTTGCGATGCTCGCAGAAGAATATGGGGAAAAGGCGCTTCGCAAAAACCGCAGGCTGGGCTTTCTTCCTCTTCCCAAGGCGGATGACAGTCATTTGGGGTCCACAACGCTGCTCGACAACCTCTATAGCCTTGCCTTTATCAATGCGAAGATCGACCCTGCGAAGATCCCGCTTGCCAAAGCCTTCCTGCGCTACTGCTATACCGACCGTTCTCTCGTGGAATTTACCGCGATGACGAACACACCGCGTTCCCTGCGCTATGAAATGCCCGAAAGCGAACTCAAAAAGATGACCTCCTTCGGCAGTTCCGTTCTGTCGCTGAAAAACAAAGGAGACACAGCAGTCGTCTATCCGTTCGATACGAATCCGCTCTATCTCAACCACCAATCCGATTTCAATCTTGACAAGCGTTGGAGCGCGGTCATCGGCGGGCTCTCCGAAAGTTGTCCCATCGATAGCTTCCGCAATGGTGTCTCGGCCGCAGAGTACTTCGCGGGGATGAAAGAGCAGTATTCGGCAACCTCATGGGAGGAATTGTATGGCGTCCATTTCCAATGAGCGGAAGGGGAGGGGCGCTCTGCGCAAAAAGAGGCGCAACGACCTGATCTTCTATGCGGCGATGCTTGCCTTTCCGCTGATACAATTTGCGATCTTCTACATAGCGGTCAATGTCAATTCCCTGGTCATGGCGTTCGAACGTTACGACTACTCCACTGGAGAAACTTCCTTTGCAGGGTTTGAACAATTCGGGCAGGCGCTCTATCTCCTGTTCCGCTCTCCCGTCCTCTCCGCCGCATGGAAAAACACCTTGCTTCTCTTTGTGTTTTCCCTGATCGGAGACTGGCTTGGCGTATTATTCTCCTATTATATCGCCAAGAAAAAACCGCTTGCAACTCTCTTGAAGATCGGCATCGTTTTGCCCACGCTCCTTTCCGCCATCGCAATGGCTGTGCTCTTCAAATACTTCGGCGAACGCGCCTTTCCCGTTCTCTTTCACACAGAAGGGCTGTTCTCGGGCGGGGGCGTGCTTTTCGTTTTGCTTTTCTATCATGTTTGGATGGGACTTGGGACGAGCGTCCTCGTGTTGACGGGTACGATGAGCGCGATCCCCGAAACGCTTTCTGAGGCAGCAAAATTGGACGGCTGCACCTTTATGAAAGAGCTCTTTTACATCACGCTGCCCATGATCTATCCCACGCTCGTCACCTTTTTCGTAATCGACATTGCGGGGCTCTTCGTCGGGCAGATGGGGCTCTATCATTTCTTTGCAGACGAGGCCGATCCCGCGCTCTTTACTTATGGATACTATCTCTTCCGCGGAGCGCGGAGCGCTACGCTTGCCGAATATCCCGTGCTTGCCGCGATGGGCGCGCTCTTCACGCTCGTCACTGCGCCCCTTGCGCTCTTTTCGAAAAAACTTATGATCCGCTTGGGCCCTTCGGCAGAATAAAGATGAAAAATTTTAAGGAAAAAGTCAAAAAAAGTGTGAGCGGACTGCCTGCATTTCTCATTTTTTTACTCATGGCGGCATACTTTTTGCTCGTCCTCCTTTTGCTGATTTGGGGGCTATCCGTTTCCCTAAAGTCTGTTGCACAGTTCCGCGACTCTTCGCTCGGCTTTCCCGAGGGAGAATGGCATTTTGAAAATTATCTCAACGCCTTCAAGACTTTCAACGTGCCCCTCCACGGCGGCAGGGTGGAAATAGGCTTGCTCGCGCAATACGGCTATTCTTTACTCTATGCGGCAGGCGGCGCGTTTTTTGGAACGCTCATGCCCTGCATCACGGCATACGTCACCGCAAAATTTCCCTTCCGTTTCGGAAAGATCGTCTATGCAATTGTCGTTGTCGCGCTCGGTTTCCCCATTGTCGGCGCACTCCCGTCCCAATTTCGACTGATGTCCTTCCTCGGCCTCTACGATTCCTTTTTCGGCGTTTGGCTTATGCAGGCGAGTTTCCTCGGCATCTACTTTCTCATCTTCCATGCGGCGTATGCGGGAGCGCCGAAAGACATCGCAGAAGCCGCCGAGATCGACGGGGCGGGAAATCTGCGCATTTTTCTCGAGATTGCGCTCCCGCTTTCGGGAAAGCTCTTCTTCACCGTTATGCTCATCAAATTCATCGGCTATTGGAACGACTATCAAACGCCGATGCTCTTTTTACCCTCCTTCCCGACGGCGGCATACGGAATGTACTATTTCTTTTTTGACACACGGACGACTTCCGCTTGGCCGACCATGAAGATCGCAGGCGCGATCCTGTTGCTTGCCCCTGTCTTTGTCATCTTCCTCTGTTTTCAAAAGAGGCTCGTGGGCAATCTCATGCTCGGCGGGATCAAGGAGTGACCCGACAAGGGGATATGGCATCGGTATTGAGAAAATGATTGAAGAAAAATAAATATAAAGGCATTTTTGAAGCAGATAAGCGGCAGCGGCAAGGGAAATTTCCCTCGCCGCTGCCGCTTCATCAAGAATAAAAGGAAAGTATCGCTTTATGCAAGAGGAAGGGTGGCGGAAAAGACGGACAAATTGTCTCTGCGTTCATACGTCAATTCGCCGTGCATCGCTTCGACCGCGGTCCTTGCCAAAAAGAGGCCGAGCCCCGAATTGTTGTCGGAGGGTTCGCCCGACACGAAGGGGGCAAAGACGTTTTGATCGGTCGCAATGCCCCGTCCGTCGTCGGTGACTTCGAGGCGGCAAATTCCTCTTCGCTTGGTGGCGGTCACGGACAAATGCGAACAATAGGAGTGCTCGATCGCGTTCATGACCAAATTGAAGATCACGCTCTCCAAGGCAACTTTTTTGGCGTATACATTCAAGATTTCGGGCAGGGTGACCGTCAGGATCATTCCGTTCGCTTCGCAGTCGGGGCGCAGATCGTCGGTCACGCTCTGCACGATCTTACTCAAGTTTACCACTTCCGACTGCTCCGCAACATAGTTCTGTTTGCCGTATTTCCCGATCTCTGCGAAGTCCTTTTTGAGGTCCGCATTCTTTTGCAATAAATAATCTACCTTCGAAACCAATTCGGGGGCGGAGAGATTTTGCCTCAGATCGGTCAAAGAATTGTTCATTCCGACGACCGTCTTTTTCATGTCGTGGCTGACATAGAGCAAAATATTGTCCCGCTCGGCGAGAATGTTCTGCAAGCTCTGCGTCTGCCGCTCCACTTCCTGTTCGAGATTGGTGGTGAGATAGCGGTTGTGTATTTCGGCGGTGATAAATTCGCGCAGTCCCAGAACGAGGGTGACGCCCAGCTCCCCGAGATACAGCCAAAAGGAGGGGGAGAGCGTGATGAACGGAATGGGTTGGTCGGCAAATAATGCCATGACGGTGGCAACGCCCGCGATGACGGTATTGAGGCGCAGTCCCAGCGGTTTCCCTTTGCAGACGTCGCGAAGGGTCGCGCCGAAGATGACAATAATACCGAGGAACACCAGCGCGATATAGGAATAGCACACCGCGGTATAGGCGGTAACGCCCGTACAGAAAGACGACAGGAAGGCGAGCGCGGTCGCGATGAGCGTGGCGGCGCAAGTCGGATACAGGACGGGGACCTTGCCGATCTTCTTGGGAAGATACAGTGCGGAGGCGAAGAGAATAAAGCCCAGGGAGAAGCGGCGGATCGCACTCAGCAGATAGGGGACGGTGGTAAACCCGAACAGCGCGTAGGTGGAAAACAGCGCCAAGAAAATTCCCGCGGCGTACAGAAGCTGCGGAACAAAGGGGAACGACCGCTTGAGAATACAGATCAAGAGGAACAAAAGCAACGTGACCGCCCCGATGATTGCGCCGCTCAAGAGGACCGAGCGGTTTCGGCTCACGACGCTGCGGACGGCCGCATCCTCGCCGATCAGAACGGTCCCCCAAAAGCCCACAAAGTTGTCGCTCGTCGCCTCATAGTGGATAGTGACTTTGCATTCCTTCGAATACTTCCCATCCGCGGAAATGGGGATATCGAGAAACATCGGCTGCGTTGCGGTTTGGTGCGAAACGGAGTCGTCGAACTCGGAGGGAGAGGAATAATTGAGATAGTAGTCGATGTTATACCGGTCGATCGCGCCGATGTAATCTTTGTTCTCGTACTGCACAAACACACTGCACGCAGAGAAAATGGGGGGAAGATACATCGTCAGATGCCAGTTTCCGTCCGGCTTTAAGAGGGGCTTTAACGTCTCCGGACTTTCGCTCTGCTCCCACTCCTCATTTGTGAGCGTGTCGATATAAAATCGGATGGTTCCCCGCCGTGCAAGCGCTTCGCCGTCGTTTTCGTCCGAAACGACCTCATTCAGCCCCGCAAATTCATTGGGAAGGTAGTTGAACGCGTTCAGTTTCATCGCGCCGTGCACGTCCAAAACGGAGACGACGTTTATAGAGGCGCCCGAAATTTCCTTTTTTCGGGTGGGAGCCTGAGCGACGGCGCCGTCTCTCGTAAACAGTAAAATAAGCGAAAACGCCGTGCAGAGCACAAACAGCCCTACCATAACGAGCACGTTCGCGACCTTTTTCATAATATTTCTCCCGTAAAGCAGTACCCCTTATTGAACTCGGTTCGGATGACGTCGCTCGCGGGCATGGCATTTTTGAGTTTTCGGCGAAGCGAGGATAGATGCGTCCTGATCACCGTTGTGCCGAGGCTCGGCGCGGACCAAATTTCTTCGTAAATTTCATCCGCGGTAAAATATCTGCCGCGGTTCTTGATGAGAAAGAACAAAATATTGAATTCGGAGGGCGTGAGCGCAATGGGCATGCCCTTATATTTTACGGTGCGCGTGGTGGCGTTTACCGAAAAGGCCCCAAAGGTCTCCACTGCGTCCGCCTTGGGCAAAAGCCTCATCGCGATGTGCGCTTCCAAAAGGCGCATGGAGCAGGGCTTCACCACATAGTCGACTGCGCCCGAGGTGATCCCTTCCAGAATGGCGTCCTCGCCGTCCAAGGAGGAGAGGATGACGACGGGCGGCAACACGGGAAACGCCCGAAAGAGCTCCAAGCCCATGCTGCCCTTGAGGATGAGGTCCAAAACGACCGCGTCGAAAGCTCTCTTCTCCAAGAGCTCGGCGGCCTCCTCCACGTCCGACGCCGTAAAAACGGCGTTCGTCGGGGAGAAGTAGCCCACAATTTCCCGTTTGAGTTTTTCGTCGTCCTCCACAAAGAGAAGCGTTCTTTCCGAGACAGTGTAATTCATACGCGCGCACCTATTAGGATAGTTTTATTATGATAGGATAGTTTTATTATATCAAAGAAAAAAATTCAATGCAAGTGAGCAGACGGCTCCCGCTGAAATATTCGTGTGAAGAATTGTTAAGATTGGGCTATGAAAAAAGAGATGTCCTATTGATTTTTGGCGGGATATGGTTTATCATTATTGCATCCTGACAATGGAGGCAAAAATGAGCAGAGACTGTTTTTGCGATCTGCATACCCATTCTACGGCGTCGGACGGGACCGATTCTCCCCGCGAACTTGCAGCGAATGCTACTAAGTTGGGAATCCGTATTTTGGCGTTGACAGATCACGACAATGTGAACGGCGTAAGGGAGCTTGCCGCGTTGCAGTCGGAGGTGCGTATAGAGAATACACCTGAATATCAAAGCATAGAAAAAGAGCTTGAAATGCTGATCAAGCAAGAATTAGGGGAGCTGTAATAGACGGCCTTTCGGCTTTTGCCATGCTTACTGGGCTGTCAAGAAAAAAAATCTCAAAGAAAAATACGGCATAGATTGGAAAAGTCCGACGGAACTCAATCCGCACATTTTTTTCGATTGACTGAAAAAGCGTAAAGAAAAGTAGGAAAATCGGAGAAAAGAGGGGCATACAATGAGGTATGGCTCCTCTTTTTTTGGTGCAGAACGCATTTTCACGCGCTTTTTCGCGAAAATGGTGGATGATCTTTTTGATTTTGGCGGTTTTGTGTAGTACTATGTGTGGCATAGTATTTGTTAAGACTCCTGCATTTTATGAATTTCACCTCAAGCAGTGCGACCGCTTTTTGGACCGCGTGTGCTACTCCGACCGCAACGTCTTTGTGATTTTCCTCGAACGCACGGCAGGGGGTGCGCTGCTTCTGCTTCTCGTCCTTTTGGGAGGGCTGCACCCCGCGCTTCTGCCTCTTCCCGTGCTCGTCCTCCTGTACCGCTCCTACACCTTCGGCGGGGTCCTCGCCGTGCTCTTTTCCGTCTATTCCTTCCCGGGGGCGGTGGTCGCAATCGTCCTGTATTTTCCCATTCATCTCCTTATTGACGCTATTTTGCTGCTTGCCGCGGGCGTTTCCTTTTGGCGCGCCTTCTGCTTTTCCTTTTGCGCGGGCGATTGGAAGGAGCTCTTGTGCGATCTTCTCTTCTTCCTCGTTCTGCTTGCCCTCGTATGCCTTCTTGAAATGGTCCTTCTTCTCGCCCTCTTTCATCCGCTCGGAAATCTCCTTTGATAGGTTCATAATTTTTTGCAAACCGCGCAAACTTAGGGTATGAAAAAATTATGCGTAGCGGCGCTTGCGCTCTCTTTTGGGCTTGCGCCGATGACTTTGAAGGAAAAAACAGTGACGGCCGAGGAGCTCACCGACTGCAAGGCCGCCTATCTTTGCGACTTTGAAAGCGGCGTTTGCGCCTACTCCAACAATGAAACGGAGCGTCTGCCCATTGCAAGCATGTGCAAGATCATGACCCTGCTTCTCTGCTTCGAGGCGGTGGACGAGGGGAATCTTACCTACGACGAGGAAATCGCCGTCGGCGACAATGCGGCGGGCATGGGGGGCTCGCAGGTGTTCCTTGAAAGCGGCCTTTCCTACCGCGCGGAGGAGCTCATGAAAACGATCGCGGTGTGCTCGGCAAACGACTCTTGCGTGGCGATGGCGGAGAGGCTTGCGGGGAGCGAGAGCCTCTTTGTGGAGAAGATGAATGCTCGCGCGAAGGAACTCGGCGCAGATAACACCCTGTTTGCAAACTGCACGGGGCTTCCCAAGGAGCCGCAGTACTCCTGCGCCAAGGACGTTGCCCTCATGCTCCGCGCCCTGCTCTCCCATGAAAAATATTTTGAATTTTCCAAGGTCTGGCTGGAGGACTTCGCCCATCCCGACGGCCGCACGACGACCATCACCAACACCAACAAACTCATCCGCTTCTACGAGGGTTGCGACGGCGGCAAGACGGGCTTTACGTCTGAGGCGGGGTTCTGTCTCGCGGCGACCGCAAAGAGGGGAGATACCCGCCTTATCTCCGTCGTCATCGGCGCGGAGAACTCGGACAAGCGCTTCCAAAGCGTGAAAAATCTCTTCAACTACGCCTTTGCGGCCTACGAGAGCCGCAAGATCGTGGAGGCGGGCAAGCCGCTTGAGACAAAGCTCGACGTGCGCGGCGGCAAGCAAAAGCAGATCGCCGTGCGTGCGGAGCGCGACCTTGCCATCTTCTGCAAGCGGGGAGAGGAGGTCAACGCCACCGCCGAATTTTCCCTTACCAAAGGGGTAAAAGCTCCTCTTGAAGAGGGCGCAGAGGTAGGGGAGGCAATTTTATACCGCGACGGCGTGGAGGTCGCACGCTGCCGACTGCTCGCGGCGGAGCCCGCAGAACGGTTCGGCTACGGGGACGCTTTCAAAAAAGCGGCGGGAGAGTGGTGACCGCCGCCCGAAATTTGCAAAATTTCCTTGACCGCCGCCCCTTTGCGGTGCTATAATATTGCCATTCCAGCAAAGGACGGCAATCTATGAACACAAGAAAGACGCTCTGCGTCAACGAAAAGGGGCATCTCGCGATCGGCGGGTGCGACTGCGTGGAGCTCGCGAAGCAATTCGGCACTCCGCTCTACGTCTTTGACGAGGACTATCTCCGCGGCATGATGAGGATCTACCGCGACACAATCGCAAAGGAATACGGCGACGGGCTCGTGCTCTACGCGAGCAAGGCGTTCTCCTGCGAGGCGATGTATGCGATCGCGAAGCAGGAGGGGATCGGCGCGGACGTCGTGTCGGGCGGGGAGCTCTACACGGCGATGCAGGCGGGTTTCCCCGCGGAGAATATCTGCATGCACGGCAACAACAAGCTGCCGCGGGAGATGGACTACGCGCTCGACTGCGGCGTGGGGCTCCTCGCCGTGGACAACCCCGCAGAAGCCGACTATCTCGACTGCGCGGCGGCGAAGAGGGGAAGGGTGCAGGACGTGCTTCTGCGCATCAATCCCGGGGTGGAGGCGCACACGCACAAGTTTGTGCAGACGGCGACCCCCGACAGCAAGTTCGGTTTCTCCGTGCAAAGCGGCGCCGCCGAGGAGATGACAAGGCACATTCTCGACAAAAAGAACTTGCGCCTCAAGGGCTTTCATTGCCACATCGGCTCGCAGATTTTCGAGAAGCAGTCCTTCTGCCTCGCGGCGGAGAAGTGCCTCGCCTTTATTGCGGACATGAAGAAAAAGCTCTCCTTCGAGGCGGATACTCTCAACCTCGGCGGGGGGTTCGGAATCTGGTACACCGACGAGGACGAGAAGTTCACCTTTGAGGGGTACGCCGCCTATCTGAGAGCGCTCATCGGCGCGGTAAAAGAGGGGTGCGCAAAGTACGGCTTGAAACAGCCTCGGCTCATGATCGAGCCCGGGCGCTCCATCGTGGGCGAGGCGGGGATCACCCTCTACACGGTGGGGGCAATCAAGGAGATCGCCGGCGTCCGCAAGTATGTGGCGGTGGACGGGGGAATGTTCGACAACCCGCGCTTCTGCCTCTATGAGAGCAAATATACGGCAATCCTTGCAAATCGGGCGGACGAACAGCCCACCGAGCTCGTGTCCATTGCGGGCAAGTGCTGTGAGAGCGGCGACCTCATTGGCGTGAACATGAACCTGCCCGAGGCAAAGACGGGAGACATCCTTGTCGTGCTCTCGACGGGGGCGTACAACTACTCGATGGCGAGCAACTACAACCGCAACTTTATTCCGCCCGCCGTGCTTGCAAAGAACGGAACGGCGGAGTACATCATCAAGCCGCAGTCCTACGAGGACCTCGTGCGAAACGACGTCATTCCCGACAGATTGAAACAGACAGATTGAAACAGTCGGATAATAGTCGGCTAACAGGGGCGCCGCCCGTCCGCAAAATGTTGCGGGCGGGCGGCGCCGTTTTCCATGCTTCTACCATATCTTGACAAAATTTTTTCATTCGGCACAGCTTCTTGCGGAATTTTTTTACTTCTCTCCGCTCTTTCGGTTGCGTTCCGCGAGAAATTTTGATATAATTTATCTGTATGAGCTTTGATCCCTACAGAATTATCGAATTGATCGCAAGTTTCCTTGCCGTGACGGTCGTCCTGACCCTTCACGAATTTTCGCACGCCCTCGTCGCCTACAAGTGCGGCGATCCCACGGCGAAATGGGCGAGACGGCTCTCCCTCAACCCGTTCAGGCACTTCGATATCGTCGGGCTCATCTGCTTCACCCTCGTCGGCTTCGGCTGGGCGAAACCGGTGCCCATCAATCCGAACAACTTCAAAAAGTACCGCACGGGGTTGGCGCTTACGGCGAGCGCGGGCGTTATCATGAACTATCTCTGCGCTTTCCTGTTCGCTCCGCTCTTCCTCGTCGTCGCAAACTACGGCCGCGCCATGCCCGACATTCTCTACTATTTCTTCTACTACCTCACGCAGCTGCTGTTTGCCTACAGCCTCTCCTTCTGCGTGTTCAACCTGTTGCCCTTCTATCCCTTGGACGGCTTCCGCATCGTGGAGGCGACGAGCAAGCGTCACGGCAAGGTCTATCAATTTTTACGCAAATACGGCTATTATATCCTGCTCTTCCTCATCATCGAGAGCTTCATCTGCAACATCTTCGTCGAATTCGGGCAGGGCTACGGCAACTACACGATGGCGACGTGGATGAACAATCTGAACATTCTCGGTTGGTTCATGCGGTTCGGCACCGATATTTTGGGCTGGCCCATCTCGGCGCTTTGGGGGCTCGTGCCATGGTAAACCGCGAAAATTTCGAATCGACGGTGGACTACACCACCGTGCTCGACGGCTTCGAGGGCCCGCTCGACCTCTTGCTTTTCCTTATTAACAAGGAGGAGATCGAGATAAAGGACGTCTTTGTCTCGCAAGTCACCGAACAGTTTCTCGACTATATGAAGGGGCTTCCTTACCTCGACGTGGACAAGGTGACCGACTACCTCAACATCGCGGCGACCATTCTCAAGATCAAGGCGCAAGCGCTCGTTCCCAACCTTGAAGAGGACCCCGAGCTCGACATGGAGATCGAGGAGGACAAGGCCCAACTCATCCGTGCGCTCGAGGAATTCCGCCTCATCAAGGAGGAGACCAAAAAGCTCAAGGAGCTCGAGACGATCGGCTACTTTTTCAAGGAGCCCGACAAGAACGTGGGGGAGACCAAGACGGTGTTCTCGCTCGAAAATCTCACCCTCGACGGGCTCGTCTCCGCCTTTTCCACCCTCATGATGAAGCGGGAAGGGGAGCGGGCGGCGACCGAAGAGCGGGAAATTCCGCGGGACGAATTCACCGTGGCGCAGAAGGTCACCGTCATTCTCGAGACCCTCGAGAGCCGCAAGACGGTGGACTTTGAGGAGCTGTTCACCCGCGACTTCACCCGAAGCGAGATCGTCACCACCTTTCAGGCCCTCCTTGAGCTCCTGAAATACCAATATCTGCACGTCAAACAGGACGGCGCGTTCGGGCACATCTCCATTTCACTCAATCCCGACAGGGGAGAGGAGGACTATCTTGGACAAATTGACGAATATAATTGAGGCGATTTTGTTTGCCTCGGGCAAGAGCGTGGAGCTTGCCATCATCGCGGAAAAACTCGAGGTCCCCATGCGCGAGGTGAAAAAGGCACTCTCCGAGCTCGAGGAACGCTACGGGAGCGAGGGGGGACTTCGGCTCCTGCAGTTCAACAACAAGGCGCAGCTTGCCTCCAACCCCGATTATAAAACGAGCGTCGAGGCGGTGCTCAATCCCATCCGCGAAAAAGAACTCACCCGCACCATTTTGGAGTGCGCGGCGATCGTCGCCTACAAACAGCCCATCACCCGCACGGAGATCGAGATGCTCCGCGGGCTCAACAGCGACTACGCGGTACACGCCCTTCTCGAACTCAAACTCATCTATCCCTGTGGGAGGAAGGACGCCGTGGGCCGTCCCATTCTCTACGCAACGACGGACGAATTTTTGAAGCGGTTCAAGCTCAATTCTCTTGCAGACCTGCCCGACTACGACGCGCTCATGGCAGCGATCACCCGCCCCGAGACGGACACCTATCTCTATGCCCGCGAGGAATACCACGAAGAGGGGGAAGGGGAAATGGAAGAGGAGGCCGCTGTCTCTGACGGCGGTTACGAGATCCCCGACTTCCTGCGCGGGCTCGACGAGAGCGATTTAGTCAAAATCAGTTAAAAATCAAGCAAAAAATGTGCTGAAACAGTTGTCAACACATTCAAACTATGCTATAATTTTATTGAATAAAGTGGCAAACGCCGTCATAAAATACCAAGGAGAGAAAAAATGAAATATTGCCAGAATTGCGGAACTCAGCTCGACGACAACGCCTACGTCTGTCCGACTTGCGGCATGCGCACAGAGCCTGTCCATGCTCCCATGCCCACCAGCACCACCAACACGTTCGCCATCGTCGGCTTTATCCTCTCGTTCTTTATGCCTCTGCTCGGCTTGATCTTCTCCATCATCGGGCTGAACAAGGTGAAGGAATGCAACAGCGGAAAGGGACTTGCGGTCGCGGGGATCATCATCAGTGTGGCGGAATGGGTCATCGGGATCATCGTCGTCATCGCGATCGTCGCGGGCGGGATCATGATCGGCTCTCAGGGGCTCTTCAGCGCCGTCCTCACCGCAGCTATTTGATGTTTAATTGCTTGAAAAAGCCTGCCGCCTCGGCAGGCTTTTTATTTTGCCTCTCCATTTTCCCTTGCTGTCCCAAATATGTCATTTCGACCAAGCCGCTTTCCCTTGCTATCCCGAATATGTCATTTCGACCAAGCCGCTTTAGCGGCGTGTGGAGAAATCTCGCCTTATTATAATGCGTTAGTTTCGACTCCGCTTCGCTCCGCTCAACATGACGTGATTTGGGAGTGGGTTCCGGTTATAATCCCCTCCGCAAGGAGCCTTTGTTCATGCCCCTCCGTAGGAGGGGTTTCCCTCTCTCGCCCTCCCCCAACTTGTTGGGGGAGGGCGAGAGAGGGGGCACAAAATCACCCAGCCAATACAAAAATCCGCTTTTACCTCTTCGACGACAGAAATTCGGCGTAATTCAAAAGTTCGTGCCGAAGCGGTTCGGTGAGAGCTCCGTAGATGGTGAGGAGCTTCCGCTCTTCCTCCGTCAGCCGTCCGTCGATGCGCACCACGCCGAAGTCGTCCTCTCTTCCGAGCAGATAGTCTGCCGAACAGGAAAAGCAGTCGGCAAGAGCGCAGATAAATCCCGCCGTCGGTTCGCTATACCCTTTTTCCCAATAGTCCACCGACTTCTGGCTGCAACCGATCTTTCCCGCCAGCATGCGTTGGCTCATATCGTTTTCCAAACGCAAAATTTTAATCCTGTTCATATTTCCTCTTGATGAATATTTTTCTCAAATTGTAAAAATATTACTCAAATTTACTTGACAGAGAAATAAAATAATCATATAATAACAGGTGATTGAGAAATATTATTCTCAAAAGAAAAATTTGCGGAGGCAAAAAATGTTTTGTAAGAATTGCGGAAAGGAAATCGACAACAACGCGTATGTCTGCCCGAATTGCGGAGTGAAGGTGAAAGATGAAATCACCGAACGTCGGGAACAGCAAGCGGCGACCAATCTCGAAGCGGATTCGGGTTCCAAGGCAGGGTGGGGGATCCTTTCTTTCCTTATCCCGATCGTTGGGCTCATTCTGTTTCTGATATGGAAAACGGAGCGTCCCAAGACGGCTTCGGTATGCGGAAAATGCGCGCTTGCGGCCGTAATCGTCGAGGTTATCGTTGTGATCCTCTATGTAATTATCGCTGTCGCTGTGCTCGGCGCACTTGCCTAAATAAGGTAGCCAAAGAAGAAAACCAAGTAGCCTAATAAAAACAAAAAGTTCGCACATACTTTCGGTATGGGCGAGCTTTTTGTTTATTCCGCATTTCTCGGGACGCTGTTTTTCTTCTTCCCGATCTTCGTCTACATCGACGCTTTTGTGGACGTGCGGGAAAACAAATGCTGGTTCGCACTCAGCCTGTTTAAGTTTTTTAAGGTATTCGGCGGCTATCTGCAGATCAAAAAGGAGGGGATCGTCTTTCATCTCACCGAAAAAAAGGCGGTCATCCTCCCCTATAAACAGATGGCGCCCATGCGGAAAAAATTCGAAGTGACAAAGGGGTTCCAGCTCTACCGCTTCCACCAGATCGTGGAAACGGGCGGGGAGGGGGAACCCGCTGGGGTCTTTATCGGGGCGCTCCTCATGACGCTCGGCGGGCAGATCTTCTCCGTCCTGCACACCCTTCACCCCTTTCTCTCCCTCAAAAACGGGGTCCTTCTCACCGAAACGCCCAACTTAAAGCTCACTTTTCAGGCAGTCACCGTGTTCAACGGGCTCACTCTCTCGATCGCGATCGGGAAAAAATTATTGGAGGCATTCTTAAATTGGATCAGAAAAAAAAGATCGACAGCATCATGGAAAAAACGGCACAGCAACTCATTAGCCTGATCGACGTGAACACCGTCATCGGCAAGCCCCTGTTCTCTGCGAGCGGCGCGCAGATCATTCCCTTCACCAAGGTGACGATGGGTTACCTCTCGGGGGGCGGCGAATACGGCGAGGTGAAGGCCATCAAGGAGGACGAGTGCTTTCCCTTTGCGGGCGGCGCGGGCACCGTCATCAACTTAAAGCCGGCGGGGTTTCTCGTGGACGACGGCGCCCATTGCCGCCTCATCAAGGTGACAGACGACCCCTTGGACGGCGTCATCGAAAAGGCGGGGGAGCTCCTTGGCAACCTCTCGAAGAAGATCACCGAAAGCGATGAGTAAACGGGTTTTGCGCGTGCTTTTGGCGGGGTTCTTGGCCTTCCTTCTCGCTCTTTGCATAAGTCCTCTCGGGAAAAGCGGGGCAAGCGCCGCCACGCCGAGCGAGGCGGAGTGCGTGATCGAGGTCTCTTCCCGCCGCTTTCTGCACGAAAAGAACGCCCGCGACTGCCTGCCCATGGCGAGCACCACCAAGATCATGACCGCGATTCTCATCCTCGACGATTGCGACCTCAACGCCGAGATCGTCATTCCAAAGGAAGCGGAGGGGGTAGAGGGATCGAGCGTCTATCTGAAGGCGGGGGACCGCTATACAGTGGAGGACCTTTTATACGGTCTGATGTTGCGCTCTGGAAACGATTGCGCCGTCGCGCTCGCGCTCTTCCACAGCGGCAGCGTGGAGGCGTTTGCCCGCAAAATGAACGAAAAAGCTGCGCTCCTCGGCGCGGAGGATACCTTCTTTGTCAACCCGCACGGGCTTCCCGCAAAGGGTCATCACACCACCGCGCGGGACTTAGCGATCATCGCATCTTACGCAATGGAGAACCAAACTTTTGAAAAAATCGTGTCTACGAAGTACTATGTCAGACATAATTGGCAAAATAAGAACAAAATGTTGTGGAATTTTGAGGGGGCCTGCGGGGTAAAGACGGGTTTCACCGTCAACGCGGGGCGGTGCCTTGTGACGAGCGCAGAGCGGGACGGCATGAAGCTCGTCTCCGTTGTACTCAATTCTCCTCAGATGTACGAGCGCACGGCAGAGCTGTTGGAGGGCGCGTTCGGAAGCTACCGCATGGAGACGCTGTTTGACTGCGCGGAGCCCATCGAAGGGCTCACGGCAAAGCGGAGTTTTTGCTATCCTCTTAAAGAGGGCGAGCGGGAGCGCGTTTCTATTCAAGTGAACAAGTGCGAGCCGCTCCCCGAGACAAAGGGCGATTTTGCGGGCACCATGCAAATCTTCCTCGAAAACAGCTTGATTTTTTCCCAAAATTTGTATATCATGTAAGTACCGAGAGGTACTAACATGCGGATCAATAAATTTTTGGCGGAACAGGGCGTCGCTTCACGGAGGGGCGCGGACGAGCTCATCGCTGCGGGACGGGTGACCGTCAACGGAAAACCTGCAAAGGCGGGGGACGACGTTTCGCCCTCCGACGTCGTCGCGCTCGATGGCAACATTCTCTCCCACAAAGTCAAATTCGAATACTATATTTTGAATAAACCAAAGGGGTACGTCTGCACCGTCAAGGACGACAAGGGCAGAAAGACCGTGCTCGACCTGCTTCCCGCGGGCGCGGGGCGGGTCTTTCCCGTGGGGCGGCTCGACTACGCCTCTGAGGGGCTTCTCATTCTGACAAACGACGGCGACCTTGCCTACCGGCTCACCGCGCCGCAGAGCGAAATTCCCAAAACCTATTTGGTTCGGGTGGAGGGAACGGTGTCGCAGAACGCCCTCAATCGCCTGCGCACAGGCGTCGAACTCGAAAAAGGGGTGGTGACGGGCAAGTGCAAGGTGATCGTCACCGAGACGGACAAGGAATTCACAAAACTGCGCGTCACGTTGACCGAAGGCAAGAACCGCGAAATACGCCGCATGTTTGAGGCGGTGGGGAGCCACGTAGACTTTCTCAAGCGGGTGAAGGTGGGGGAGCTCACTTTGACGGGTCTCGACCGCGGCGCATGCCGCAAACTCACCCCCGAAGAGGTCTTTTATCTGCAAAATCTATAAAGCGGAATGACGAAAGCGCCGCCGCGGGCAACTTGCCCGCGGCGGCGTTAAAATAATCACATTTTAATAGCTTCTCAACAGGCCGACGACTTTGCCCAAAATTTGGACGCCGCTCGACTCGTCAAGCACAAAATCTTGAAGTTTCGCGTTCTCGGGGTGAAGAACGATCTTTCCGTCGCGGCGGAAGAAGCGCTTGACCGTCGCGCCCTCGTCCACGCCGTCGCTAAAGAGCGCCACCACAATGTCGCCGTTCTCGGCGGTGTCCTGCTTCTTGACGACCACTTTGTCGCCGTCGAAGATGCCCGCTTCTATCATACTTTCGCCGCTCACACGGAGGAGAAAGAGATCGTCGCCCTTAAATTCCGCAGCGGGCAGAGTGTACATATCCTCTAAATTTTCCTGCGCCAAAATGGGCTGACCTGCGGTGACGGTACCGATGAGGGGAGCCCGCACGGTCGAAACATTGCGCACGGAAACCGCGCGCTTTTTGTTGTCCGCCTTGTTGAGATATCCCTGTTCGCGCAGGCGGTTGACGTAGCTATACGCCGTCGCCGTCGATTTAATGCCCAAATCGCGGCACATATCCCTGACAGTGGGGGGGAACCCGTTTTCATCGCAATAGCGGTCGATGTAGCGAACCACCTCTTCGAGCTTCTTTTGATCGATCATTTTTCACCTCCAAGAACATTATAACACAAATAAAAAAATATTGCAAACAAACGTTCTATGTTTTTGGAAAATTTTTTAATTTTTTTTCTTGTTTTTTAAGGGAAAATGCACTATAATAAAGAGGAAAGGGGAACGCTATGGAAACGAAGATGTGCGTCTTAGACGAAACGAAGGAATGCGACGGCTGTTTGGAGTGCGAGGTGTGCGACCTCGACCCCAACAAAATCTGCGACAACTGCGGCAAGTGCCTCGACATCAAGGAATTCGCCACCATCAAAATCGACAAAATTTATACCGATCCCGAAGAATACCACGAGAAATAGTGTACTATGTCAGACATAGTAACTATATCTTGCGATATTCCCGAAATTGCTGCGCATAAATCGCGGGAATGAGCGCCTCGATCTCCGTCCCGTCGTCGGTGTAATCTACCTTCTGCTCGTAAATCAACGGGCGGAGCGGGGCAAATTTTCCCTCCATGGTGTAGTACACAAAGAGGGTCGCGCGCACAAAATTTTCTTCTAAGGCTTGGAAAATACGTTTTTTGAGGGTCTCGAGCCCTCTTTTTTCTTTGGCGGAAATAAAGACGGCGTCGTGCGGAGCTTCGGTATTCTGCGCCTCCTCCAAATCGCACTTATTCATGACGATGAGATAGGGAGAGGAAAAGTTCATGCCGCGCAAGGTGTCGAGGGTGGTGTTAAGCTGGGTCCGAAAATCTCCCGCCGCGTCGCAGACGATGAGCGCCAAATCGCAGTGGACGGCGCTTTCGAGGGTCGATTTGAACGCTTCGATGAGGTTGTGCGGCAAATTTTGCAGAAATCCGACGGTATCGACGAGCAAAAAGGGGACTCCGTCGATTTCGAATGCCCGCGCGGTGGGGTCGAGCGTCGCAAACAGCGCGTCCTTTGTAAAGACTTCCGCGCCTGTCAGTGCGTTCAGAAGGGTGGACTTCCCCGTGTTCGTGTAACCGACGAGGGCGACGGTGATCACCCGCTCCTTCTTCCTGCGCTCCACCTGAAAGGCACGGCGGCGCTCCGTCTCCTTGAGCCTTTCCTCCAATGTATGGATGCGCGCACGGATGTGACGGCGGTCGGTCTCGAGCTGCGTTTCCCCGGGGCCGCGCGTTCCGATGCCGCCTCCGAGACGGGAGAGCGCTTCACCCTTGCCCTTGAGCCGCGGATAGAGATATTTCAGTTGGGCGAGCTCCACCTGCAGCTTGCCCTCGCTGCTCTCGGCGCGCAGGGCAAAGATGTCGAGAATGAGGGTGGTGCGGTCGATGACCTTCTTCCCGTCGAGCACCTTGGAAATGTTGAGCGTTTGGGAAGGGGAGAGCTCCCCGTTGAAGAGAACGGTGAGGTCCAAGCCGTCGAGCCGCTCCCGAAGCTCCTCCAACTTCCCTTCGCCGATGTAGGTGGCGGGGTTGACTTCGCGCACGTTCTGGTAGATGGTGCCCGCGTACTCCGCACCCGCGCTCTCGATGAGCGCCACTGCCTCATCGTGCAGAATTTTATAATTTTCTCCTTCGATCGGTTGGATAATATACACGATTTCGGGCTTTTTTGCCTGATTATTCGTCATTTTCGTCCTTTTTATGCAATTTTACCGCATTGGCGACCGAGCGACGGTGGTCCTCGGTGATCGCCGCATAGTGCTTCCGCGTCGTGTTCACGTCCTTGTGTCCGAGCACGTCCGCCACGATATAGATGTCGCCCGTCTCGCGGTAGAGGCTGGTGCCGTAGGTGGAGCGCAACTTGTGCGGCGTGATTTTCTTGAGAGGGGAGACGATTTTCGCGTACTTCTTGACGAGGTTTTCAACCGCGCGCACGGTGATCCGGCGGTATTGCATAGAGAGAAAGAGGGCATGTTCGTCCTTCGGGACCCGCTTATCCTCCTGTTTTTGGGCGATATAGGCGGCGAGTGCGTCGCCGACTTCCTCCGAAAAGTACAAAATCGCCTTGTTGCCGCCCTTGCGGGTGACCAAAAAAGAGTTGTCGGTGAAGTTGATGCTCTCGTTGTTGAGCCCGACGAGCTCGGAAATACGGATGCCCGTTCCCAAAAATAGGGTCAAAATCGCCGTGTCGCGCACCTTCGTCTTTTCATGGTAACCGTCGGCGTGAGAGGGGAGTCCGCTCCCGTCCTCGGCAACGTCCAAGATCGCGGAAACTTCGTCCCGTTCGAGGCGGATGATTTCTTTTTCGTGCAGTTTTGGCGTGGAGACCTTGGAGGTGTTGTTGACTTCGATGAGCCCCTTGTTGAAAAAGTACTTGAAAAGGGATCGGACGGTGGAGAGCTTGCGCGCCTTGGCGCGTTCGTTGCAGGAGAGCCGCTTGCCGCCGTAGGTATAATTGGAGAGATAGCTCAAAAAAATCTCCATATCTGTGTCGGTGACCCGCTCGAGATCTTCGAGGGTAATCTCGCACACCGACTTGCCGCGGAATTTCTTTTTGGAAAGAAAGTCGAAGAAGATGCGCAGGTCGTAGCAGTAGTTGAGGCGCGTCAAAACGCTCGTGCGGTTCTCGACGCCGCGCAGAAAATCTTCGCAAAAGGCAGGCAGCTCTTGAAGGAGCTCGTCGATGCGGTCGAGATTTTTGAGATTTCGTTCCTGATAGTAGTCGTCCGTTTTCATGGCAACATTATAGCACATCGGGGGAGAGATGTCAATTTTACGAATAGTTAAAAGAAAAAATTTTGCGCCGCCCTATTGGGGGAGAGGAAAAAACCACCCAACCGACATTTATAACTATTCGCAAAACCTCAGTTTTACGAATAGATAGGGGTATTTTGACGGGGAGCATTGCGGAAAAGCGTTATTTTCCGCGTTTTCTGCGCCCGACGCGCCAATAAAGTTTTTTTGGAATGATTACCGCGATGCGCTTTTTGAGATTTTGTTCTGCGCGGCTTGATTGCTTTTCTGTAGCAAAACCCGCGGGAAACGGCGTAAAAATACGCAAAAAGCCCGTAGAAACGGGCTATCTAGATACTATGTCTGACATAGTATCTATGCGTGACGTAGTATTAGCACTTGGTCAAGACGCCGAAAGTGCGCGGCTTTAAGAGAAATTTCCCGCTGTAGCGTTCACCGCTGAAAAATTCACGGAAGGTCCCCGCACAGTTTACAACGTATTCGCTGTCGGAACGGTTGACGTAGATATACGCCGTGCGGCTTTCGAACGTGCGCGCGTACACGATGCAGGAAAAATCGGCAAAAATTTCCCGATAGTCTCCGGTTGCAAACACTTTCTTGAGTTCGCCGCCGCGCAGTTCTCCCAAACGGCGGTAAAAATCGTTGAGCTCGGCGTCGCAGTTTTTCCAATCGTAGCAAGCGCGGCAGAACGGGTCGGCATAGCCTTCCATGCCGTTTTCGTCGCCGTAGTAGATGCAGGGCACGCCTGGCAAGGTATATTGGAGCACTGCCGCCATCTTCAGAAGTTCGCGGGCGCGCGCCTTTTTGTCGGGCGAGAGATAGGTCACCGCCATTTCTTCTTTGCTATTGCAGACGTTTCCGCCCAGTACGGTGAGGATGCGCACGGTGTCGTGCGTTCCCAAGATGTTCATAAGGCTGTGGAGCGCCTCGGGCGGATAGTTGTCGATGAGCATGAAAATGGTCGAGCGGAGCGCTTCGGCGCTCCCCGTCGTCAAAAACGAAATAATTGCGTTCTTGAGAGGGTAGTTCATCACGCCGTCGAGCTCTTCGCCCTGAAAATACTCCCGCCTGACGCCATAGGCGATCTTGTTGGAAGCGTCCTCCCACACCTCGCCCAAGATGAGCGCGTCGGGATTCTCTTCCTTGACGGCTTTTCTCAGTTTTTTTAAGAAGAAGTCGGGGAGTTCGTCGGCAACGTCCAACCGCCAACCGCCGATTCCGCGGCGGAGCCACGTCTTGAGCACGCCGTTTTCGCCGAGAATGAAGTCTTGGTAGCTCTCGGACTCCTCGTTGACGGCGGGAAGAGTCCTGATCCCCCACCAACAGTCGTACTGATCGGGGAAGGGGTGGAAGTGGTACCAGCCCGCATAGGGGGAGTCGGGAGATTGATAGGCGCCGACGGTAGGGTACCTGCCGTAGAGATTGAAGTAGCGGCTGTCCGCGCCCGTGTGATTGAACACGCCATCCAGAATGAGCTTGATTCCCCTCTCGTCCGCCTCCTTCACAAGCGCCTCAAAGTCCCCCACCGTGCCGAGCAAACTGTCGATCTTGAGGTAGTCGCCCGTGTCGTAGCGGTGGTTGGAAAAGGCCTCGAAGATGGGATTGAGGTACAAAACGGTGACGCCAAGCCCCTGCAAATAGTCGAGCTTTTCGCGAATTCCGTTGAGATTTCCACCGAAAAAGTCGTTGTTGAGAACCTGTCCGAAGGCGTTGGGACGGAAGTAGGGCTGTTCCCCCCACCGCCGCAGCACTTTGTTCTCTCCCATCTGAGAGACTTCCCCGCTCTTTGCAAAGCGGTCGGGAAAGATCTGGTACATCACGCCGCCCTTGAACCAATCGGGGGTGTGGTAGTCCTCCTCAAAAACGGTGATCTGCCACTCCCCTTCCGCGCCGATCTCCCCTCTTCTCAGCCTTCCGCAGCCCAAGCGGAGATCGTTCAGATGAAAATGGTAAAAATACAGCCCCGTCTCGTGGAATTCGAGGGTCAAAGTAAAGCCGTTTTGGGTGCGGCGCATGGGAAAACTCTCCTCTTCCTCGCCGTCGCGGTGCAAAAGGAGGGCACAAGATTCGGCGGAGAAGTTATCTTCTCCGCCCTTTTCGCAAATGACGCAAAGCGTAAGTTGTTTTCCGCGGGCGAACGCGCCGACAAGGCTCTTGCACGCTCTGTCCACGGGGTCAAAGTAAATTCTCATTTTACTTCTTGAGCGACTTCAAATTCCAGATGTTGTTTGCGTAGTCCCGAATGCTTCTGTCTGCCGAGAAATACCCCGCTGCGGCGATGTTGTTGAGGGATTTTTTGTTCCACTCCGGCTTGTTACCGCGGTAGAGCGCGGACATTGCGTCCTGCGTCTTGGTGTACGATTCGTAGTCCGCAAGGCACATGTAGGGGTCGGCCACGGGAGAGCGGCGCAAAAGGTAGTTTGCGATCTCCGCAAAGGAGCAGCCGTTGAAGCCGACGATGAGCGATTCGATGACGCGGCGCATGCCGAGGTCCTGGTTGTAATAGGAGCTCGAGTTGTAGCCGCTCCGCCAAATTTCGTCCACTTCCTCCGACTTCAGGCCGAAGATGAAGATATTTTCATCGCCGACCCGCTCCGCCATTTCGACGTTCGCACCGTCGAGGGTGCCAATCGTGAGCGCACCGTTGATCATGAACTTCATGTTGCCCGTGCCGCTCGCCTCTTTCCCCGCAAGCGAAATTTGTTCGGAGATCTCGGAGGCGGGCATGAGTTTTTCACTCATGGTGACGTTGTAGTTCTCGAGGTAGACGACGTTAAGCTTTTTGTTGACGGCGGGATTCCTGCGGATGTCCTCGGAGAGGAAGCAGATGAGTTTCATGATCTGCTTCGCCATGTCGTAGCCCGCCGCCGCCTTCGCGCCGAAGATGTACGTCTTGGGCACAAAGTCCATGTTGGGATTTTCGCGCAAAGCGTTGTACTCGGCGATGATGTGCAGGGCGTTGAGAAGCTGCCGCTTGTACTCATGCATGCGCTTTGCCTGCACGTCGAAGATGGTATCGGGGTCGAGGTCGAAGCCCTGATACTTCTTGGCGTACTCCGCAAGCTGTACCTTTTTGATGCGCTTGATCTCGTCGAGACGCTTGAGAACGCTCTCGTCGTTTTCAAATTTCTTGAATTCGATGAGCTTCGCAGCGTCCTTGGCATAGCCCTCACCGATGCAGTCGTTGAGGAGGGCGCAGAGCTCGGGGTTGGACTGGTTGAGCCAACGCCTGTGCGCGATGCCGTTGGTGACATTGCCGAATTTCTCGGGCGAATAGTCGTAGAAGTCGCGGAAAATGCTCTCCTTTATGATGCGGCTGTGCAATTCGGACACGCCGTTCACGCTGTGGGAGCCGACGATGCAAAGATTGGCCATCCGCACGATGTTGTGCGAGAGCACGGACATGCGGGAAATTTTGTTCCAATCGCCGGGGAACCGCTTCCAGAGGTCCTCGCAGAAGCGGCGGTTGATCTCCTTGAGAATGACATAAATTCTCGGGAGCCTGCGCGCGACGAGGTCCTCCGCCCATGTCTCGAGCGCTTCCGCCATAACGGTGTGGTTGGTATAGGCGCAGGTCGCCGTGGTGATGTTCCATGCGGTGTCCCAATCAAAGTAGTTGTCATCCACCAAAATGCGCATGAGCTCGGGAATGGCGAGCGCGGGGTGGGTGTCGTTGATGTGGATCGCCGCCATCTCGGGCAGAAGAGACAGGGAGCCGTATCTGCGCTTATGGTCGGAGACGATGCACTGCAAAGAGGCGGAGACGAGGAAGTACTGCTGCTTCAAGCGAAGGGACTTGCCCTCGTTGTGGTTGTCGGAGGGATAGAGCACCTTCGAAATGAGCTCCGCTTCGCTGTCGTCCCGCATGACGGCTTCGTAATTGCCCTGCGAGAAGAGCAGCATGTCGAAGTTCTGCACCGCACGGGAACGCCAAAGGCGAAGCACGCTGACCGCCTCCGAATTGTAGCCCGAAACCATCATGTCATAGGCGACCGCCTCGATCTCCTTGGCGTTGCGGTAGATGGTCTCCATGCCGTGCTCCGTCCACTTCTCCTCGATCTCGCCGTCGAAGCGGACGATGAACTGTTTGTCGCTGCGTTGGGTGAGCCAGCATTCGCCGCCGGGGAGCCATACGTCGGGGAGCTCGATCTGCCAGCCGTCCACGATCTTCTGCTTGAAGAGACCGTATTGGTAGCAGATGGAAAAGCCCATGGCGGGATAGTCCTGCGTGGCGAGGCCGTCGAGGAAGCAGGCGGCGAGCCGCCCGAGTCCCCCATTGCCGAGTCCGGCGTCGGGTTCCTCTTCGTAGAGTTCTTCCAAAGTGACGTGATAGGGTTTGAGCGCCTCCTCCACGGCGCGCTTGATCCCGAGATTGTAGATGCTGTTTTTGAGCGAGCGCCCCATCAGAAATTCCATGCAGAGGTAGTAGACGCGCTTTGCCTTTGCGCCCTTCGTCTTGATATGGAATTTCTGCCGCTTTTCGAGCATGATGTCTCTCACGCTCATGACGACGGCCTTGTAGAGCTGTTCGCGGCTTGCTTCGGAGGGAATGACCCCGAAATAGCGGGAGAGCTTTCCGCTGATAAGCTGTTGTGCTTCCTGACTTGTTAATTTACTCATAATTTTATAACTCCGATTGGGGATTATTTGAGAACACTTTCATACAACCCTTCATACGACTGCGCCGATCTGCTCCAGCTGAAATCGGTGGTCATCGCCTTCTTGACGAGCGCCGCCCACTCTTCCTTATTTTTATATACGGCGAGCGCTTCATTGATGACGTAGAGCATATCATAGGCATTGTAGTCGTGGAAGGTAAATCCGTTGCCGCCCGCGCCGTAGGGAGAGATGCTGTCGCGCAGTCCCCCCGTCTCTCTGACGATGGCGATGGCGCCGTAACGGGAAGCGATCATCTGCGAAAGACCGCAGGGCTCGCTCTTGCTCGGCATGAGGAAGAGGTCTGCGCCCGAGTAAATCTTGCGCGAGAGATCGGAATTGAAGGAGATGACGGAGACGACTTTGCCCGGGTACCTTCTTGCGAGGTCGGCAAAGTAATTCTCATAGGCGGAGTCCCCCGTGCCGAGCAGAACAAACTGCATATCCTGCCTAAGCGCCTGTTCGATGACTTCCTGCACGAGGTCGAGCCCCTTGTGGGAGACGAGACGGGAGATCATCGCCATGATGGGCGTGTCGGGCTTTACGGGGAGGTTGAGCATGCGCTGCAGCTCCTCTTTGCACACCGCCTTGGGCGCGATGTTCTCTGCAGAGTAGTTCACAAAGAGCGCCTTGTCCGTTGCGGGGTCGTAGTAGTCGGGGTCAATGCCGTTGAGAATGCCGCAGAGCTTGAATTCGTTGCGGCGCACAATGGCGTCCAGCCCATGCCCATAGTAAGGGTCCTTGATCTCCCACGCGTAGGTGGGAGAGACGGTGGAGAACTTTTCGCAGCACTCGATCGCCCCCTTCATGAGGTTGATGCAGCGGTCGTACTCCAAGAGGTACTGGTAGTGGTAGGAGATCCCGAAGAGATCCTCGAGGATATCGAGGGAATATTTGCCCTGATATTCGATATTATGGATAGTGAAGATCGCGCGGATGAACTGATACTCGGGACGGAAGCAATAAATCGTCTTTAAGTAGAGCGCCGCGAGCGCAGCCTGCCAATCGTGGCAATGGAGAACGTCGGGATAGAACCCGATGAAGCCCAAGATCTCCATGACGCTGCGGCAGAAGAAGGCGAACCGCTCGCCATCGTCGTAGTAGCCGTAGCACCCGGGCCGCTTGAAGTAGTACTCGTTATCCACAAAGTAGAAGGTGACGTTGTCCTTCACGTACTCGAAGATACCGCAATATTGGTTGCGCCAAGAAAGAGGCACAAAGATGTTGCCGATGAAGCGGAACTCCTTGCGGTACTCTTTTTTAATGTCCTGGTAGAGCGGAATGATGACCCGCACATCGTAGCGCTCGTTTTTCGCAAGCGCCTTGGAGAGCGAGCCCACCACCTCGGCAAGCCCGCCCGTTGCAATGAAGGGAGCGGCTTCCGAGGCGACAAAGAGGATCTTCCGCTTTGCCTCCACCGTGATCTCGGCGGGTACGGGTTCGGGCTGCACCTCAACTGCGGGAGCTTCCACTACCTCCACCGCCTTTTTCGTAGTCTTTTTCGTCGTTGCCATAATCATTCCCCCATTCTATTTTTTTATATCTTGATTTTGCCCGCCGGAAGCGGAAACAGGTTTTTAAAGCATTCTCCCCTTTCCGACGAAGTAAGGAAGTTCCTCACAGCCCGCAAGGTGACGGCGGTCGCGGATGACCACGTTCTTATCGGTGATGACGCAGGTGAGCGACGCGCCGTCCTCGATGACGGTGTCCTGCATGATGACCGAATTTTTGACGACGCTCCCCTTCCCGACCTTCACGCCGCGGAAGAGAATGGAATTTTCCACCGTGCCCTCGATGATACAGCCGTCGGAGATGAGCGAATTCTTCACCACCGCGCCGTCGTAATATTTGGAGGGCGCCGAGTCGCGCACCTTGGTGTAGATGTCGCGCGCGCCGAAGAGTTCGTCCCGCACCTCCTTCTGAAGCTGCTCCATGCTGTGCTTATAGTACTTCTGAAGGGAGGAGATCCCCGCATAGTAACCCGTAAACTTGTAACCGAAGATACGGAGACTGTCCACGTTCTTGGTGAGGATGTCCCTTCCGAAACTCGAAAAGCCCCTCTGCACGGCGTTCTGAATGGTGTCGATGAGGTATTCCCGCCTCATCACCATGACGTTGACATAGAGGTTGAACTTCCCCTTTCCGTTGACGTCGGGGTTGATCTTGAGCCCCTTGATCCGTCCGCTCTCGTCGGGTTCGAGGGTGATATAGTAGGAGGACTCCACGCTCTCCTCCTCGTGGTAGACCATGGTGATGTCCGCCTGGTTGCGCTCGTGGAAGCGCACGATGTCTGCAATGTCCATGCGGGCGACGCCGTCGCAGTCGGAGATGACGACGTAGTCCTCCTTCCTGTGGTTGAGGAAGCCCGTGATGCTCATGAGCGCTTCGAGGCGGGTCGTGTAGGGCTTATCCGTCTCGTTGGAGTAAGGGGGAAGCAGAATGATGCCGCCGTCCTTCCGCGCGAGGTCCCAATCCTTGCCGCTGCCGAGGTGGTCAATGAGGGACTGATAGTTGTTCTTTGTGACGATGCCCACCGTCGTAATGCCCGAGTTCACCATGTTGGAGAGCGCAAAGTCGATGAGGCGGTACCTTCCCACAAAGGGAATGGACGCCATCGTCCTGTGCTTGGAGAGTTCGGGAATATTTTCGTCGTGAATGTTGGAAAAGATAACGCCTACCGTAGAATGTGCCATCTCTTTATTCCCCCTTGTAATCCTTGTCGAGGATCTTACCTGCCTCGACCTTCGCGCCCGCGGCGATCGTGATGTTTCTGCCGAGCACCGCGATGCCCGCCGCCGCGCTCTTGTCCTCGCCGACGGAAGCCCCCTCCTCCACCACGACGTTCTCGTCGATGATGGAATAGGTGACGTTTGCGTTCTTCCTGATGACCGTCCCCGCCATGATGACGCTGTCCTTTACGACTGCGCCCTCCTCGACGACGACGTTGCTCGAGAGAATGGAGTGCTCCACCGTCCCCTCGATCTCACAGCCGAGGGCGATCATGGAGTTCTCCACCTTTCCCGTTTCGCCCACGTATTCGGGCGGCGCGAGCGGGTTGCGGGAATGGATCTTCCAATCGGAGTCCCCCACGTCGAACGCGGGTTCTTCGCCGAGAAGGTCCATATTCGATTCCCAGAGCGAGGAGATCGTGCCGACGTCCTTCCAATACCCCTTGAAGCGGTAGGAGAACATCTTCTCGCCCGCGTGGAGCATCTTGGGAAGCACGTTCTTGCCGAAGTCCTTCTCGCTGTCGGGGTCTTTATCGTCCTCCTCGAGGTATTTGTACAGCTTCTCCGCGGTGAAGATATAGATGCCCATCGAGGCAAGGTTGCTCTTGGGCGCCTTGGGCTTTTCCTCGAACTCATAGATGGAGCCGTCGGGATTGGTGTTGAGAATGCCGAAGCGGGAAGCCTCCTTCATCGGCACTTCGATGGCGGCGATCGTGCAGTCCGCGCCCGTGCGGATATGCGCCCACAGCATCTCGGCGTAGTTCATCTTGTAGATGTGGTCGCCCGAGAGAATGAGCACATAGTCGGGGTTATACTTCTTCATGAAGCTGCTGTTCTGGTAGATGGCATTCGCCGTGCCCTCGTACCACGAAGATTTCTTCTTCGCCTGATAGGGCGAAAGAATGTGCACGCCGCCGAAGCTGCGGTCGAGGTCCCACGGCTGGCCGTTTCCGATATACTCGTTGAGCTCGAGCGGTTCATACTGCGTCAGAACGCCGACGGTATCTATACCCGAGTTGATGCAGTTGCTCAAGGGGAAGTCGATGATACGGTACTTCGCCCCGAATGCAACGGCGGGTTTTGCGATGTTGTTGGTGAGTGCGTACAGACGAGAGCCTTGTCCGCCCGCAAGCAACATTGCAACGCATTCCTTTTTTCTTTGCATGATCTTTATATCTCCCATTATGTATTCTCAAAATTTTATTCTTCTTCCACCTTTTCAAGGTAGAGGCAGGTAAAGCGAGGCATCGGCAGACGGAGGGAATACTGTTTCCCGTGGCTGGGCTTTTTGACGGCGGTGAAGATCCTCCTCTTGCCGAGCCGCCCCGTCCCGCCGAACTTCTCGTCGTCCGTGTTGAACAGCAAACGGTACTTCCCCTTTTGGTTGACGCCGAGAAGATAATCGTCCGCGTCCGCTCCCGAAAAGCTGACGACGGCGATCACTTCCCTCCCCTTTCTGTCTCTGCGGATAAAGGAGACGACGTTGCGGTCCGCGTCATCGGGCGCGAGCCACTCGAAGCCGTCCCAGCTGTCCTCAACTTCATAGAAGGGCGGCGTACTTTTATAGAATTCATTGAGTTCCTTTACGAACTCCGAAAGTTTGGCGTGCATTTCGTAGTTGTCGCGCAGGAAGAATTCGAGCCCCTCGCGGTAGTCCCACTCCTTGAACTGCCCGAATTCATACCCCATGAAGTTGAGCTTTTTGCCGGGGTGCGCCGTCTGATAGGCGAGGAAGGAGCGCACGCCCGCAAACTTCTCTTCGTAGCTGCCCGGCATCTTGTTGATGAGCGAGCACTTGCCGTACACCACCTCGTCGTGCGAGATGGGGAGCACATAATTCTCCGAAAAGGCGTACATCATGGAGAAGGTGAGCTTGTTGTGGTTGTTCATGCGAAAGTACGGGTTGAGGGTGAGATAGGAGAGCATGTCGTTCATCCAGCCCATATTCCATTTATAGTTGAACCCGAGTCCCCCCACCGAGGCGGGCTTTGTTACGAGCCCCCACGCCGTGGACTCCTCCGCGATCATGAGAACGTGCGGGAAGCGCATGAACACCGCTTCGTTGAGCCGCCGCAAAAAGGCGATCGCCTCGAGGTTCTTGTTTTCGCCGTAGATGTTCGGCACCCACTCCCCGGGGCGCTTGTCGTAGTCGAGGTAGAGCATGGAGGCGACTGCGTCCACGCGGATGCCGTCGATGTGGAATTTGTCGAAGAAGAGGCAGGCGCTCGAGATGAGGAAGGAGACGACCTCGTTCCTGCCGTAGTCGAAGCGGCGGGTCCCCCAGCTCTTGTGCTCCATTCTGTCCCACTGGCTGCTCTCATAGAGGGGCTGTCCGTCGAATTCATACAGCCCGTGCGCGTCCTTGGGGAAGTGCGCGGGCACCCAATCGAGAATGACGCCGATGCCCGCCTTGTGGAACTCGTCTACAAGGTGCATGAAATCCTTGGGGGTGCCGAGGCGGGAGGTGACCGCAAAATAGCCCGTCACCTGGTATCCCCAGCTTCCGTCGTAGGGATATTCCGTCACGGGCATAAATTCAACGTGCGTGTAGCCCATCTCCTTGACGTAGGAAACGAGCTCGCGCGAGAGGTCGAGATAGGAATAGTAATTTCCGTCGGGATATTTTTTCCACGAGAGCAGGTTGACCTCGTAGATGTTCATGGGCGAGGAGAAATGGTTGCGCTTGTAGAGCTGTTTGAGGTAAGCTCCGTCCCCCCATTTGTACCCCTCGAGGTCGTAGACTTTGCTCGCGTTTGCGGGCGGGGTCTCGGTGTGGAAGCCGATGGGGTCGGCCTTCATGATCTTTCTGCCGTCGCGCGTGACAATACAATATTTATATGCGTCGTATTCGTGCACGCCGGGGACGTAGAGCTCGAAGCTCTCCCCGTCCACCATGCGCTCCATGACGTTCGCTTCCTCGTTCCAGCCGTTGAATTCCCCCACCACGGAAACGCGGCTCGCATGCGGCGCCCAAACGCGGAAGAAATACCCTTTCTGTCCGTCCTTGAGGAGCGGATGCGCGCCGAAAAGCTCATAGATCCTGTCGTTTTTCCCATGATGAAAGAGATAGAGCGGGAAATCCGTCTCTCTCTGCATTTTTTCCGCCATTGCGCTGTTCCCCCTTGGCTCTTCGGTTTTTTCTGCTCTTTTATTATACTATATATTTTGGCAGGTTTCAATACCCATTTCAAACTTTTTTTGCCCTTTTGGAAAATTTTTTTGCATTTTTCCACCCTCAGAGGGAGCATTTATTGCACAAAACGAGGGTCAACTCTCTTTCGAAAAGTTGCGCATCCCCCTTGCATTTTTTCTTTGCACGCGCTATAATGGAGCAAAGGGGGAAATTATGGCAGAAAGCAATTACCTTGGCAACCTCACCGTTCTTTCGAACATTCTTCGCGACCCGCTCATCGCGGCGTTTGCGGCCTACCGCAACGAAAAGACCGCCGCGCGCAAAACGGCGTTTATGCAGGCGCTCTTTGCGGGAAAGGCAGAGACGAACTTTTCCGCCTACATTGCGGAAGTCGTGATAAGAGACGACAACGCCTTTTCCCGCGCATGCGCCGCGGGAGACGACATCTCCCCCTATCTCAAGAGCGCCTACATCTCCGACCTCACCGAGATCGGCAAAGCGCTCGACTTCGAGACAGACGATTTCGAGATGGGAAAGCCGCCCGTCACCATCAAGAGCTGGGACGACAAGGCTGCCAACCTCCTCTATGGGTTTTACCAGAGTTCGGGCTACGGCATGTTCATCAACAGGCATGAATTCCGCTACGACATTAAGCGCGGGCTTGTCCCCGTGTCCCCCTGCCCCTATACCCTTGCCGACCTCAAGGGCTACGAGCGGGAAAAGGCGGAAATTTACGACAATCTCGAGAACTTTGTGAAGGGGCTCCCTTGCTCGCATATGCTGCTCTGCGGCGAAAGCGGCACAGGGAGATCGTCGAGCGTCAGGGCAACGGCGAACGCCTTCGCGTCGCAGAAGCTCCGCCTTGTGGAACTTCCCCGCGAAAACTTGAGCGAGCTTCCCGCCCTTGTGGACATGCTCTCCCGCCTTCCCCTCTTTTTCCTCGTACTTGTGGAGTCGCTCGGCGCGGAGGACAATCTCCCCACATGCAGCGCCGAAAACGTGCTGCTTGCGGCAACTTCGAATGCCCCGCGCGGCGGCTTCGGCGTTACGATCTCCTTCCGCTCTCTCGGCGAAGAGGAGTATCTTGCCATCGTGCGCGAGCTGAGCAAGGATTTAAAGCTCAAGCTACCCGCGGAGGAACTTGAGGACCTCGGACGCAGATGGTCGGAAAAGCACGGGTTTACCCCGCGTAGCGCACGTCTGCTCACCGGCTACCTCTACGCCTGCAAGGAAAAAGGGAAAGAATATAAAGTGTAAATGTTCACGCGTTTCTTTTCTCGTTGCACTCGAAAATAAACGCCGTGAAGAAACATGCTTTTATGCCTTAACTTTTTTGTCCTCTCATTCGTTTCATCGGACAAGAAGTTGCAGGTATGCAACAAATGTTGTCGCGCAGCGCAAAATGGCGATTTTGCTCGCGCAAGTGATTGGGGAAGCCTCCTTTCTTGCCTCCCCCCAACAGGTTTGGGGGAGGGTAGGGAAGGGGGCGCCTTATTTTTTCCTTGCATGAGTAACCGTCCCCCCTTCCGGCTCACTACGTTCGCCACTTTCCCCCGCTAACGCGGGGGACAGCAAGAAAGGCGCCTCCCCAAAAAACATTGCCGCCGCCTCTAAGAAGAGGCGGCGGCTGTGTCTAATATGCTCTTTGCAATATCGTAGATGTCCCCCGCGCCGAGCACGAGCACCAAATCGTCCCGCTCAACAAATTGCTCCAGCCGCCTTTTCAGCTGCATGGGCGATTGCACGTACACCGCCTCGGGCAGTCGGGAAACAAGGGTATAGGCGCTCCCCTCCGCCAAAAAGGGCTCCCGCGCGGCGAAGGTCCTATAGATGATGGGGTTCTCCGCCGCCCGCAGCACTTCGATAAATTCGGGCAGAAAGTCCCGCGTCCGCGTGTAGGTATGGGGCTGAAAGACGACGCGCACGGTGCCGTGGCACATTCTTCGCGCCGTATCCATCACCGCGGCGATCTCGCGCGGATGGTGGGCGTAATCGCACACGACGGGCACGCCGCAAAAGGTCCCCACCTCTTCGAACCGCCTCCCCACGCCGTAGAAGTTTTCGAGTCCCCTCTTGATCTCCTCCGCGGAAAGCCCCAATAGCCGCGCCGCCGCAAACGCCGCAAGCGCGTCCGTCACCATGACCTTCCCGACGACATTCAGCTTGATCCGCACCAAGGGGATCCCCTTTTCGGCGACGGTGAAGGAATACTTCTCCCCCGTGCATCTCAGGTCCTCCGCGCGGATATCCCCGCCGCCCAGCCCGAAACTCAGGGCATGCGGAATGTGCCGCGCGCGCAGGTCGTCATCGCACACCACGACCTTTTCCGAATTCCCCGCAAAGGCGAGATAGGCCTCAAACAGTTCCTCCTCGCTCTTGTAGCAGTCGGTGTGGTCGAGGTCGGTATTGAGGATCACCCCGACCTCGCTCCTGAGGGAGAGAAAGCTCCGCCCGAACTCGCACGCTTCGGTGACGAAGTATTCCCCGCCCGCCGAAAAGTAGTTGGAGAGCTCTGCGTCCTCCCCGCCGATGTGGCAGGTAAAGGGCTTTTCCGCGGCGCGGAAGATGTGCGCGAGCATGGAAGAGGTGGAAGTCTTGCCGTGGCACCCCGCCACCGAAATGACATGCGGGAAACCCTTTGCGACCTCGCCGAGCAGTTCTGCGCGCGGAATGAGGCGTTTCCCCGCCGCCCGCGCCGACGACAGCTGCGGATGTTCCTCCGCGACCGCCCCCGTAAAGACAACGTTTTCCTCGGCGATCTCCTCTTCCTCTCCGATGTGAACGGGGATCCCCGCCTCTTTGAGCGCACGGGTGTACACGCTCTCCCGCCTGTCGCTCCCGCGCACTTTGCACCCTCTGTCCCGCAGAAGCCGTGCAAGAGCGCTCATGCTCACCCCGCCGATCCCGATGAAGTAAAAGCCCTGTCCCTCAAAAAGCATACTTCATCCTATGCGCATTTTTGCAAAAAGGGTGAAAAAAAACGCGCCTTGTGCGGTGCGTCTTTTTTTGATTTCTCCTCAAGAAAGGGGGACGACGTTTACAGCTCTCAGCTTTCCGCTGTCCTTGGGATCGGGCTCGGTCTCAAAGGTGACCTTCTGCCCTTCCTTCAACGTGCGGAAGCCCTCTGTCTGAATTGCGGAGAAGTGTACAAACACATCTTCGCCGCCCTCATCGGGAGAGATAAAGCCGTAGCCCTTGCCGTCATTGAACCATTTCACAGTTCCGTTCACAAATATACCTCCTGTGGCGCCGTTGTGAAAGTAACCGCCCCGGAAAACACAAGAGGCTTTTCCGAAAGTAATCAGTTTTTCAGTGCCTTTATTATTATATCAACGGCGGCCCCGATTGTCAATAGCAAAAAAGGAAAAATTTGTTATTTCTGCAAATATTTTTCTATCATTTTTGATTGATTGCGTGAAAACTCATCAAGTTCTTCGGGTTTTAAGCGGCGGTAGGCGAGCAAGGCGAGGTAATAGATCTGCATTGCCGCCGCCTCTTTTTCCTCCCCTTCCGCGCCCTTGAGCGCCTGCACCGCGGGAGAAGCGGTATTCACGACGAGAGTGACCCCCTCTTCCTCCTCGCCCATGCGGTAGAAGGAATTCATCTCCGACATTCTGCGCGTGAACTCGGCGACGTTGACGATGGCGGCAACTCCCGTATCCTTGAGCTTTTCCGTCTTGACCGTCGCATTCTTGCCCTCAAGCACCGAAGTGAAGAGCTCCTCGATCTCCTTATCCTCGCCGCTGTCCTCCTTGAGCGCGCCCGCAACGTCTGCATCGATGCGCATAAAGCGGACCTTGGTGGGGTTCTTATATTCGAGATAGCTGATGAAGTGCGGGTCGATGAAAGTGTCGCAGAGAATGGCGTCGAGCCCCGCGTCCTTGAACATCTTCACATATTGCGCCTGCGCCTTCTCGTCCGAGACGTAATAAACCGCCTGCGGCTCCTTGCCGTTCTTGCTGTCCTCTTCGGTGACCTCGTCGCCGTAGAAGCTCTCCACGGGGCGGTACTCGCCCGCAAGGTTCTTGTAGATGATGACGTCCTTCACGCGGTCGTAGAACTTGTCGTCCTTGATGCAGCCGAACTTGACGAAGTTGGCAAGGTCCTCCCAGCAGTTCTCGTACTTTTCCTTGTCGTTTTTGTAGAGCTCGGTGAGCTTATCCGCCACCTTCTTGGTGATGTGCGCGGCGATCTTCTGCACCTGCTTGTCGTTTTGCAGGAAGGAGCGGGAGACGTTGAGCGGGATGTCGGGGCAGTCCAGAACGCCGTTCAGAAGCATCAGGAATTCGGGAATGACCTCCTTGATGTTGTCGGCGATGTACACTTGGTTGCAGTACAGTTTCACCTGCCCGCGCTCGAGCTCCACCTGCTTCTTTACCTTGGGGAAGTAGAGAATGCCCTTGAGGTTAAAGGGATAGTCCATATTCAGATGAATCCAGAAGAGCGGGTCGCGGTAATCGTGGAAGGTGTCGCGGTAGAAGGTCTTATACTCCTCCTCCGTGCAGTCCTTGGGCTGTTTCAGATAGAGCGGCTCCGTCGTGTTGACGGGCTTGTCCTCGTCCGTTCCCTTGGGGTTGAGATAAATTTCATAGGGCATGAAGGAGCAATACTTGTTGAGGAGGCTGCGCACCTCGAACTCCTTCAGAAATTCCTTCTCTTCGGGGGCGAGGTGCATCACGATCTTGGTGCCTCTCCCCTCCTTTTCGCACTCTTCTATGGTGTAGGTGCTCTCGCCGTCCGACTCCCAATGGACCGCCGTCGCGCCTTCAATATAAGACTTGGTGAAAATTTCGATGTTCTCGGAGACCATATAGGCGGAATAGAACCCGAGCCCGAAGTGCCCGATGATGCCGTCGCCGCCCGCCTTTTCGTACTTTTCCACGAAGTCCGCCGCCCCCGAGAAGGCGATCTGGGTGATGTACTTTTCCACCTCGTCGGCCGTCATGCCGATGCCGTTGTCCTCCACGGTGAGGGTGCCCGCCTTTTCGTCCGTCGTGACGGTGATTTTATACTTCTCGTCCGCCGCCGCCTCGCCGAGACCCACAAGTTTTTTGTACTTTGTGATCGCGTCCGAGGCGTTGGAAACGATCTCGCGCAAAAAGATGTCCTTGTCCGAATAGAGCCACTTCTTGATGATTGGCATCATGTTCTCGCTGGAAATTTGAATGTTGCCTGTCTTTGCCATAAGTTATCTCCCGATGTTGATTTCCTTATTTATATACACAAAAAAATCCGTCGCAAAACGGATTTTTCGGAATTTTTCAAAAAATTCTATGTTGCTTTTCTCTACGGAAAAAGCCCGACCGAAAACACGGACGGGCTCGCTTTTCAAGATGATTTACTTGTTTTCCTCGTCGGAGCCGATGAGCTCGGAGATGGAAGCGCCGAAGCTCTCGCTCTCGTTCCATTCTCTGTACTCGTCCTCCTCTTCGCCCTCGGCAGACGCGCCGCGGCGGGGAGCCTTTCTTGTTCTCGGACGGTCCTCGTCGTGATGCTCGCGCTCTTTGCGCTCGGGACGGGGTTCCGCCTCGGGACGGGGCTGAAGGGCCTTGATGGAGAGGGTAATCTTCCGCTCTGCGGGGTTGAACGCCAAGATCTTCGCGTCCACTTCCTCGCCGATGGAGAGAGCCGCAGTGGGATTCTCGAGCCACTCGTGGGTGATCTGGGAGACGTGCACCAAGCCGTCTACGCCCTTCTCGAGTTCGACGAAAGCGCCGAAGGGAACGATCCGCACGACCTTGCCGTGGACGACGTCGCCCTCCGCGTACTTCTCCGCCGCAAGGTCCCAAGGCTGGGGCTGGAGCTGTTTATAGCCGATGGAGACCTTCTTGTTCTCGCGATCGACTTTCAAAACTTTGAATTCATACTTCTTCCCAATCTCGAGCACATCGGTCACGCTCTTCACGCTCGACCAGCTCAAATCGGAGATGTGGGCGAGGCAGTCGAACCCGTTCACGGAGACGAATGCGCCGAAGGAGGTCACTCTCTCGACCTTGCCCTCGACAACATCCCCTTCCTGAATGGATTCGAAGAATGCCGCTTCCCTTTCCGCCTTTGCAGCCTCGCGCGCCGCTCTCTCTTCCTCGATGATGACGCGCTGGGAAGCGATGATCTCCTTTCTGCGCTCCTTTCTGATTTCAATGAGGCGCAGACGGAGCTTTTTGCCCGTGTATTTTTCGAGGTCTTTTACGTACCCCGAGCGGATTTCCTTGGCGGGAATAAAGACGGGATAGGTGCCCAGCTCTGCGGTAAGACCGCCTTTGTTGAAACCGGTGCAGACAACGGTAAATTCCTTGCCGTCCTCGATCTCTTTGAGCTGCGCTTCCTCTTCCTTGATCTTTTGCAGCATCTTTTGGGAGAGCTTTACCTTGGGGGTGACTTCCACCACCATCAGCTCGATCTCTGTGCCGACCTTTTCGGCGTAAGCCTCGCGGCTGTACTCCTCGGTGGCGAGTTCCTCTTTCGAGAGCAGGATCTCGAGCTTTCCCGCTGCGGAGACATAAACTCCCTCGTCCGTGGCGGAAACGATCTTCGCAGTGATGATCTGTCCCTTCTTGTACCGCTCTGCCTTGTCGATCCCCTCAACGACGTCCATCATTGTCGTTGCCTGAACTTCCGCGTTGTTTTCTTCCATCTTGAAAAGAACCTCCTGAGTCTGCCAATCGGGAGTGCTCGCTCCCGCTATGATACCGACCCTTTCATAAAATAAAAATTTTTCATATTCGAAATCGTCGGCTCGCTCCAAGCGGACTACCTGTTTGCAGTGCGCCGACGCGATTTCGTAAAGTTTGCCCGTGTTGCTGCTGTTGAGGCCGCCAAGCACGATCACGGCGTCACATTTCCGCGCAATTTCTTCCGCTTCTTTCTGCCGCCATATAGTAGTATAACAAATTGTCTTGAAAATCTCAACTGTTTTTTGACATACTTTTTGAAGATTTTCCGCAATTTTCAAAACTCTTTGCTCGGAAAAGGTCGTTTGGGACACAAAAACGATATTTTTGTCGCGAAAGAGAGAAAAATCTTCCCCTCCTTCGACCACGAACGCTTCCCCTTGACACCAGCCGAGCAGCCCCTGCACTTCGGGGTGTTCCCTGTGTCCCGCGATGAGGACGGTCTTTCCCTCCTTGCCCGCCGCCGCCACGATGCGCTGGGTGCGCTTGACGAAGCCGCAGGTGCAGTCGATGACGCCGATCCCCCTTCTTTCGCACTCCTCATAGAACGCCTTTCCCACGCCGTGGGAGCGCACGATGACTTTGCTCCCCGCGGGGACTTCTTCGAGGGAGAGAACGGTGGGAATCCCCCGCTGCTCCACTCTTTTCACAACCTCGCGGTTGTGGATGAGTTCGCCGAACAAATAGGTGTTTTCGGCAGGAACGGAGAGCGCGGTATCCACGGCGCGCTTCACGCCCGAACAAAAACCGCTGTGGCGGGAGAGAAGGACTTTCATTTGCTTGCTTTGCGTTTTTTCTTCTTGTTCTTCTTGGCGGCGAGCATTTCGCGGTGCTCCGCCCTGAGCTCATAGAGCCTGTTCTTGAGTTTTTCGTCCGCCTCGTCGAAGTCCTCCTGCGAGAGCTTCCTGTCGTAATATTCGGTCAGCTCGATGGGCTCGCCGAACACCACGTGCGTGACGTGCCACACCCTCGGCTTGTTGCAGATGACGAAGGGAATGATGGGAGATTTCGTCTTGATGGCGAGGAACGCCGCGCCGCCATGGAAAGGCAAGAAAGTCTCCCCGTCCCCCTCCTTGTTGCGCGTTCCCTCGGGGAACATGTTGATCTTCTCCCCGTTTTTAAGCACTTTGATGCAGTCCATCACGGCGCGGACGTCCTTGCCGTCCCGCATGGCGGGGATCGCTCCCAAGACGCGCGCCCAGTACCCGAGGATAGGCACGTGCATGAGCGATTCCTTCATGAGGTAGTGCATCCCCTCCCACGTCGTGCGGGCGGGATAGAACACGTCCCAGATGCAGTAGTGGTTGCCCACGTAAATGTACGGTCCGAGCCCTACCTTTTTATGTCCATAGAGTTTATAGGGATAGACGAGGAAATGGATGGGATAAAAAAGGATGCGAATAAAGTTCATGAGGTGCATGATGTGCTTCCCCTTCTTGTTGGCGGGGAAGAGCAATTTGCGTTTTTTTTCTTTTTTCGCCTTTTTCTGCTTTGTTTCCGCGGCGCCGTTCTCTTCCATGCTTCAGATATTCTCCTGAATGATTTTTTTCACTTCGGCGAGCACCTCTTCCACGGTCATTTCCGAAGTGTCGATCTCCACCGCGTCGTCCGCCTTTTTGAGGGGCGCGATCGCTCGGGTGGAGTCCTGTTCGTCGCGGCGGATGATCTCGGTGAGAAGCTGGTCGAAATCGACCTGATATCCCTTGGCGGTGAGCTCGTCGAAGCGGCGGCGCGCCCGCACGCGGGGGGAAGCGGTGAGGTAGAACTTAAAGTCCGCCTCGGGCAGAACGAAAGTGCCGATGTCCCGCCCGTCGAGCACGCAGGACATCCGTCCCGCGATCTCCCGCTGCTTCTCGGTCATGTGCATGCGCACGCTGGGGTGCTTGGAGACGGAGGACGACGCCATCGAAACGGGCGGCTTTCTGATCTCTTCTGAGACGTCTATGCCGTCGAGAATCGTCTTTTGCGCGCCGTTTTCGAACACGACGTCGAGCTTCACGTCCTTCATGACGTCCACGATCGCCGCCTCGTCCTCTAAGTCCACCCCCGCCTCGAGCGCCTTTAAAGCGCACGCGCGGTACATGGCGCCCGTGTCGAGGTAGAGAATGTTATAGTCGTGGGCGAGCATCTTGGCGATGGTCGATTTCCCGCTCCCCGCGGGGCCGTCGATCGCGATGTTGATCTTGCCCAAGAGGTCCTTCCGCAAAATTTTCGCTCCGCGCAGATAGACGTGTTTTGGGTCGGCGTTCTTGCCCACGAAGAGCATGACGCGGATACAGAGGGGCAGGCCGCCGTCGATGTCGGGCTCCTGCGCCGAGAAGAGAGAACAGCCTTCGAACCCCGCCTCCCTCGCCGCCTTGGCGGGATAGTAGGAATGGATATCGGACGTCGAAGAAAAGACGAGGCTGACGATCTCGTCCCGCTTTAAGTCGTTGCGGCTCTCGATCTGCTCGAGCAGTTCCTTCACCGCCTTTCTGATCTCCTCGGGCGTATCCGAGGGAATGGTCGTTGCTCCGCGAATTACAGTCATATAGAACTCCTTGGTTTCTCCCGTTTATTATAATTCGGCGGGAGGAAAAAGTCAACAAATTTCCGCCTTTTCATTCCTTTGGAATGCCCGTTCCCGCCGCATAGCCCGTTGCAAAGGCGATGTGGAGGTTAAAACCACCCGTAAATGCGTCTAAGTCGAGCGCTTCGCCGCAAAAGGCGAGCCCATGTACGAGTTTGCTCTGCATCGTCTTGGGGTCGATCTCCCCGAGCGAGACCCCGCCCGAGGTGATTACCGCCTCCTCGAACCCGCGCAACTTTGCGGGGTGCAGCGGAAAAGCCTTGAGCGCGCAAAGGAGAGCTCTGCGCTCCTCCGCGGTGACGGCGTTCGCTTGCTTTTCGGGGGAAATTTTCGCCGCCCGCAGCACGAGAAGCCCCAAATTTTGGGGCAGAAGCCCGCGGATGACGTTCTTCATCCGCTCGTTTTTGCGCTCGGAAAAGTCCCTTAAGAGGCGGGAATCGAGCTGTTTTTCATCGAGCGCAGGCTTGAAATCGAGGGAGAGAGAAAGCTCGCCTAAAGGAAGGCGGTTGATGAGCGCGGAGAGGCTCAAAACGAGCGGTCCGCTCACGCCGTAGTGGGTGAAGAGCAGTTCCCCCATTTGCGAAAAGAGCGTCTTTTGCCCGCGCCGGCATTGTAGCACGCAGTTTTTCACCGAAATGCCCTGCGCCGAGGAAAGGTCCTCTTTTGTCTCGACCCCCACGAGGGAGGGAACGCAGGGCACGAGCGTGTGCCCCGCCTCCTTTGCAAACCGCAGTCCGTCGCCCGTGGAGCCTGTGGACGGATAGCTCAGCCCGCCCGTCGCAACAATGCAAAAATCGCAAAAAATCTCCTCATTTGCAAGTATTATGCCACGCATAGTACTATGCAAAAGGTCGATTTTCAAAACTTCGCTGTTGAATTTGAAGGCAACTCCCGCCTCGCGGCACATTTTTTCGAGCGTTTTCGTGACGTCGCTCGCATGGTCGGAGACGGGAAAGACGCGGTTTCCCCTCTCCGTTTTGAGCGCGAGCCCGTTCTCTTCGAGAAGCTCCATCAAGGCCTTCGGCGGAAAGCGATACACCGCGCCGCGCAAAAACTTCTCCCCGCGCACGACGTTTTGCAAGAATTCGTCGGGCGGGCAGTCGTTGGTGAGGTTGCACCTCCCCTTTCCCGTAATATAAATTTTTTTGCCGAGTTTTTCGTTCTTCTCGACGAGGACGACTTGGTGCCCGCTCTTTGCGGCGGCATACGCCGCCATGAGCCCGCTTGCGCCGCCGCCCACTACTGCGACTTTCATCTCTTCTCCTTAGCAAAACGAGGGCGCCCGCCCCCGTGTGTTAATTTAATGTGTGTGTTCTACTTTGTTACAGCGCACTGTCTAATCTGTCATTCGACCAAGGGAGCGAAGCGACCGTGCGGAGAAATCTCGCCGTATAATCATGCGGTAGAGACCCATTCGACTCCGCTTTGCTCCGCTCAGGGTGACATTTTAGAATACTTGCCTTAGGCGGAATTCACTTCCGCCGCTCCTTGCTGTCCCTAATCTGTCATTTCGACCAAGGGAGCGAAGCGACCGTGTGGAGAAATCTCGCCGTATAATCATGCGGTAGAGATGTCTCGACTCCACTGCGTTCCGCTTGACATGACGTGATTTGGGAACGGCGCTTCGTGTTCTAAATCATTGCGCTTATGGAAAATCACACTTTTCCATAAGCGCACCCAATTTGCCGTATGCTTACGGCTTAGTGTCCGATGAAACGAACGAGAGGACCAAGTATGTTAAGGCGCAAAAAAGTTTCCTCGCACAATTATTTTCGACGTGCCCACCCCCTTAATCCCCCTCCAATGGAGGGGGTTCTGTTGAGGCGGCTTCGCTCCCCCGCTTACGGTTCCCGTGGGCGAGGAGCAAAGAATTGTGCGAAACTAAATCGGATATACTCCCGTCTTTGCCAGGTCTTGGTCTACGCCTTCGCGGGCGGCCTTTCTCCATTTGAAGAAGTTCTCCGCAACTTCGGGAAAGGAGGCATAGGAGAGAACGTCCTCCTCCTGCGTGTAGTATCCCTTGGCGATGACCTCGGCTTTGAGTTTTTCATACTCGGGTTCGAGGTCGTCCGCGGGGCGGTGAGTAATGCGCTTTTCCCCTTTCAGCACCTTTTCCGCAACTTCCTCGTTGATGGGCATGGGAAGCTGCCCATACTTGCCCGCAAACAGGTCGCGGGTCTCCTTTGTCACCATTTTATACCGCTCGCCCATGACGACGTTCATCACCGCCTGCGTGCCCACGATCTGCGAACTCGGAGTCACGAGGGGCGGATAGCCGCAGTCCCTTCTCACATTGGGGACCTCCGCGAGCACTTCGCCGAGTTTTTCTTCCTTGCCCGCCTTCTTGAGCTGGTTCATGAGGTTGGAGAGCATTCCCCCCGGCACCTGATAGATGAGGGTGTTCACGTCCACCTGCCGCACCTTGGGGTTGAGCGAGCCCTCCTTTTCGAGCTCCTGCGCCACCTTTTTGAAGTGGTTCGCAATGGGAATGAGTTTCTCAAGGTCGATCCCCGTGTCGTACTCCGTCCCCTTGAGGGTGGCGACCAAGGGCTCCGTTGCGGGCTGGGAAGTGCCGTTCCCGAGGGGGGAGAGCGCGGTGTCAACGATGTCCACCCCCGCCTTGATCGCCATGAGGTTGACCATATCCCCCGTGCCCGTCGTGTTGTGGGTGTGGAGGTGCAGTTTCGTCTCGGGGCGGAGCGCCTTTTTAAGCGCCGTCACGAGTTCATATGCGTCAAAGGGCAGAAGCAGGTTCGCCATGTCCTTGATGCAGATGTTGTCCGCGCCCATGCTCTCGTAGGTCTTGGCGAGATTGACGAAATAATCGAGGTTATACACGGGCCCCGAAGTATAGGAAATGGCCGCCTCCGCAATGCCGCCGTAGCCCTCGCCGTATTTTTTCATCGCCTTCATCGAGGCCTCGATGTTGCGGGGGTCGTTCAAGGCGTCGAACACGCGGATGACCCGCACGCCGTTTTCAAACGACTTCTCCACCACCTTTTCGACGAGGTCGTCCGCATAGTTGCGGTAGCCGAGCAGGTTTTGCCCGCGGAGAAGCATTTGAATGGGGGTCTTTTTGAGATATTTGCGGAGGGTCCTCAGCCGCTCCCACGGATCTTCGTGCAAAAAGCGCATGCAGGAGTCGAACGTTGCGCCACCCCATCCCTCGAGGGAATAGTAGCCCACCTCGTCGAGCTGTTCGAGGACGGGGATCATCTGCTCCGTCCGCATGCGCGTCGCGGCGTGCGATTGGTGCGCGTCGCGCAGAATGGTATCCATGATCAATACTTTTTTAGACATGCTATTTACCTTTTCAGTCTCCGATTTTTTAGTTGCGCTTATACGGTTCGCTCACAGAAATTCTTTCGAAGCGAGCGCCGCGAGTGAGCAAAGAATTTCCGTGAACTCTTGGTGCTTCTGAATTACTGCGCGTTGGAAAACCACGCTTTTCCATAAGCGCACACAATCTGCGCGATACCTCGCGCTTATTGTACGGAAAAGCGACTTCCGAAACCAACGCCGTTGATGCAGAAGGAAAGTTCGCTCACGGAAATTCTTTTCGACGCGAGCACCGCGAGTGAGCAAAGAATTTCGTGAACTATCCAAAGCAAGCCAGCAGCACGCCCGCCGCCAGCGCCGAGCCGATGACCCCCGCCACATTGGGACCCATCGCATGCATGAGCAAGTGGTTTTGCGGGTCGTACTCCCTGCCGACGTCCTCCGAAATACGCGCCGCCATGGGCACCGCCGAGACGCCCGCCGAGCCGATGAGCGGGTTGATCTTGCCGTGCGTGAGCTTGCACATGAGCTTTGCCGTGAGGAGCCCGCCGATCGTGCCGCAGTAGAAGGCGACGACGCCGATGAGGATGATGCTGAGCGTATTCGTCGTGAGGAAGATGTCCCCCTTCGCCTTGCAGCCGACGGCAATGCCGAGGAAGATCGTGACCGTGTTCATGAGCCCGTTCTGCGCCTGCGAGGAGAGCCGTTCGACGACGCCCGATTCGCGGAACAAATTCCCGAGCATGAGCATGCCAAGAAGTGGCACCGCGTCGGGCAGAAGAAGTCCCACGACCAAGGTGATCGCCACAGGGAAGATGATCTTCTCCACCTTCGAGACCTGACGGAGCGGCTTCATGCGAATCATGCGCTCTTTTTTGGTGGTGAGGAGCCGCATGATGGGCTTTTGGATGAACGGGATGAGCGCCATGTAGGAGTATGCCGCAATGGCGATCATCGGGAGCAAATTCTCCGCGAGGGTCTTGGCAACGTAGATTGCCGTGGGGCCGTCCGCACCGCCGATGATGGCGATCGCCGCCGCCTCCGCGCCCTCAAAGCCGAGGAGCATTGCGCCGAACAGGGCGATGAAAATGCCGAGTTGCGCGCCCGCGCCGATGAACATGCTCTTGGGGTTGGCGATGAGTGGACCGAAGTCGGTCATCGCGCCGATCCCAAGGAAGATGATCGGCGGGTAGATGACCTTATCCACGCCGTAGTAGAGATACCAAAGCAGCCCCCTGTTCTCCACAAGGTCATAGGTGTGCGCTTCATCGGTATATGTTCCCCACAGCACCTTTTCCGCACCTGGAAGGTTGATGAGGAACATACCGAAGGCAATGGGAAGAAGCAGCATGGGCTCCGCCTTAAACTTGATCGCCACAAAGATCAAAAGGCAGGCGATGACGAGCATCACATAGTTCTGCCACGTCCCCTGCGAGAGCCCCATGGACTGCCATAGATCGGAAAAAATCTTTCCGAAGTCGAGTGCAAGTAAATTCTGCATGAAACTTCTCCGTTAGGCGATGACGGCGAGAACTGCGTCCGATTCGACGTTCGCGCCCTTCTGCACGTTGTAAGTGATGACGCCGTCGCAGGGAGCGGTGATGTCGTTGTCCATCTTCATCGCTTCGAGCACGAGAATGGGCTGATCTTTTTTGACCGCCGCCCCGTTTGCAAAGAGCAAATTTTTGATGAGCCCGGGGAAGGGCGAGACGACTTTGGTACCGCTTAAGTTGGCCTTGGGGGCCGCCACGGGAGCGGGAGCCGCCTGTTGGGCTACAACGGGAGCCGCGGGAGCCGCGCTTGCGCCTGCGCCGACCTCCTCCACGCCCACTTCATACTTTTTTCCGTCTACTGTGATTATAAAATTCCGCATAAAGCTCTCCTTATGATGTTTGTGATTTTTGTTTCGGTTGCCCGCGACATTCATGCCCCCTCCTCAGGAGGGGGGTAGGGGGGTGGTGTCCTTCTTTCTAAACATTCACCACCTCAGTCACTGCGTGACAGCTCCTCCTGAGGAGGAGCCTTAAAACGTCTTCCCGTTTTTCTAAGACCTTACAACCTCTTTATCCGTCTTACCACGAAGTCGCACTTTTGGGGGGCGGCGTCGTAATAGGCCGCGATGGCCGCCGCGATCACCGCCACCGTCTCGGGCGAAATTCCCTCGTCTGCCTTGGGCACGACTGCGGTCACCGCCGACTCTCTCGCCTCTTCCTTGCGCTTCCTGCCGTTCAATTTCTTCATCAAAAAACCGAGCGCAGTAAAGATCGCAATGAGGAGTGCGATGCCGACAAAGACGAACAAAAACCCGAAAACCGCGTAAAATGCACCCTCGCCGAGATCGAATTTGAAAAAACTGTCGAGCAAATTCAACATATTTTCACCTCAAAAGCATCTGCAGGGCGGCGATGAGATACTGCTTGACAAAGCGGGGCTCGATCACGTTGTCGAGGTACCCGCCCTTCGCCGCGTTCACGGGGTCGGCATGCTCGCGCGCATACTTTTCGAGCAATTCCGCTCTCCCCTCCGCGCTGCCGCCGTAAAAGATCTCCGCGCCCTTTTCGTCCTCAAAGAGAGCGATCTCCGCATTGGCGAGGGCGAACGTAAAGTCGAAGCCCGCCGACTTCGCCGCAAACAGCGAATAGCCGAGTCCCACCGCTCTGCCCGTGACGACGGAAATTTTCGCCGTGTCGATGGCGTCCAAAATGTTGAGATACTCTGCGATCTCCTTGAGGATCGCGCTGTTGTTGACGGAAAGGGTCTCTTCGACGCCGAGGCAGTCCACAAACAGCACGAGCGGGAGCCCATAGCAACAGGCAAGTTCGGCAAACGCGCGGAGCTTTTTCAGATGAACTTCGGTGAGCTTCACCTTGTCAAGCACCGCCGCCGCCACTGCAATGCCGCCGACGCGCCCCAACACCGTCCTGATCTCGGGAGCACAGTTCGCGCCGAGTTCCAACCCGTCCTCGATGAGCGAAAGGACCTCTTCCGCCCCCGCCTTCTCTTCAAACGCAGGCGCGGGCGCGTTGAGTTCGGCGTCGATCACCTCTTCGCCGAAGAGCTCGGTGAGGAATTTGATGTGTGCCGCGACCTCCTCGAGGTCTTTGACTTTCACCGCGGGAAGCACGGCGTTCTTCAGGGCGTCGTAGCCGCCGACCTCCTCTTTTTTGAGTTCCTTCCCCTCCTTTGCCGAGAGCACGAGGGGGCTGGACACCGCGAGCGCGCCCTCCTTGAGGAAGAACACCACGTCCGCGATTGCCGCAAGAGCCGCCGCCGCGCCGTAGACGTTTCCGCCCACAACGGCGTATTGGGGAACGGTGCCCTTGAGCTGGGTCGCTTTCAGCAGGAGGCGGGAAATGCCCTCGAGCACGTTCACGCCCTCGCCGATCTTCGCCCCTTGGCAGTTGAGCAGCCAGATGACGGGCGTCTCGTTCTTTTCGGCGGCGTCGAGCGTCTTTGCGATCTTCTCGCACTGCCCCTTGGTGAGCCCGCCGAAGTCCTGCGCGAAATTTTGCGCCACAAGATAAAAGGGGTAACCGCCCACCGTGCAAAAGCCCGTGACGACCCCCTCGCCCGCGGAGGGACCGAACTCGCCCTCCGAAAAACTGAATGCGGAGAGTTCGACAAAGCTGTCCTCGTCGGCGATCTGGGCGATCTGTTTCCGAACTGCCTCGCCCGCCTTCAAAAGCGCCTCTTTTCTCTCCCGCAACCGTTGAATTTGTTCCATGAAAACCTCTTTATTGATGAAAAACTCCAATTTCTACCAAATACCATTTTACTCTATCCGCCGCCCGCTGTCAAGTGTTTGGCGCATTCTTTCGGAGCGGAAAAATCTCTGCTACCTGCTACCTGCCGCCGCCCGCGCGCCGCGGCGCGCGGGCGGCGGCAAGAGAAGCGAGAAAAAACTCCCTCGGCGGGAGTTCACTTCTTATCTTCCTTTTGCTTTACGCCTTTTTTGACGATCGCCCCGTCGGGGCCGACCACCTCGAGGGTGAAGTCCCCCTTCTCCTTCTTCTCCTCGATCCGCGTCTCGCGGTGAAATTTCTTTTCGAACCACCCCAAAATGGCGTCCGATTTCTTGTAGAGGACGACAAACAGGAGGACGACAAGTACGCCGAGCGCCGCCCACGTGAGGATCCCCCACCACGTGTTAAAGGGAATGAGGGAGATGGAATAGCTCGTCGTGAAGATGGCGATCACGCGGGAGATAAGGATCACGCCGAGGAAGAGCCAGATGGACATACTCGAGAGCCCCGCCACAAAACAGAGCACGTCGTCGGGAAAGACGGGCAGAAGGAACATCGCCGAGAGCAGCAGTTTGTCCTTGCCCTTGATCTTTTTCAGCCATTTTTCCAAGGTGTCTCTTCCGATCATCCACGCGACCACCCGCATGCCCGCATATCTACCCAAAAGGAAGGCGACGAGAGAGCCGAGCACAATGCCGAGCAGACTCAATAAACTTCCGACCAAGGGACCGAAGAGCGCCGCGCCGGCGACCACCGTCACCGTGCTCGGAATGGGCAGAATGACGACCTGCAAAAACTGCAACAGCACAAAGAGAACGCCCATCCACACGCCCGTGCGCTTGAGGTACTCCTTTAAAAGTTCCTCGTCCCCCGCGATCTCCATAAATCCCGTGCGGAGGAGGACATAGAGCACCACGCCCGCAAACACGAGCATGACATAGGCGATGATGCACGCCTTATAGAGGAATTCTTTCCTCTTTATATAAGCAATGACGTCGAGGGCGAGCACGGCGGCGTTGAGAATTGTTCCGCCGATGAGGATAAGAAGGTACGCCCAATGCGGAAAGCCCTCGGGGAGATACCCGAGGCAGAGCAGAAAAAAAACCTGCGTAGTAGCCGCCGCAAGCGCAATGCAGATGATGTGCAAAATGACCGTACTGCGTTTCATATCTCTCGCCCGCTCCTCTCCGCTTCATGAGCTTTCCGCTGAAATAACGGTCGGGAGCTAAAAATTACTCACAATCAGTATATGTCCAAAAGAAAAAAGTTATTTATCGGAGAGCGCTTTGATCGCCGCCCGCGCGAGTTCGTCGCAGCGGTTGTTGAGCTCGTTGTCGGCGTGCCCCTTCACCTTGTGAAAGACGACTTCATGCACGCGGGTCAGGGAGAGAAGTTTTTTCCAGAGGTCGTCGTTGAGAACGGGCTTTTTGTCCGCTTTCTTCCAGCCGCTCCTTTCCCAATCGTACACCCAACCCTCGAGGAAGCCGTTCACGGTGTAGGCGGAATCGCTGTAAACGTCCACGTGGCAGGGATATTTGAGTCGCTCGAGCCCCTCGATGACGGCTGTGAGCTCCATGCGGTTGTTGGTGGTCTCCTCCTCGCCGCCGCTGAGCTCCCGCTTGTGTTCGCCGAACAGGAGCACCGCGCCCCAACCCCCCGCCCCGGGGTTGCCCGAGCATGCGCCGTCCGTATAGAGAGTGACTTTTTTAAGTTCCGCCATAACCGAAATCCTTTTTGTGGTGTCACTTCTATTTTAACAGATTTTTTATATTTTGCAAGAGTTTTGCGGAAAGATGTGTCTTCATACAAAGCGGAGCCCTTTGGCGCCCCACGTCATTCCGAGCCGTAACGGAAAGAACGAAGTCCGGCATGGCAATTCTCCGAGGGAATCTTGCTACGTCCAAGCATGCTTAAAACCAAACGCAAACGTACCAAGATGCCTTCGCGGACTTTCTACCGCGGACTGCGTATTCAAATTACGGCTCAGCATGACGCCTTGAAGAGACCTTTCGCCCGCCTGACCCTACGCAAAACGCCCAACCTGCGAAAGAAGGGCTCCCAAAAAAAATTTGCAAAGCAAAGATTTTTTGGGAAAAGGAGACGCAGGCGTAAAAAGCAAAGAAGTTGCCCGTTTGGACAACTTCTGGCAAAATGCGCCTTGCGGCGACGTGGCAGGGGAGACGCGACTTTATCCCACAAAAAAACGCCTTCGCCCTATTCCCTTTCCGTTCTTCTTCCCTACTCTTCTCTCTCCAAGCAACGTCTTTTTGCGGGAACCCTCTTGCCTTTCGATTCCCCTCTGACCCATACACAAAGCCCCCGACCTGCGTTCGCAGGTCGGGGGCTTTGGCAGGGGAGACGCGACTCGAACACGCAACAGACGGTTTTGGAGACCGTTGCTCTACCACTTGAACTACTCCCCTATGGATAGATACATTATATAACAAACTTTTTTTGCCGTCAAGATATTTTCGGCGGCAAAATCAAACTTTTTTATTCCGATTTTGCTTCTACAAACCATCTTTGGCGTTCGGGTTCGAAATACAGCCACCGTTCCTTCCCTAAAATCACGCAGGTGAAACGCACGGGAAGAAGTGCGCTCACCCGCGCGGGAGCGTGTTCCACCGCTTTGATCTTGTCGATCGTAAGCGTTCTCCCATCCTCCCAGACGAGGGAGAGAGGCTTGATGCCCCCCTCCCTCGAAAATTTGACCGTGACTTCCACGCATACTTTCCGAAGTTGCATCCCGCTTAGCTTCGGCAATTATGCGAAAATCATGCGCCGATCTCCTCCCATGCGCTCCACGCGCCCGACGAATAGCTCCGAACGCACAGCGCGCCGTCCCCCTTGCCGGAGACTGCAAGCTGCGCGCGGTACGTTCCGTCCGCCGAAGAGACGGCAAATACAAACCACACGCAATTCGAGCCCGAAGGGTTTTCGAGGGAAAGCGGAAAGTGGGAGCAGACGTGCGAGGAGGAACCGATCACGCAGAACACGCCGTTTTCCATGTCGTTGAAGTCGGTGGGAGCCGAAGTCGCAAACGGGAATTGGCGGTCGGAAGTGAGCCCGTCAAGCCCGAGACTCTGCTTGTCCACGGTAACGTCGCCCGTCTTGCCGTTTACGCTCGATACCCCCGTAGAAAGTTCGGTCGAAATGACGATGTTGTTCGAAACGTCTCTCGTCACGGAGATGTTCGCACCCGCTTTCACGGCGTCCAGCGCAATTTTTTCTCCGGTGACGGCGCCTCTTGCGATCTTTGCCGTTTCCACGGCGGAGGAGGCGATTTTTTTTGCGGTTACGCAGGAAGAGCCGAGGCAATCCTCGTCCACACTGCCGTGACGGATCTCTTCCGTTCCCACGCATTGAGAACTGAGATCGCCGCGGGCGACCACGTCTTTGCTCGCAAGCGCGCCGAGCCCGAGCGTCGATGCGGTGAGAGTCACCTCCCCCGTCTGCCCGTTGACGGAAGTCACGCCGCCCGTGCCGCTCTCGGGCTTGTCCTTCAGGTCGTTATAGCTTCCGCTCGTTGCGACCTTCGCAAGTCCCATGAGATCGGCGGTCAGAATGACGTTGCCCGTCTGTCCGTTGACGGACAGTACGCCCGACTCGGGTGCGTCCACCAAGTCGAGAAAACTCCCCGTGACCGCCACGTCGGCAAGCCCGAGCGAATCCTTGTCGATCCAGACCCGTCCCGTCTGGCCGTTCACCGAATAGACGCCCGTATCGGGGGCGCCGATGAGGTCGCGGTAATTGCCGCTGTAGGCGATGTCCGCAAGTCCGAGAGAGTCCTGGTCGATGATGACGTCCCCCCTCTCGCCGTTCACGGAGAACACGACGTCCTTGGCCGAAACGGAGAAATTTCCTCCGCTCCGCGTCACGGAGATGTGTTCGCCCGCCTTTATGGCGTCCGCCGCGAGCTTTGCGCCCGTGACCGCGCCCTCTGTGATGCTCTGCGTATCCACGCTCCCCGCGCTCAAATCGCCCTTCGCCACTGCGTCCTTCTGGGCGAGTTTTCCGAGGGTGACGGTCACGTCCTGCGTGCCGTCATAGCTCTGTTCCCCGATCTTGAGGGTGTGCCCGAAGGCGGAACCGCCCGACGCCGAGAGCTTGAGCTCCTCGAGCTTCTCCCCGTCAAAATAGTGCGGCGTGTACACCCCGTCCCGCAAACGGAAAAAGATGCCGCCCGGGGCAAGATCGGAAGGCTGCCCGTCCTGCTCTTTGCTCACCTCGATGATCTTCATTCCCTCGGTGACGAGTCCCTTCTTGTTGACCCGCACCGCGGAATAGATCCCCTCCGCGACCTTGTCCGCAAAGACCTCCCAATCCTTTTCATTCAAAAAGGAGAGCACCTGCTCGTGAAGGGAAGCGGAAGGCTTGGGCTGTGGGAAGCCGCCCGCCCCCGTCTCGCAGCGAAGGCGCACAAAGGAGGAGGCGATCCTCTTCGCGCCGAGCCTGCTGTAGACGCCGATGAGCACGCTGTCCGCGTCCATAGACGTTATCTGCGGCATTTCGCACTCCGTGCCCGTGAACAGCTTCTCTGCGGCGCCGCCCGCCCACATCACCACGGCGACGCGGGAGGGATATTCGTCCCACTCTTCGTCCAAAGTAAACTTCAGACGGTAAACGCTGTTAAAAGAAACGACCTCCGAAAAGGTCGTTTCAGCGATTTTGTTCTTGACTGAAATTGCAATTTCTTGGTTCAATGAAAAGATCCTCCATATGGAATTTGTACTTATATTATACAATACAAATTGCCGTTTTGGGGGGATAGGTGCCAAAAAACCGCGGGAATTCCGCGGTTTTTTCCGATTATGTCTGACATAGTACTATGCTAACGGCGTTTTTTCAAAAGTTTTACACGTTTACAACGCCCTTTTCGCCGAGAAGCGCCTGATTTTCGTTCAAAATCGGGTCGATCTCGTTTTCGATAAATTCCACCGTCTGCACGGGCGCGCGTCCTACGAATTTTTTAACGTCGAGAATTTCGCCGAGCTTTCCGTGCACCGCCGCAAACAGATCGTCCTCTTCAATGCGGGAGAGAAGGTCGTTCTCCTCCCCCTCTTCCTTCACCCGCCGGCCCGCCTCTTGCGAGAGCCTGCGGATGCGCTCATGCAGCTCCTGTCTGTCCCCTCCCGCTTTGACGCACTCCATGATGATGTTTTCGGTCGCCATGAAGGGAAGTTCCTGCGCAATGTGCTTTTCGATCGTCTTTTCGTACACGACGAGGTTTTCGGCCACGTTGAGATAGAGGTTGAGAACGGCGTCCGCCGTGAGAAATGCCTGCGCGTTGACGATGCGGCGGTTCGCCGAGTCGTCGAGGGTGCGCTCGAACCACTGCGTGGAGGCGGTGATCGCGCTGTTCATGGGAAGGGAGATGAGATAGCGGCACAAACTTCCCATCCGTTCGCAGCGCATGGGGTTGCGCTTATACGCCATCGCCGAAGAGCCGATCTGCGATTTTTCGAAGGGCTCCTCCACCTCCTTCATGCTCTGCAAAAGGCGGACGTCGTTGGAGAATTTATAGGCGCTCTGGGCGATCTGCGAGAGCACGCAGAGAACGTTATAGTCGAATTTGCGGGGGTAAGTCTGCCCCGTCACGCCGTACACCTTTTCAAAGCCGAGCTTTTCCGCCACCCGTCTTTCGAGCTTTTGCACCTTCTCGCCGTCGCCGTCGAAGAGGTCCAAAAAGCTCGCCTGCGTGCCCGTCGTCCCCTTCACCCCGCGCAGTTTGAAGTGTGCGAGGAGATTTTCGAGGTTCTCGTAATCGAGCATG